>NZ_LMFX01000049.1:0-238994 GCF_001426985.1 Caulobacter sp. Root1472 | reverse complement strand
ACCCCTTGTCTGTTGGAGAAGCGGTAAGCTGCTGGTGTCTTCCGGGACGTCCGCCTGGTGTTCTCAGCACCAGGCGGACCGCCGGCGGAGGGACCGATAACCCCTGAGCGTTTTGGCGCTGCGGGTGAGCCTGGTCGCCGCTGGCATATCCATGACCCGGATGGTTGCAGGGACGTATGGGTCCGGAGCCACAAGGATGGGATCGATGGATAGGAACAAGTCTAGCACAACGATCGCCGGGATCGATGTGGGCAAGCGCCAGTTGGATGCGGCCGTGCTCGGCAGGGCCGAGCAGCATCGGGTGGCCAACGACGCAGCGGGCTGGGAAGGGCTGATCGCCTGGCTGGCGGAACGCGGCGTCAGACGCGTGGGGCTGGAGGCGACGGCGGGCTACGAGCGCGGCGTGCGGGCCAGACTTGAGGCGGCGGGGCTGGAGGTGGTGGTGCACCAGCCGCTGGAGGTGAAGCTGTTCGCGCGCCTCAAGCGGCGGCGGGCCAAGACCGACCGGCTGGATGCGGCGCTGATCGCGGCGGCGACGGCGCAGGTGGACACGGTGCGGGCGGCCCAGGACCCGCGCCTGGCCCATCTGGCCGAACGCCTGACGGCCTACGAGCAGATCAGCGACCAGGCCGCCCAGCTGAAGACCTTCATGGAGCATGTGACCCTGCCCGATCTGGCCGCCAGCCTGGGCGAGCAGATCCAGAGCCTGGCGCGGCTGAAGGCCCGGCTGGCGCGCGAGATCCTGGCCGCGCTCAAGGCCTGGCCCGACCTTCTGGCCCGCTGGACGCTGCTGCGGTCTCTGCCAGGTGTCGGGCCGCTGGTGGCCGCCAGCCTGGTGATCCGCATGCCCGARCTGGGCGCCCTCAAGCGCGGCCAGCCCGCCAGCCTGCTGGGCGTGGCTCCCTTCGACCGCCAGTCGGGCCAATGGAAGGGCCAGAGCTTCATCGGCGGCGGTCGAAGCCGACCTCGCCGCATGCTCTATCTGGCCGCCATCGCCGCCAAGCGCTTCGATGCCGCCTTCAAGATCTTCGCCGATCGCCTCCTGGCCGCCGGCAAACCGCCCAAGGTCGCCATCGTCGCCGTCATGCGAAAACTCGTCGAAGCCGCAAACCTCGTCCTCAAGCGACAGCAGCNCGCCGATCGCCTCCTGGCCGCCGGCAAACCGCCCAAGGTCGCCATCGTCGCCGTCATGCGAAAACTCGTCGAAGCCGCAAACCTCGTCCTCAAGCGACAGCAGCYCTGGGTTCGCCACGCCTGATCAACATGGTTGCTCATCCGTCGGCTTCGCCGACACCTTCTCCCGCAAGGGGAGAAGGATTTGGAGGGCGGTCGCCTACAGATTCAGCAGCGTCGGGTCCCCGCCCTGGGCGGTGATGTTGATGCTGAGCGCCCGCTCGACCGCGTAGCGCATCAGGGCGTGCGGACCGCCGGCCTTGGGGCCCGTGCCCGACAGGCCCTCGCCGCCGAACGGCTGGACGCCGACCACGGCGCCGGTCATCGAGCGGTTGACGTAGCAGTTGCCGGCCGGGACCAGCCGCTGGACGTCGGCCGCGAAGCTCTCGATCCGCGAGTGGACGCCCAGGGTCAGGCCGTAGCGGCGGGCCGCCAGGGCGCCGGCGACCTGTTCCAGGTCCTCGGGTCGGTAGCGCACCACGTGCAGCACCGGGCCGAACACCTCGCGTTCCAGGAAGTCGGCGGTCGGGATCTCGGCCAGCACCGGGGCGAAGAACGTGCCCGTTTCCGGCGCCGTCAGCTGGTGCAGCACCTTGGCCTCGCGGTTCAGGCGGACCAGGTGCTGATCCAGCGCGGCCTTGGCGTCAGCGTCGATGACCGGGCCCACGTCGGTGACGGCCTGGGCAGGGTCGCCCAGGACCAGGGCGTCCATCGCGCCCTTCAGGCCCTCGATGACATGGTCGGCGGTGTCGTGCGGCAGGAACAGCAGGCGCAGCGCCGAGCAGCGCTGGCCGGCGCTGCCGAAGGCCGACAGGATCACATCGTCGATCACCTGCTCGCGCTGGGCGGTGGTGTCGACGAACATGCCGTTGAGGCCGCCGGTCTCGGCGATGAACGGCACGATGGGCCCTTGGCGTTGCGCAAGGGTCTGGTTGATCCGCCAGGCGGTGTCGGTGCCGCCGGTGAAAGCCACGCCGTCCAAGCCCTCGTGGGCGGTCAGGGCCGCGCCGACGGTCTCGCCGCGTCCTGGCAGCAGGGCCAGCAGGCGATGGTCCAGGCCAGCGGCGTGGTACAGCTTCACCGCCTCATAGGCGATCAGCGGGGTCTGTTCGGCCGGCTTGGCCAGAACCGCGTTGCCGGCGGCCAGGGCCGCGGCGACCTGGCCTGTGAAGATGGCCAGGGGGAAGTTCCACGGGCTGATGCAGACGAAGACGCCGCGCCCGGCCAGGCGCAGGCTGTTGGTTTCGCCGACCGGGCCGGTCAGGACCTCGCCGGCGAGGCCGAACTGTTCTTCGGCCAGCTTGGCGTAGTAGCGGCAGAAGTCGACCGCCTCGCGCACCTCGGCGATGGCGTCGGGCAGGGTCTTGCCGGCCTCGCGCGAGAGGATGGCGCACAGGCGCTCGATATTGGCCTCCAAGGCGTCGCCCATGGCGCGCAGCACCTCGGCGCGGGCCGGGCCGCCGGCCTGATCCCAGGCGGGCTGGGCGGCGCGAGCCAGGCGGAAGGCCTGGTCGATCTGCGGCAACTGGGCCTCGGAGACCACGCCGACCACGCGGCCATGGTCGGTTGGGCTCTGCACCGGCATCGGCGGGGCGCCGGCCGTCAGCTTGCCGCCGACCAGCGGGCCGGCCGACAGGGTCAGCTTGTCCAGTTCGGCCACATGGGCGGCCAGGCGGTCGCGGTCGGCCTTGGTCGACAGGTCCAGGCCGGCGCTGTTCCTGCGGCGCGGGCCATAGACGTCGATCGGCGTCGGGATCTTGGCGTGGCGGTCGGGATGGGCCTCGACGGCGGTGATCGGATCGACCACCACCTTCTCGACCGGCACCCGCTCGTCGAGCAGGGCGTGGACGAAGCTGGTGTTGGCGCCGTTCTCCAGCAGGCGGCGGACCAGGTAGGGCAGCAGGTCCTCGTGGCCGCCGACCGGGGCGTAGGCCCGCAGCACCACGCCGTCATAGAGGTCGTCGGCGGCCTTGTAGAGCGCCTCGCCCATGCCGTGCAGGCGCTGGTGCTCGATCTTCACGCCGGCGTTCTTCGACATCCGCACCACGGCCGCCAGGGTGTGGGCGTTGTGGGTGGCGAACTGGGCGTAGAGGTGCGGGGCGGCCGCGATCAGGGCCTTGGCGCAGACCAGGTACGACAGGTCCGTCGCCGGCTTGGTGGTGTAGACCGGATAGTCCGGCCGGCCGGCGACCTGGGCGCGCTTGATCTCGCTGTCCCAGTAGGCGCCCTTGACCAGGCGGACCATCAGGCGGCGGCCGGTTTCCTTAGACAGGGCGGTCAGGCGGGCGATCACCTCGGGGCAGCGCTTCTGGTAGGCCTGGACGGCCAGGCCGAGACCGGTCCATGCACCCAGCTCGGGTTCGCGGCACAGGCGGTCCAGCAGCTTCAGCGACAGCGCAAGTCTGTCCGCTTCTTCGGCGTCGATGGTGAAATTCAAGTCGTGCTTGGCGGCGATCTTGGCCAGGCGCAGGACGCGCGGATAGAGCTCGTCCCAGACGCGGGCTTCCTGCGTGGCTTCGTAGCGCGGCGTCAGGGCCGACAGCTTGACCGACACGCCGTGGCCGGCTTCCGGACCTGCCTTGTTCGACAGCTTGCCGACCGTCTGAATCGCGTCGGCATAGGCCTTCTCGTAGCGGGCGGCGTCGGCGGCGGTGCGGGCGCCTTCGCCCAGCATGTCGAAGCTGCAGATGTCGCCGTCGCCGGCGGCGCGCTTGATGGCCGCCTCGATGGTGCGGCCCAGCACGAACTGCTCGCCCATGATGCGGATGGCCTGGCCGACGGCGGCGCGGATGACCGGCTCGCCCAGGCGGCCGGCGATCTTTTTGATAAACGCCGGCAGGTCCTTCTGGGCCTGGTCGTCCGGCTCGACGATCTTGCCGGTCAGCATCAGGCCCCAGGTCGAGGCGTTGACGAACAGGCTGTCGCTGCCGCCCAGGTGGCTGGCCCAGTCGGCCGAACCGATCTTCTCGGCGATCAGCTTGTCGCGGGTGTCGTCGTCGGGCGTGCGCAGCAGGGCCTCGGCCAGGCACATCAGGGCCAGGCCTTCGCGGGTGCCGAGGCTGAACTCCTGCAGGAAGCTTTCGACCACGCCCTGCTTGCGGACGCTGCGGCGGGCGCCGCGAACCAGGGCCTCGGCCTCGGCGCGAACCGCGGCGCGGTCTTCGCCGCTCAGGGGCTGGGCGGCCAGCAGATCGGCGATCACCGCCGCCTCGTCACGATACTTGCCGTCGTCCAGGGAGTCCCAATCGGTCATGGTCGCCTCGTTGGTGGATATCGTCGCTATATCCCTGGATTGTTCGAAGGTGCTTCGTTTGTTGTGCGTCCAGACTGTATGATCTTCGGCGAAAGCGCCCAGTATCGCTATTCGCTCCGAGGCTGCGTCAGCCTGTCACGAAATCCACGCCCCTCCGAGGCGAAAACCTCGTTCTTCGACAGGCTCAGGATGAGGTTTTTCCAGCGCTCGGGCCTGCAACGGTCCTCATCCTGAGCTTGTCGAAGGACGAGGGCCGCGCACCGAGCGCCGACGTCAGGCCGGAGCATGATCGGGAAGGGGAGAGGTGGGAAGGGACGCGATACGGGGGGAGGTCGCGCGTCCCTTCCGCTCTCACACGGCGCCGACGGGGGAGAGGGCGCCATGTCTGCGCTCCGCCGGGGGGAAGGCGGAGGCCGGTCCGAGTCCGCCAGGGCGCCGGGGGGAGTGGCGGCCAAGCTCGCTAGGACGATCGAGGGTATAGGCCGGGGTATGGCGAAGGTGCTTTGTTTGTTGGTATAAAATTCCGAACTATCTTCGGCTGGAAGGGGAAATGGCGATGTCTGCTCTGGACGATACCGATCGCCGGCTTTTGCGGGTTCTGCAGGCCGACGGCCGCATCACCAACGCCGAGCTGGCCAAGCGCTGCAACCTGTCGCCGGCGGCCACCTTCGATCGGGTGCGGCGGTTGCGCGAGCGGGGCTTCATCACCGGCTACGCGGCCCTGCTCGACCCGGCCAAGGTCGATCGCGCCCTGCTGATCTTCGTCGAGGTGGTGCTGGACCGCACGACCGGCGAGGTGTTCGAGGACTTCGCCGCCGCCGTGCGTCGCGCGCCCGAGATCCTGGAGTGCCACATGGTGGCCGGCGGGTTCGACTACCTGATCAAGGCCCGGGTGCGCGACATGGAGGCCTATCGCGGATTCCTCGGCGACATCCTGGTGAAGATGCCGGGCGTGCGCGAGACGCGCACCTATGCGGTGCTGGAAGAGGTCAAGAGTACGGTGCAGCTGCCGTTGTGAGGCGGTGCGTCCTTCGAGGCTCGCCTTCGGCTCGCGCCTCAGGATGAGGAACGTGGGTTGGCTCTGATTTCCTCATCCTGAGGCGCCCGCGTAGCGGGCCTCGAAGGACGCACGGTCTCACCCCCGCTCCCGCTCCCGCTTCCGCCACTCCGCCACCTTGGCCTTGTTGCCGCACGCGCTCATCGAGCACCAGCGGCGGTCGCCCTTGCGCGAGGTGTCGACGAACAGCACCGCGCAGGGCGGGCCTTCGCATTGGCGGATGCGGTGCCAAAAGTCGCCGCCCAGCAGCGACACGCCCTCGCGGGCCAACTCGGCCAGCAGGCCGCGGACATCCCCGGACAGGCGGGCGCGGCCGTCCGTGTCCAACTGCAGGGACGCGGCGGGCAGGGCGGCGTAGCCGTTGAGCAGGTCGCGGTCGACGTCGGGCAGGGCGACGCCCTGCGCCCGCGACAGGCCCAGGCGGTAGAGCGCCTCGCGCAGCGACCGGGCCTGGACCAGATTGCCCTCGGTGGAGCCAGGCGGGCCTTCGGCCAGTTCCGCCGCCACCAGCCAGCGGTCAAGATCGGCGGACGTGGCCAGCAGATCGCGCGGCGTCGCGCCCAGGCGGCCGACCACGGTCGCCGCCAGATCCAGCGCCGGGCTGCCGCCGCGAAACTTGAAGCCGTCGCGGATCTCCGCCTTCACCGCCATCGCGCACTCCAAACCGGATTGACAGGTTACAGTGTTTCGCGAAGGATCGGCAAGCTAACCTGATAAATAGGTTACGAGCTGGAGGCGACATGAACCTGATCCATAGGCGAGGTCTGGGCGCGAGCGCGGCCCTGGCGACAATGCTGCTGGCCACTGGCGCTACGGCCGCCGAGTCCTCGCTGGCCGGAACCTGGACCCTGACGGCGGCCGATCGCCTGGCACCCGACGGGTCGCGCAGCCGCGACTATGGCGAGCACCCCAAGGGCCGGCTGATCATCGACGCCCAGGGGCGCTACAGCCTGCAGATCTTCAGCGGCGAGCGTCTGCGTGTCGCCTCGGGCGACAAGGCGACGGCCACGCCAGACGAGCTCGCCAGCGCGGCGATGGGGTCATCCACCCACTACGGGACCGTGGCCGTCGACACGGCCGCCCATGTGCTGGTCTTCCGGATCGAGGGGGCCTCGTTCCCGAACTGGGAAGGGACCGAGCAACGCCGCAAGTACGTCCTGACCGCCGACAGCCTCAGCTACCAGGTGCCGACGCCGCGCGCCGACGGCTCGGTCCCGATCTCGGCGTGGCGACGCGAACGGTGAGGGGCTTCGGCTTCGGCGCGCTCCCCTCTCGACCGTCATTCCCGCCCTTGTGGCGGGAAGGCCTCTGTCCGCCGCAGGTGCAGTGGTGCGGCGCGCTGGCGCGCCAAGCGATCTTGCCCGTCAGCTGAACCAGGGGTTCCCGCCACAGGGGCGGGAATGACGGCTGGATAGAGGGAAAAGGTTCCAACCCCCAAGGTTGGAAGGGGCGCGCGGGATCTGGGGGGAGCGCGCCCCTTCCGGCTTGACGGCGTCGGGGGGCGACGCCGCTAGCACTCCCCCGCTGGGGTCGGGGGATCGGTGCAGCTCAGCGGGCGGCGGGAGCGCCGCCGCCGAGCGACTTGTATAGCGTGGCCAGGTTGGTGGCCCGCGCCAGGCGAGCGCCGATCAGGCCCTGCTGGGCGGTGTAGAGCGTTCGCTGGGCGTCCAGCAGGGTCAGGGAGCTGTCGATCCCCGCCCCATACCGAGCCCGCGACAGGCGGACCGAGTCGTTGGCGGCGGCGACCAGGCGCTCCTGCGAGCCGACCCGGTCCTGGATCGTCGACTGCACGGCCAAGCCGTCGGAGACCTCGCGGAACGCGGTCTGCACCGCCTTCTCATAGTTGGCCACCGCGATGTCGCGGCTGGCCTTGGCGCTGTCGAGATTGGCGACATTGGCCCCGCCAGCGAAGATCGGCAGGCTGATGCGCGGGGCGAAGCTCCAGGTCCCGTTGCCGCTGTCGAACAGGCTGCTCAGCGAGCCGCTGGCGACGCCGGTCGAGGCCGTCAGGCTGATGCTCGGGAAGAACGCCGCCCGCGCCGCGCCGATATTGGCGTTGGCGCCGGCCAGGTCATGTTCGGCGGCCAGCACGTCGGGGCGGCGGGTCAGCACGTCGGACGGGATGCCGGGCGGCAGGTCCGGCAGGATCTGGGCGGTGACCAGGCCGCCGGCCGGCAGCAGGTCGGCGGGCACGTCGGCGCCGACCACCAGCCGCAGGGCGTTCTTGTCCTGCTCGACCTGGGCGACATAGGTCGCCACGTCCGAGCGAGCGGTCTCGGCCAGGGTCTCGGCCTGGCGAAGGTCCAGCTGGTTGGCCGCGCCGGCGTCGAAGCGGCTGCGGATCAGCTTCAGCGACTCTTCCCGCGTGCGCAGGGTCTCCTGGGCCAGGGCCAGCAGGTCCTGGTCGGCGGCCAGGGCCAGCCAGCTGTTGGCGGTCTGGGCGATCAGGCTGATCTGCACCGAGCGGCTGGTCTCGCGGGTGGACAGGTAGCTCTGCAGAGCCGCGTCCTTGAGGCTGCGGACCCGTCCGAACAGGTCCAGCTCCCAGGCCGTGACGCCCACGCCTGCGGTGTAGGCCTCGACGTCGCGCGAGACGCCTGGCTGGGTCTGGGCGGCCGAGTTCTGGCCCCGCGCGCCCGTCGCCGTGGCGTCGATGCCCGGCACGAGGGCCGCGCGCTGGATGCGGTACTGGGCGCGGGCCCGCTCGATGTTCAGCACCGCCACGCGCAGGTCGCGGTTGTTGCTCAGCGCCAGGTCGATCACCCCTTGCAGGCGCGGATCGATGAACACCTCGCGCCAGGCCAGGTCGGCGGCGGAGGTCGCCGAACCGTTGGCCTGGGCGATCGGCCAGGCGTTGTCGACCGCCAGGGCCGGACGCACGGTCTTGGGCGCCAGGGTGCAGGCGCTCAGGGCTGAGGCCGCGAGCAGGGAGAGGGTCAGGTTACGGACAAGCATCTTAGTGGCTCTCGACCGGAGTCGTGACGGCCTCGTCGTGGCGACGCGGCTTGGGTTTGAAGATCCGCTCGACGATCACGAAGAACAGCGGGACGAAGAAGATCGCCAGCAGGGTGGCCGAGATCATGCCGCCGATCACGCCGGTGCCGATCGCGTGCTGGCTCCCTGATCCAGCCCCGTTGGAAATCGCCAAAGGCAGCACGCCGAAGACGAAGGCCAGCGAGGTCATGATGATCGGGCGCAGGCGGATGCGGACGGCTTCCACGGTGGCCTCGACCAGGTCCTTGCCCTGCTCGTGCAGGTCCTTGGCGAACTCGACGATCAGGATGGCGTTCTTGGAGGCCAGGCCCATGGTCGTCAGCAGGCCCACCTGGAAGTAGATGTCGTTGCTGAGGCCGCGCAGGGTGGTCGCCAGCAGGGCGCCGACGATCCCCAGCGGGATGACCATGATCACCGACAGCGGGATCGACCAGCTCTCGTAGAGCGCCGCCAGCAGCAGGAACACCACCAGGATCGAGATTCCGTACAGGGCCGGGGCCTGGTTGCCGGACTCGCGTTCCTGGGCCGACAGGCCGGTCCACTCGTAGCCGATTCCGGGCGGCAGCTGGGCGGCGATCTTCTCCATGGCGGCCATGGCCTGGCCCGAGCTCTTGCCCGGGGCGGGCGCGCCCTGGATGTTGACCGACGACAGGCCATTGTAGCGTTCCAGGCGCGGCGAACCGTAGATCCAGCGGCTGGTCGCGAAGGACGAGAACGGCGCCATGGTGCCGGTGCTGGTGCGGACGTACCAGCTGTCCAGGTCCTCGGGCCGCATGCGGTAGGGCGCGTCGGCCTGGACATAGACCTTCTTGATCCGACCGCGGTCGATGAAGTCGTTGACGTACGAGCCGCCCCACGCGGCGCTGAGCGCGGCGTTGATGTCGGCTGTGGTCAGGCCCATCGCCCCGGCCTTGGCCTGGTCGATGTCGATCTTCAGCTGCGGGGTGTCGTCCTGGCCGTTGGGACGCACGCCGGCCAGGCTGGGATCCTGGGCGGCCATGCCCAGCACCTGGTTGCGGGCGGCGATCAGGGCGTCGTGGCCGACGCCGCCGATGTCCTGCAGCTGGAAGTCAAAGCCCGACGAGGTGCCCAGTTCCGGCACAGCCGGCGGCACCACCGCGAAGACCATGGCGTCGCGGATCTGCATGAACTTGCCCATGGCGCGGCCGGCGACGGCCTGAGCCTTCAGGTTGGCGGCCTTGCGTTCGTCGAAGTCCCGCAGGCGGATGAAGGCCAGGCCGGCGTTCTGGCCCGCGCCGGCGAAGCTGAAGCCGGCGACGGTGAACACCGCCTGGACCGACTCCTTCTCGTCGACCAGGAAGTGGTTGCGCACGGTGTCGAGCACGGCCTGGGTCCGCTCTTCCGGCGCGCCGGGCGGCAGCTGGACCAGGGTGAACATCGTGCCCTGGTCTTCCTCGGGCAGGAAGGCGCTGGGCAGGCGGATGAACAGGAAGCCCATCACCAGGATGATCACGCCATAGGCCAGCATCCAGCGGCCGCTCTTGCCCAGCAGGCCGCGGACGCCGCCCTGATAGCGGCGGCTGACGTCGTTGAAGTTGCGGTTGAACCAGTTGAAGAAGCGGTTGACCAGGTTGGTCACGGCGCCGAGCGGGCCCTGGTGGTCGGTCTTCAGGACGTGGCCCTCGCCGTGGGTGACGGGCTTGAGCAGGGTGGCGCACAGGGCGGGCGTCAGGATCAGGGCGACCAGCACCGACAGGGCCATGGCCGAGACGATGGTGATCGAGAACTGGCGGTAGATCACGCCCTGCGAGCCGCCGAAGAAGGCCATGGGCACGAACACCGCGGCCAGAACCAGCGCGATGCCGATCAGAGCGCCGGTGATCTCGTTCATCGACTTGCGGGTGGCCTCGATGGGACTGAGCCCTTCCTCGCTCATCACCCGCTCGACGTTCTCGACCACGACGATGGCGTCGTCGACCAGCAGGCCGATGGCCAGCACCAGGCCGAACATGGTCAGGGTGTTGATCGAGTAGCCGAAGGCCGCCAGCACCCCGAAGGTGCCCAGCAGGACGACCGGCACGGCGATGGTCGGGATCAGCGTCGCGCGCCAGTTCTGCAGGAACAGGAACATGACGATGAAGACCAGGACGATGGCTTCGACCAGGGTCTTGATCACCTCCTCAATCGACAGCTTCACGAACGGCGTCGAGTCGTAGGGAACCACGTACCGGTAGCTGGCCGGGAAGGTCTTGGACAGCTGCTCGACCCGTTCCTTGACGGCGTCGGCGGTGTTCAGGGCGTTGGCGCCGGGGGCCAGGCGGATGGCCAGGCCCGCGGCGGGCTTGCCGTTGTACTTGGCGCCGAAGCCGTAGCTTTCAGCCCCCAGCTCGACCCGGGCCACGTCGCGCAGGTGCACGATCGCGCCGCCGGCGCTGTTCTTGACGATGATCTCCTGGAACTGCGCCGGGGTGGAGAGGCGCGACTGGGCCGTGATCGTGGCGTTCAGGGCCGTGCCCGGCAGGTTGGGCACGCCGCCCAGCTGGCCGGCCGAGACCTGAGCGTTCTGGGCCCGGATGGCGGCGATTACGTCGGCCGGGGTCAGGCTGTAGCTGGCCAGCTTGTTGGGATCCAGCCAGATGCGCATGGCGTACTGGGCGCCGAACAGCTGGACCTCGCCCACGCCGTCGACGCGGCTGAGGGGGTCCTGCAGGTTGCTGGCGATGTAGTCGGCCAGGTCGGTGTTGGTGGTCTTGGGATCCTCGGAATACATGCCGATGATCAGCAGGAAGTTCCGGGCCGACTTGGCCACGGTCAGGCCCTGCTGCTGCACTTCCTGCGGCAGCAGAGCGGTGGCCGTCTGCAGCTTGTTCTGTACCTGCACCTGGGCGATGTCGATGTTGGTGCCGGCCTTGAAGGTCAGGGTGGTGGTGGCCGAGCCCGAGCTGTCACTGGTCGACGACATGTAGTCCAGACCGTCCAGGCCCTTCATCTTCTGCTCGATGACCTGGGTGACGCTGTCCTCGACGGTCTTGGCCGACGCGCCGGGATAGATGGCGTTGATCGACACCTGGGGCAGGGCGATGTTGGGATATTGGGCGATCGGCAGGCTGCGGATGGCCAGGGCCCCCGCCAGCATGATGACGATCGCGACGACCCACGCGAAGATCGGCCGGTCGATGAAGAAACGGGAAAGCATGAGGGGCCGGCCTTACTGAGCAGCGGGGGCGGGGGCGGTGATGACGGCCGGCTTCACCGGGGCGCCGGGGCGGACCTTCTGCAGGCCCTCGACGATGACCTGGTCGCCGGGCTTCAGGCCCGAGGTCACCAGCCACTTGTCGCCCACCGTCTGGGTGGTGACGATCTGGCGGGGCTCGGCCGCGCCCTTGGCGCCGACCACCATCACGGTGGCGTTACCCTTGGGATCGCGGCTGACGGCCGCCTGCGGGATCAGCATGCCGTCGCTGGCCACGCCCTTGCCGAGCACGGCGCGGACATACATGCCCGGCAGCAGCACGCCGTTGGGATTGTCGAAGGTGGCGCGCAGGCCGACCGAGCCGGTGGTCGGGTCGACCGTGACGTCCGAGAACTCCAGGCGGCCGGCGATCGGATAGGTCGAGCCGTCTTCCAGCTTCAGGGTCACCTGGGCCGAGCCGCTGCGGCCCAGCTGGCCGCTGTTCAGCGCCGCCTGCAGCTTCAGCATCTCGGCCGAGGACTGGGTCAGGTCGACATAGACCTTGGACAGGTCCTGCACCGTGGCCAGGGCGGTGGCCTGGCTGGCGGTGACCAGGGCGCCGGGCGTGACCGAGCTCTTGCCGATGCGGCCCGAGATCGGCGAAACGACCCTGGTCCAGCCCAGGTTGATGCGGGCGCTCTCCAGGGCGGCCTTCTGGGCGGCGACGTTGGCGACGGCCTGGAGACTGGCGGCCTGGGCGTCGTCATTGTCCTGCTTGGAGACGGCGTTAATGGCGACCAGCTCCTTGTAGCGGTCCGCCTTCAGCTTCGCGGCCGTGGCGGTCGCCTGGGCCTGGGCCAGGCCGGCCGCGGCGCTGTTGTAGGCGGCCTGGAAGGTGGCCGGATCGATCTGATAGAGCGGCTGGCCGGCGCGCACGTAGCCGCCTTCCTGGAACAGGCGGGCCTTGACGATGCCGCCGACCTGCGGACGCACCTCCGAGACCAGATAGGCCGAGGTGCGGCCGGTCAGTTCGCTGGTCAGGGTGACGGGCTCGGTCTTGGCCACCACCACGCCGACCGGCGTCGGGCCGCCGGGCCCCATGCCGCCGCCGGGGCCGCCCTTGGCTTGGCCGCAGGCCGCCAGGGTTAGAGCGATGGCCGCCAGGGAGGCCGCCGACAGGGCGGCGCGAGAACGGTCGAAGGACATACAGAAACCCCAGTAGCGACAGGGCGCCGCAGGCCTTCGGCCTTGACGACGCCCCCTTGGTGACCAACATGAGAATGAACGTTCATTCTCAACGGGGCTGGACATAGGTCCGAGGTTGTCGCAAGTCAACCTCGGGGGTTCCGTCCAGCTTGACGTGACGGAAATTTAATTGGGAAACGAAGTTTTCGATGATCGACGAGGCCAACACCACGCCGCGGCCGACGCCTGAGGCCCGACGCCAGCAGATCCTGGACGCCGCGTGCGACTGCGTGCGGCAGGCCGGGTTCCACGGCGCGAGCATGGCCGAGATCGCCAAGACCGCGGGCCTGAGCGTGGGCCAGATCTACCGCTACTTCGAGAACAAGGAGGCGATCATCGCCGCCATCGTCGCCCAGGACCTGGCCGAGATGCGCGAGAAGTTCGCCGAGATGGAAAGCCGGCCGGGCAGCCTGATCGACGCCCTGTCCGAACACCTGCCCGAGGCCGTCGACAAGTGCTTCGACCTGGGCCGCGCGGCCCTGACCCTGGAGGTCCTGGCCGAGGCCAGCCGCAATCCGAAGGTGGCCGCGATCCTGCGGGCCGCCGACGAGCAGGAGCGGGTCTACGCCCAGGCCATGCTGGACCGCAGCCGCAAGCCCGAATGGAGCGACGCCGAGTTCCAGGCGCGCTGCGAGGCCGTGGGCCTGCTGTTCGACGGCATGATCATCCGCGCCGTCAACCACCCCGACACCGACCGCGAGCCCCTCACGCGGGTCCTGCGCGAGACGGTCCGGCAACTTCTGACCTAGGGCGGCGAGACTGCTCAAGAACCGTCTCCACAGGGGACGTCGACGTAGCGATGGACAAGACCGCTACACCTTCCCTAACGTCAAGTTGTGACCAGAAAAAAGCGGCCCCATGTCGGGACAGCGCGCCGTCGTGCGTCCTTCGTGGGATCGCGCGCCTCGGATTTGACCGGGAACGGCGCGCGGGCCTTCGGGCCGCCAACAAAAAAGGGAAGACGCCATGACCTATTCGACTGTCCGTCCGCACGCGCGGCGGGTTCTCTGGCTGACCGCCGGCGCCGCCGCCCTGGCCTTGGCGGCCTGTTCGCCGCCGGCCGACAAGAAGACCGACGCGCCCGCCCCGTCAGCCTCGTCGCCGGCCGCGGCGCCCGCGGCGACGGCGGACAAGTTCGTCATGCCCAAGGTCCCGGCCGGCGACTACAAGCTGGATCCCGCCCACGCCAGCCTGGAGTTCAAGGTCAACCACCTGGGCTTCTCGCACTACACCGCGCGGTTCAGCGACTTTGACGCCAAGCTGAAGTTCGACCCGGCCAATCCGTCGGCCTCCAGCGTCGAGGCGACGATCGATCCCAAGTCGCTGACCCTGCCCAACCCGCCGGCCGGCTTCAAGGACGAGCTGACCGGCAAGGCCTGGTTCGATACCGCCCAGTATCCGACGATCACCTTCCGCTCGACCAAGGTCGAGGTCACCGGCGCCAACACCGCCAAGGTCACCGGCGACTTCACCCTGCACGGCGTGACCAAGCCGGTGGTGCTGGACGCCACCTTCAACGGCGGCTACGCCGGCCACCCGATGGACCCGCACGCCCGCATCGGCTTCTCGGCCAAGGGCACGTTCAACCGTTCGGAGTTCGGCATGGGCTTCGGCGTCCCGGCCCCGGGCACGACCATGGGCGTCGGCGACGCGGTCGAGGTGACGATCGAAGCCGAGTTCAGCGGCCCGCCGCTGGCCGACGCGAAGGCTCCGGCGGCGGCTCCGGCCCAGTAGCCCCGGATTGGGGACAGGCACTTGTGCGTGTCCCCACCTCTATCCGCTCATCCTGGCCTTCGCCGGGATGAGCGGTTTATTGGTCACCGAACCAGGTTCCGCGCCAAGTCCGGAACCGCCCTTACCAGCTCCTCGGCGACGATCTCCGAACACGCCGCCGCCCCTGCCGGCCCCAGGTGGGTGTAGTCGAACTTCGACGGGTTCGCGGGCGCCGTCCCGGGCGGATCCATCGGCACGGGCGCGGCGCCGGGGATCGGTGGTTCGTAGAACTTGACGCCCACCGTCGTGCCGCCGGCGATCGCCTTGGCCAGGTCGGGCGAGGGCGGGGCCTCGGCCCAGGCGGCGGCCTTCAGCGAGCCCAGGGCCTGGGCCGCCTCGGCGCTGCGGGCGTTCAGGTCGACCAGCGGCGTCACCGTCTCCGCGGCGACCGCCCGGACCGCCCGGGCCCACGGGACCAGGTCGTCGACCAGCCTGCCGTCCTTGAACTGCCGGCGCGACAGCGGCGTGACCAGCACCGGACGGGCGCCGGCCGCGCGCGCTTCGGCGACATAGCGTTTCAGGTTTTCGGGAAAGCTGGTCTTCAGGTCGGTCAGCCGCTCGGCCCGGCCGTAGGCGTCGTTGTGGCCGAACTGGATCAGGACATAGGTCTCGGCGAACGGACCGCCCTTCATCTCGCCCAGGGCCAGGGTCCAGGAGCCCTCGGCCCGGTAGGTCTTGGTGCTGCGGCCGCCGCGCCCCAGGTTCACGCAGGCGACGTTCGAGGTCACCCGCGTCGCGCAGAACGCCCCGCCCCAGCCGCTGTTCACCGCCGTGGTGGAGTCGCCGACCAGCACGATCTTGGTCGCCTTGAACGGCGGAGGATCGGCGGGGGCCTGGGCGAGGGCGGGCGTCGCGACCAGGGCCGCGGCGAGGAGTAAGCGCATCACGCCAGCGCCCGGTACTTGAACCCCTTGAACCGCGCCGAACCCTTGCCGGCCGCGTAGAGGCCCGGCTTCAGCATCAGGAAGCCGCCACGCACATTATGGTGGTAGCCCGAGACCTCCATGCCGCGGTCAAACCGCTTCCAGGTCGCCCCGCCGTCGCCGCTGGTGTGAAAGCTGACGATGTGGCGGTCGTTGCGCAGCCGCATCAGCATCTTGGCGCCGTGCGGATTGGCCGGCCGGCCGCGCTCGATGCCGTACTGGTGGGTGACGAAGTTCTTCGTGTCGAAGCCCAGGCCGCAATAGAGCTGGCGGTCGTAGAACAGGATCAGGCCGGCGCGGGTCTCCGGATCGACCTCGATCTCGCACTCGATCTCGTAGGCCTGGTCGCCGTTGACGAAGATCAGCGGCGCGCCGGTCGAGGGCGCCTCGCCGGCGCCCTTCAGGGTCAGCGCCCCGCCTTCGCGCCTGATCCGGTCGCGCTCGTTCGGCTTGGGGTCGAAGAAGCTCCACTGCACGCCGTACTTGTCGGCCCTGAAGTCGTCCGACAAGGCCATGCCGTGCGGCACAACCTTGCCGCCCTTGGGCTTGGCGAGGGGTTTGGAAAGATCGCCGCCGCCGACCTCGAACCAGCCGTCCTTGGTCCAGGTCACCGGCGCCAGCAGGGTCTGGCGGCCCAGGGTGTAGAAGCCGTTTTCATAGCCGTGATAGACGGTCCACCAGTCGCCGGCCGGACCCTCGACCAGGGTGGCGTGGCCGCGCGACCACCATTTCTCGCTGTTGTTGGTGGTGCGCACGACCGGGTTCTTCGGATCGTCCTCCCACGGGCCGGCCAGCGACTTGGCGCGGGCGACGATGACCATGTGGCCGGTCGGCGGGCCGGCCGTGCCGCCCACGGCGGTGACCAGGTAATAGTAGTCGCCGCGCCTCATCACCTTGGGGCCCTCGGGCGAGAAGCCCTCGACGTCCCAGTCGTCGGGATAGCGCCAGGGATTGTAGACGTGCTCGGGCTGGCCCACCGTCGACAGGCCGTCGGGAGCCAGCTGGATGCGGTCGCCGCCCGACAGGAACAGCCAGCGCACGCCCTTCTCGTCGACCACGTGGCCGGGGTCGATGTAGCGGGGCAGCTTCAGGTCGACCGGCTCGCTCCATGGGCCCTCGATCCGGTCGGCCCAGATCACGTAGCTGGTGTTGTTGTCGGGGAACTTGGCCGGCAGGTAGATGTAGTAGCGGCCCTTGTGCTTGCAGAGTTCGGGGGCCCAGATCGAGCCGACATTGGTCTTCAGGGCCGGGCCGACCGGCGTCCAGTTCACCAGGTCCTTCGAACGCCAGATCAGCAGGCCCGGATAGGCGTCGAACGACGAGTGGGTCATGTAGTAGTTGTCGCCGTCCTTGAGGATCGACGGGTCGGGGTGGTCGCCGGCCAGGATGGGATTGAGGAAGGTCCCGTCGCCCAGGTCGGCCTTGCGCTGGCCTTCGATCCCCTTGGCCCAGGTCGGTCCGGCGCCGGGCGTCGGCGCGCTGGGCAGCGTCCCCATCTGGGCGTGGGAGGCGGCGGGAACGGCGGCCACGGCCGCGCCGGTCAGCAGGGAGCCCAGGGCGCCGCGGCGGTTGATGTCGACCATGAAAACTTCCTCCCGACTTGCACGTCGCACGGCTTGTTAGCGGCCACTTAGCGACAAGGAAACCATCTTGTCCACCGGTGTCATTCGCGGTTTTCCGGGCGTGGGGCGGCCCGTGAAAGCGACGTCCGGCGCACCGAAAACCGCACAAGAAAACGCCCGGGAGGCGGAACCTCCCGGGCGTTTCTTTAAATACTTGTCCCCCCTCAAAATGGGAGGGAAGAGGCCGTCAGCCCTCCATCGCCTCCAGCTCCTTGCCGCGCGTCTCCTGGACCAGTTTCTGGACCAGGAAGAACGAGACCAGGGCGCTGAGGGCGTAGAAGCCGTAGGTCATCGGCAGGCTCTTGGCGGCCATCGACGGGAAGCTGACCGAGATGGCGAAGTTGGCGATCCACTGGGCGAAGCCGGCGACGGCCAGGGCCGAGCCGCGCATCTGGTTGGGGAACATCTCGCCCAGCATGACCCACATGACCGGGCCCCAGCTGAGGTTGAAGAACACCACATAGGCGTTGGCCGCGAACAGGGCGATCACGCCGGTGTTGTCGGCCAGGTGCAGGGCGCCGTTCACCGTGGTGGCGGTCGAGAAGCACCAGGTCAGGATCCCCAGGGTCACGGCCATGCCGGCCGAGCCGATCAGCAGCAGCGGCTTGCGGCCGATCTTGTCGATGACGGCGATCGTGGCCAGGCAGGCCAGGATCGACAGCGCGCCCGACAGGATGTTGATCTTCAGGCTGTCGTCCTCGGTGAAGCCCACCGACTGCCACAGCACCGAGCCGTAGTAGAAGACGATGTTGATGCCGACCAGCTGCTGGAACACGGCCAGGACCAGGCCGGCCCAGACGATCAGGCGGATCTTCTTGGTGGTCGGGTCCAGCAGGTCGGCCAGCTTGGGCTTGTGGTGGTCGGCGGCCAGCGAAGCGCGGATCTCGGCCACCTTGCCGGCGCCCTGGCCGGCGCCGAACAGGCGCGACAGGATCTTCTCGGCCTCGGCGTCCTTGCCCTTGGCGACCAGATAGCGCGGGCTCTCCGGGATCGACAGCAGGCTGAAGAAGAAGATCGCGGCGGGGATGGTCTGCATCCAGAACATCCAGCGCCAGGCGGGCAGACCCATCCAGAACGGCGCGGTCGAGCTGCCGGCGGTGTGGGCCAGGATGTAGTTGGCCACGAACGCGCCGGTCAGGCCGGTGATGATCATGATCTGCTGCACGGACGACAGGCGGCCGCGGATGTTGGCGGGCGTGACTTCCGAGATGTAGACCGGGCACAGCACGCTGGCCGCGCCGACGCCCAGGCCGCCCAGCAGGCGGAAGGCGATGAACACCAGCGAGGTATGCGAGGCGCCCGTGCCCAGGGCGCTGACCAGGAACAGCAGGGACGCGATGATCATCACCGTGCGCCGGCCCCAGACGTCGGCCAGGCGGCCGGCGGCGAAGGCGCCGACGGCGCAGCCGATCAGGATGGCGCCGACGTTCAGGCCGGTGCCCAGCTTGCTGAGGCTGAACGCCTTCTCCAGGCCTTCCTGCGTGCCGTTGATGACGCCGCTGTCGTAGCCGAACATGAAGCCGCCGATGGTGGCGACGGCCACGATGGCGGCGATGAAGGCGATATTCACCTTGGCGCCGTCGGCGCTCATGCCAGGGCTGGGCCCGGCGCTCGAAACTGATGCCACTTTGGTCTTCCCCGATTGGCCCGCAGGCCGCGTTTGATCCCTAACGAGTCCCATTCTGGGCTCTTGGTTGGCCCGACCTTAATGTTAGCGGTATCAGGTCGCAAGCACCCTCAAGATGTCCAGGCTTAAGACGCATTGGCAACGTTGTCATCCGTCCTCCACCGGGTCTGCGCATGAACATTGCCGAAAAGACATTTGCCCCGCGGGCTCCGATGGCGTCTTAGCCTTGGCGTCGGGGGCGAGCGTCCGCCGACGGTTTCTTCGGGGGAAGTCCGTTGCGTCTGAACGTCCTGTTGCTCGCCGCCGTGGCGGGCCTGTCGCCGAACCTGGCCCAGGCGGCGCCGACGACCGCCAAGCCCGCGCCCGCCGGCAAGCCGGCCGAGTCCCCGACCGCCGTCGAGGGCGTGACCGTGACCAGCGACTCCACCGCCATGCGCACCTCGATCGACCGCCGCAGCTACAGCGTCGCCAACGACCTGACCGCCAAGACCGGCTCGATCGCCGACGCCCTGCGCAACATCCCCTCGGTCGAGGTCGACGTGCAGGGCAATGTCAGCCTGCGCGGCGATCCCAATGTGACGATCATGATCGACGGCAAGCCGTCCAGCATGTTCAACGGCGACGGCAAGGCCGACGCCCTGCAGCAGATGCCGGCCGACCAGATCGACCGGGTCGAGGTGATGACCAACCCCTCGGCCGCCTACCGTCCCGACGGCACGGCCGGGATCATCAACCTGATCACCAAGAAGACCCGCAAGCCCGGCGCCACCGGCTCGTTCAAGCTGAACGTCGGGCCCGACGGCCGCTACAACACCGGCGTGACCGGCAACCTGGTCAAGGGCAAGCTGACCCTCTCGGGCGACGCCGGCTTCCGCTACGACCGGCAGAAGTTCTGGTCGACCGACGAACGCGACACGACCACCGCCGCCAACCCCGGCGCGCACACCGTGCAGGACGGGGCGTTCAAGAACGCGGGCAGCGCGGTGAACCTGCGCGGCGGGATCGACTACAACCTCACCCCGAAGGACCGGCTCAGCGGCGAGGTGCGGTTCCGGGGCATGGACTACAGCACCGGCGGCGAAGAGACCTTCACGGTCCTGGGCGCGCCGCCCAGCGCCCCGGCCCTGGCCTATACCCGCGCGTCCAGCGCCAAGATGGACCGCAAGAACGGCGCGGTCAGCGGCGACTGGCGCCACCAGTTCAAGGGCGCCGAGCACGAACTGGACGCTCACCTGGAATACGAGGTCACCGACTTCCAGCGCGACAGCCAGGCCTTCATCGACAACGCGACCAGCGCCGACGTCTACGAAACCTTCGGGTTCGGCGCTGACCAGAACCGGGTCAACTTCAAGCTCGACTACACCCGTCCGATGTCCGACGAGGCCAAGCTGAAGACCGGGCTCGACCTGGAAGGCGTCGACAACGACTACGACAACCATGGAACCCGCGGCCCGTCGCTGGCCGGGCAGATCGTGGATCCCAGCCGCACCAACCGCTTCCTCTACGACCAGGACGTCTATGCCGGCTATGTCACCTACGAGCGGCCGTTCGGCGACTTCACGGCCCTGGCCGGGTTGCGGGCCGAGCAGGTCGAGATCCGCACGGACCAGGTGACCTCGGGCCAGAAGGACGACAACAGCTACTTCCGGGTCTATCCGTCGCTGCACCTGGGCTACACCGTCAGCCAGACCCAGACCCTGACCGCCAACTACAGCCGGCGGGTCCAGCGCCCGCAGGTCCAGGACCTGAACCCCTACCGGATCTACCAGGACCCCAACAACTACCGGGCCGGCAATCCCGACCTGAAGCCGCAGGTCACCGACTCCTACGAACTGGGCTGGCAGTACCGCAAGGGCCCGGCCTCGTACCTGGCCACGGCCTATTACCGCGAGAGCCGCGACGGCGTCACCGACGTGGTCAGCGACCTGGGCGGCGGCGTGTTCCTGAACACCCGCGAGAACCTGGCCAAGAGCCGCAACGGCGGCCTGGAGCTGGTGGCCAACGGCAAGCTGACGCCCAAGCTCAGCTACAACATCAGCGGCAACGCCTTCTGGAACGAGATCGACGCCAGCGACCTGGGCTTCGCCGGCAAGCGGTCGGGCACGACGCTGTCGGGCCGCGCCAGCCTCAGCTGGCAGGCCACGCCCAAGGACTTCTTCCAGCTGAACGGCTTCACGTCCGGCCGGCGCCTGATGCCGCAGGGCTACCGCGAACCGATCTCGCTGCTGAACCTGGGCTATCGCCGCAAGGTCAGCGACCGGCTGAACTTCGTGGTCACGGCCAACGACGTGCTGAACGCGTTCAAGGACGTGACGGTCATCGATACGCCGTGGCTGCGGGAGCGCGCCGAGCGGCGCGCCAATGTGCGGGCGGTGTTCTTCGGCTTCACCTACAGCTTCGGCGGCGGCAAGGCCCGGCCCGAGCAGTTCGACTTCGGCGGCGGGGCGGTGGGCGGGTAGGGCGGCGGGCGTGGGATCACGCCCACTTGCCCCCACCTGACCGCTGCGCGGTCTGTCCGCCCCCAAAGGGGGCGGAGCCTATGGCGCGAAGCTCTTCCCCCTGTGGGGGAAGACGACCGCGAAGCGGTCCGTAGGGGCAAGTGTTGGCCGCCTAATACCCTAGTGGTTGTGCCGCGGAAGCTTGCTGGCCAGGTCCTGGTACTTGACCGCGAACTCCAGCACCCCGCCGGTCTCCAACTGGCCTGTATGGGCGCGGTAGATCTCCTGCCAGGGCGTCATGGTCGCCGGCACGGCGGGGATGCCTTCCTTGCGGCGTTCGGCGATCGTCGCCTCGTCCACCAGGGCGTCGCAGCGGCCGGTGTTCAGGTCGATGCGGATGGTGTCGCCGGTGCGCAGCCACGACAGGCCGCCGCCCACCGCGCTCTCGGGCGAGGCGTTGAGGATCGAGGGGCTGTCGGCGGTGCCCGACTGGCGGCCGTCGCCCAGGGTCGGCAGGCTCATGATGCCGCGCTTCAGCAGGGCGTCCGGCGGCTGCATGTTGACCACCTCGGCCGAGCCCGGCCAGCCGATCGGGCCGGCGCCGCGGATCACCAGGATGCAGTGCTCGTCGATCTCCAGCGCCGGGTCGTTGATCCGGGCGTGATAGTCGTCCGAACCGTCGAACACGATCGCCCGGGCCTCGAAGATGTCCTCCTGGCCGGGCTTGCTGAGGTAGCGGGCGCGGAAGTCGGCGCCGATCACGCTGGACTTCATGATCGCGAAGTCGAACAGGTTGCCCTTCAGCACCAGGAAGCCGGCCTTTTCGGCCAAGGGCTGGGCGTAGGGGAAGATCACCTCGCGGTCCCGGGTCTCGCGACCTTCCAGGTTCTCGGCCATGGTCTTGCCGGTGACGGTCAGGACGTCGCCGTGCAGGCGGCCCTGCTGCAGCAGTTCCCACAGCACCGCCGGCGCGCCGCCGGCCCGGTGGAAGCGCTCGCCCAGGTACTTGCCGGCCGGCTGCATGTTGACGATCAGCGGGATGTCGTAGGCCGCGCGCCAGTCGTCGGCGGTGATTTCGAGCCCCGCATGCCGCGCCATGGCGGCGATATGAGGCTGGGCGTTGGTCGAGCCGCCGGCCGCCGCGACCAGGGCGATGGCGTTCTCGAACGCCTGCTTGGTCAGGATGTCCTTGGGCTTGATGTCCTCATAGGCCAGGTCGACGATCCGCTGGCCGGTGCGATAGGCCATCTGGCCGCGTTCGCGATAGGGCGCCGGGATCGCCGCGCAGCCGGTCAGCGACAGGCCCAGGGCCTCGGCCACGGCGTTCATGGTCGAGGCGGTGCCCATGGTGTTGCAGTGGCCGGCCGAGGGGGCGCTGTCGGCGGCGCGCTGGATGAACTCGTCCTCGTTGATCTCGCCCGCCGCCAGCTTGCGCCGCGAGCGCCAGATCACCGTGCCCGAGCCGACCAGCTCGCCGTCGTGCCAGCCGTCCAGCATCGGACCGCCCGACAGCACGATGGCCGGGATGTTGACCGTGGTGGCGGCCATGATGCCGGCCGGAGTGGTCTTGTCGCAGCCCGTGGTCAGGACCACCGCGTCGATCGGATAGCCGTGCAGGGTCTCGACCAGGCCCAGGTACGACAGGTTGCGGTCCAGGGCCGCCGTCGGCCGCCGGCAGTTCTCGAAGATCGGGTGGACCGGGAACTCCATCGGGATGCCGCCGGCGTCGCGGACGCCGTCGCGGATCCGGGTGACCAGGTCCAGGTGGATGCGGTTGCACGGCGAGATGTCGCTGCCGGTCTGGGCGATGCCGATGATCGGCTTGCCGCTGCGCAGCTCCTCCGGGGTGATCCCGTAGTTCATGAACCGCTCCAGATAGAGGGCGGTCATGTCGATATGGTCGGGATTATCGAACCAGTCGCGCGAGCGGAAGCGGCGGGGGGTACGGTTAGGGGAGGTCAAGGCGCACCTCGTACTGGGGCTGGCCGGCCACGGCGACGGGCAGGGCGAATAGGCCGCCGCACAGGGGATAGGCGGCCAGCTGCTCGTCGCTCAGGCCCTTGCGGGCGGTGGTGAAGTAGAGAGTCTTCAGGTCGGGCCCGCCGAAGCAGGGCTTGGTGACGTTGATGGCGTCCAGGGTCACCCGGTCCACGACCTCGCCCTCGGGCGACAGGCGCAGGGCGCCGTGGCCGCCCCACAGGGCTGTCCAGACATAGCCTTCGGCGTCGACCACCGAGCCGTCGGGCCAGGCGTCGTCCATCTCGAGCTTGAAGAACACGCGCTTGTTCGACAACTCGCCCTCGGGGCTCAGATCATAGGCCCAGATCACCTTTTCCAGGGTGTCGGTGTGATAGAAGGTCTTGCCGTCGGGCGACACGCAAGGACCGTTGGTGATGCAGACGCCGTCGTCCTGCTTCAGCGGCCGGCCGGCCTCGTCCAGGCGGTAGAGCGCGCCGGTCAGGGTGGTCTCGGCGTCGTGCATGGTGCCGAACCACAGGCGGCCCGCGCCGTCGACCGTGGCGTCGTTGGGCCGGTTGTCCAGCGCCGCGTCCTCGATCTCGCCCAGGAAGGCGAAGCCGCTGTCGGGGTGGAAGTGGTGCAGGCCGCTTTTGAGCCCCGCCACGAAGCCGCCGCCGGCCCGGGGCGCCAGGAAGGTCACCTGGTCGGGGGCGTCGAAGCTGGCGGTCGCGCCGCTGGCCGGATGGAAGCGGTGGACCTTGTGGCTCTTGATGTCGACGAACCACACGGCCTGCTCCTCGGCGGACCAGATCGGCCCCTCGCCGAGGGTGGCTTTCAGATCCCAGACGCAGATGGGGGTAGGCATGGTGGTCTCCGCGAAAGCTGACGGTCAACGGGACCGTCCTCGTCCTTCGACAAGCTCAGGATGAGGGCTATTGCTGAGCCCGCAGTAGAAACCCTCATCCTGAGCTTGTCGAAGGACGAGGGTTTCGCATCCGAGAGCGACTAACGCCAGCCGGCGTCGATCCAGTATTCGTGACCCGTGCACAGGCTGGCGTCGTCCGAGGCCAGGAACATCACCAGCGAGGCGACGTGGTCTGGGACCAGGCGGCCCTTCAGGGCCTGGGCCTTGACGATCTCGGCCTCGCCCTCGGGCGTGTACCACTTCTCCTGGCGCTTGGTCTTGATGTTGCCCGGCACCACGCACGTGACGCGGATGTCGTCGGGGCCGAGCTCGCGGGCCAGGGCCCGGGTCATGCCCTCGATGCCAGCCTTGGCGGTTTCGTAGAGGACCAGGTCCTCCAGGCCCAGGTGCCAGCTGATCGAGCCGAAATTGATCACCGCCCCGCCGCCGCGCGCCTTCATGCCCGGGGCCACGGCCTGGGTGCAGAACAGCATGTGGCGCAGGTTGACGTTCATGCGCTCGTCCCAATAGGCGGGCGTCACCTCGGCCAGCTTGTGGCGGTCGTCGTTGCCGGCGTTGTTGACCAGCACGTCGATGGGGCCGATCTCGGCGAAGGCCTTGGCCACGGCGTCCAGGTCGGTCAGGTCGCAACGCCTGTAGACCGGCGCGATCGGCGAGTCCGACAGCTGGGCCGCCAGGGCCTTGGAGTCCTCGTCGGCGACGTCGAGAAAGATCACCTCGGAGCCCTGGCGCGCGAATCCGGCGACGAGGCCGGCGCCGATGCCCGAGCCGCCGCCGGTGATGACGACGCGTTTGCCCTTGAGGCTGGGATAGATGGCAGAGGACATACGCGTCACGACCAGGAAGAGACGATTTTCAGGGAGATCACAGCAGGCCGCGGCCGGCCAGATTGCGGATCAGGGCGGAGACGCCGAACGTCCACGGAGCGGCGAGATCGCAGGTGGTCACCTCGTTCTCCAGCACGCCCAGCTTGGGGGTGGCCACCCGCACGCGGTCGCCGACCTTGTGGGTGAAGCCCTGGCCCGGCGCGTCGCGGTCCTGGATCGGTGCGAACATGGTGCCCAGGAACAGGGCGAAGCCGTCCGGGTACTGGTGCTGCTTGCCATAGGCCTGGCCCGCCAGCACCGCCGGGTCGCGGCTGATCAGGCTCATGTTGCTGTGGCCGTCCAGCACGAAGTTGTCGCGGCCGGTGATCTTCAGCGTCACCTCGGCCGAGCGGACGTCGTCCAGGCTGAAGCCGTCGTCGAACAGCCGGAAGAACGGCCCGATGGCGCACGAGGCGTTGTTGTCCTTGGCCTTGCTGAGCAGCAGGGCCGAGCGGCCTTCGAAGTCGCGCAGGTTGACGTCGTTGCCCAGCGAGGCGCCGCGGATCCGGCCCGATCCGTCGCACAGCAGCACGACCTCAGGCTCGGGATTGTTCCAGTGGCTGTCGCTGCGCACGCCCACGTGGTCGCCCCAGCCCATCGAGGACAGGGTCGGACCCTTGGTGAAGATCTCGGCGTCGGGGCCGATGGCGACTTCCAGATATTGCGACCACAGGCCGCTCTTGATCAGGGTCTGCTTCAGGCGCTCGGCGCCCTCCGAGCCGGGATCGACGCTGCGCAGGTCGCCGCCCATGCTGGCCGACAGCTGCTCGCGGATCTGCAAGGCGGCGGCGGCGTCGCCGCGGGCCCGCTCCTCGATCACCCGCTCCAGGGTCGAGACGGCGAAGGTCACGCCGGCCGCCTTCAGCACCTGCAGGTCGACCGGGGCCAGCAGCTTGGCGGCCGCGCCTTCCGGGTTCTCCCAGACGGCGCGCACGTCCAGCGCTTCCAGCGGACCCAGGTCCTCGCCGCGCGGGATCGCCGCGCCGGGCGCGAAGGCGTTCATCAGGTCCGAGGTCGTCGGCGCGATCCGGCTGACATCCTCGATGCGGCCGCCGCGGACCAGGACCGGGGTCGGGCCCTGGCCAAAATCGATGCGGCCCAGCAGGGTCGCGTCGCGCCAGTCGTCGGGAAGGAAATCACTGAGGGCCACCGGTCGTCTCTCCCTAGCGGGCGCGTTGGGACCGGTCTTGACTCGCCGCCCACGCCCCCCGTCATTCGTCGATCACGTTGTTAGCGCTAACACGACGCCCAGCGCAAGCCCCGCCGCGACGGGCAAATCGCGCTGCGCCCGCCGACGCGCCCTGGCGGACCGCCGTGGGTAGAACCACGTAAGAGGCGCAAGCTCAAGCAGGACAACGCCATGACCGACCGGCCAATCAGGATCCCGGGCCCCGACCACCCGATCAGCATCACGCGCAATTCAAGACGCGTGGTCGTCACCCTGGGCGGCAAGGTCGTGGCCGACACCCGCGAGGCCCTGACGCTGCAAGAGGCGTCCTATCCGCCGGTGCAATACATCCCGCGCAAGGACGTCGACATGGCGCTGCTGGCCCGCACCGACCACGCCACCTACTGCCCGTACAAGGGCGAGGCCTCCTACTACAGCCTGCCGCTGGGCGGCGCGCGCTCGGCCAACGCGGTCTGGACCTATGAGTCGGCCCATCCGGCGGTGGCGGCGATCCAGGATCACCTGGCGTTCTATCCCGACCGCGTGGACGGGATCGTCGAGGAGGGGTGATCTCATCCTGAAGCTTCGCTCAGGATGAGGTTTTCAAATACCGCCGCTTGCCAATGGCCCTCATCCTGAGCTTGTCGAAGGACGAGGGCCTACGCGGCGTCGCTCATGAAGGCGCTCGAAACGCCGCCTAGAACTAGGCCCTCACCCCTCCGGCGCCGGCCCCGTCGAATCGCGCACGATCAGGGTGTGCGGGTGCATCAGCTGGCGGGGCTCGCCGGTCTTGCCGCGCTGGCGGCGGATCTCTTCCAGCACCAGGTCGACGGCGGCGCGGGCCATGGCGGCGATGGGCTGGTGGACGGTGGTCAGGGCCGGCCAGATGTTGGCGGCGATCGAAGTGTCGTCGAAACCGACGATCGACACGTCCTCCGGCACGTCCAGGCCCATGCGGTGGGCCACGCCCGCCGTGGCCGCGGCCATGTCGTCGTTGCCGGCGAAGATGGCGGTGGGTCGGTCGTCCTCGCCCAGCAGTCGCTCGGCGGCCTCCAGGCCCGAGCGGTAGGTGAAGTAGCCCTGCTCGATCCGGACGTTCTCGTCCGAAATCCCGGCGGCCTTCAGGGCGGCCAGGAACCCATCCAGGCGCTGCTGGCTGACGGTCTGGTTCGGGTGGCCCTTGATGATCCCGAAGCGCTTGTGGCCCAGGCCCAGCAGGTGCTCGGCCAGCTCGAAGGCGGCGGCCTCGTTGTCGATGCGGATGGTGGCCATGTCGGCGCTGGCCTTGCCCGGCGCCACGGCCACGGCGGCGGCGCCGGCCGCCTTGACCTCGGCCAGGACCTGGGCGCTCTCGCACAGCGGGGCCGGCAGGATCAGGCCGTCGACGCCGGTCTTCAGCAGGCGGGTCAGGGTGGCGCCGGCCAGTTCGGGCTCGGCGCACTTCTCGATCACCACCTGGGCGCCGGTGCGGCTGCTCTCGTCCAGGGCGCCGACCAGGAACTCCGACAGATAGCCGGTCGAGGGGTTGTCGTAGAGCAGGCCGATGCGAAATGGGGCCGAGCCGGCCAGGCTGCGGGCGGCGGGGTTGGGGGCGTAGTTCAGCTCGGTGATCGCCGCCTCGACCAGGGCCCGGGTCTCTTCCTTGACCGTGGTCTCGCGATTGATCACCCGCGACACGGTCATCGGCGACACCCCGGCCAGGGCCGCCACGTCGCGGATGGTCGCGCTCTGGGTCGTGCGGCGGCGCTGGCGCTCGTTGCGGTCGTTCATCGATGGTCCGTCCCTTGATCGCGGCGGACACTAGACCGTTTCGGCCATGTCTTGGAAGCCAGGCCGCAAGTCTTTGAACCGCCAGGGAAGCCCGCGCGGCCCGGCGGGTGCAGACGGCGATCTTCCGGTGGCCTAGATTGGCGGCATGACCCACGACGCCGTCCCCTTCGGAGCGATCATCCTGACCGGCGGCGCCTCGCGCCGCATGGGCGCCGACAAGGCGGCGCTGGACTGGGACGGCCAGCGGTCGGTGGACCGGGTGGCGGCCCTGGCGCGCGCGGCCGGCGCTGTCCGCGTGCTGACGGCCGGGCGCGACCATGGGCTGGAGCATGTCGACGACCCTGCGCCGGGCGCGGGACCGGTCGGCGGCGTGCTGGCCGGGGCCCTGGCCCTGGCGGCCCACGGCCTGGGGCGGGCCCTGGTCCTGGCGGTGGACGCCCCGACCGTGACGGTCGAGGACCTTCAGCCGCTGCTGGCGGCGGCCGCGCCGGGGGCAGTCTATGAGGGTTTGCCGGTGCCGATGGCGCTGGCCCTGGCCGCCCTGCCGGCCGAGGCCGAAGCCGGCTGGCCGCTGCGGCGGCTGGTGGAGCGGGCGGGGCTGGCGGTCTTGGCCTGCGACGAAACCGTGCGGGCCCGGCTGCGGGGGGCCAATACGCCGGAGGAGCGAGATCGCTTGTCGCGCTGACGGGGACATGCCCTCGCGGCGTGTCCCCAAGTCTCGCACTGCGTTTTGTGGGGACACGCCGCGAGGGCATGTCCCCGGCCTTCAGTACACGTCCCGCCGATACCGTCCCTCGTCGGTCAGGCGCTCCATGACCTCCGCGCCCAGGACGGTCGTCAGCGTCGCGTGGACGTCGCCCGACATGCCCTCCAGCGAGCCGCAGACATAGATCGCCGCGCCGTCGGCGACCCAGGCGCGCAGGGCGTCGGCGGCCTCCATCAGCCTGTGCTGGACATAGACCTTGCGGTCCTGGTCGCGGGAGAAGGCCAGGTCGAGGCGTTGCAGGACGCCCCCGGCGCGCCAGGCCTCGATCTCGTCGCGGTGGAAGTAGTCGTGGGCCGCCGTGCGCTCGCCGAACACCAGCCAGTTGCGATGACGGCCGGCGGCGGCGCGGGCCTTCAGGTGGGCCCGCAGGCCGGCCAGGCCCGTGCCGTTGCCGACCAGGATCAGCGGCCGGTCGTCCGAGGGCGCGTGGAAGGCGCGGTTGGTCCGCACGCGCGCGGCGATCTCGGTCCCGACGGCGGCGTGCAGGGTCAGCCAGCCTGAGCCCAGGCCCGGCTTGCCGTCGGCCCGCCTCATGGCCCGGACCAGCAGCTCGACCCCGCCGTCGGCCGGCAGCGAGGCGATCGAATATTCACGGTGGGGCAGGGCCGGCAGGGCGTCGACCAGGGCATGGGGCGTGGTCGCGGGGATGCTGTGGTCGTGGGGCAGGCGGCGCCAGGACAGGACCTCGGCCAGGGTCGTCCCCTCTTGGGCGACCACGGGGGCGGACAGGTCCAGCCCCAGCCGCGCCAGCAAGGCGGCGACCTCGGCCGGGGCGTTGCGGGGCCCGACCTCGAGAATGTCGCCGGCCTCCCAGGTCGCGGCGTCCAGCGGCTGGAGCCGAAGGTGGAAGGCCGCGTCGCCCGGACCGCCCGGGTTCAGGCGGCGACGCTCGGCCAGCCGCCAGCGGCCGTAGCGCGGCCGGGTCCAGTCGGGGGCGTCGGTGACGCCGGCCAGCACGCCGACATGGGCCTGCCAGTGGCGCAGGGCGGCCGGGTCGCCGTCGTCGACTTCGACCCGATCGAACAGCGGCGCCGCGCCCCGATGGGCCAGCCAGCCGTCCAGCGTCCGGCCGAAGGCGCAGAACCGGGCGTAGCTGCTGTCGCCCAGGGCCAGCACGCCGTAGTCCAGGCCGTGCAGGGCCGGCTCGCCGTCCATGACGTCGCGGATGAAGCGGCGGGCCGTGTCGGGGGCGTCGCCCTCGCCGGTGGTGCTGGCCACGAACAGGGCGCGGCCGGCTCCCGCCAGGTCGGAAGCGGTCACCTCGGCCAGGCTCTTCAAGGTGACGCGCCCGCCGGCGTCGCCCAGCAGCCGGGCGGTGGCCAGGGCCAGTTCCTCGGCGAAGCCGGTCTGGCTGGCGTGGACGACCAGGACGCTCGCCCCGGTCCCCGCCGACAAGGCCCGGGTCGCGCGGTCGGCGGCCTGGCGGCGCAGGGCCTCGCGCCAGGCGACGGCCAGGCAGAACAGCAGGTAGCCGCACAGCACCAGCCCGGCGGTCGACAGGCGGTCGGACGAAAGGGCTTCCCAAGCGCTCATGCGTCGAGCATCGCCGACAAGGCCGGCGACAGGCGCTCCTCCAAGCCGGTCGGGCCGTGGGCGAGGATCATCGCGGCCAGGCCGTGCTCTGTCGCGAAGCCCAGGGCCGCGTCGGGCGCCATCACCGTCAGGGCCGTGGCGTAGGCGTCGGCGCGCATGCAGCTTGCGTCCAGCACCGCGACGCTGACCGTGGGGTTGGCGACCGGCGCGGCGGTGGCGGGATCCAGGGTATGGGCGTAGCGGCGGCCGCCGTGCTCGAAGAACCGGCGGTAGTCGCCCGAGGTGGCCACGGACAGGCCGTGCAGGGCGACCAGGGTGCGAAGGCCGTCATTGGCCGTGGGCGGGCGTTCCAGCTCGACCCACCAGGGTTGGCCGTCCGGCTTGGCCCCGGTTCCGCGCAGCTCGCCGCCGACCTCGACCAGGTATGAGCGGACGCCGGCCCGGTCGAGGGCGGCGGCGACCTGGTCGACCGCGAACCCCTTGGCGATCCCGTTGAGGTCCAGCCGCAGCCCGCCCGGCTGGAACAGGCTGTCACCGTCCAGCGTCACGCGGCGCCAACCCGCCGCTTCCCGGGTGTCGGCGATGTCCTGGGCCCGCGGCGGCGCGCCGGAGAAGGGGCGGGGGCCGAAGCCCCAGAGGTCGACCAGGGCCCCCAGGGTAGGGTCGAAGGCGCCGTCGGTGCGCTCGGCGATCTCCAGGGCGGCGCGGAGCACCAGGGCGAAGGCCGGGGGCAGGGCGGTCCAGCCGCCGCCGGCGGCGCGGTTGAAGCGCGACAGGTCCGACAGCGGATCCCACGGGCTCATTTGCCGAACGACCTCGTCCAGCACCCGCTGGGCCATGGCGGTCAGGGCCTGGGCGTCGGCGGTCGGCGGGGCGATCAGCCTGACCGACCAGGTCGTGCCCATCGTCCGGCCGCCAAGCGCCAGCACCGCGCCGCCGATCGGACGGGCGGGCGGCTCGGCGAGCTGGGGGACGAGGACGCGGGTCATTCGGGTGATCTCAAATCGTTGTCATCCCGATCGAAGCGAAGCGGCTGTCCGATCTCTGGAACGACGGTGAGGGACGTTCCGCGGCGCTCGCCACATCGCCTTGCCGCGCGGATGACAACGTTTGTGAGCCTAGGGCCGCAGGGCTTCGAGCGTGGCGGTGTAGCTGGCGCTCATGCCGTCGCCGGCCAGCGGCGTGGCGGGGGCCGGAGCGCCGCCGGGGGCGCCGCCGCCCGGACCGCCCATGCCGCCGCCCGGACCGCCAGGGCCGCCCGGGCCCCGGCCGGTCTCGCCCGTCCGCACCACGGCGTTTATCCAGTACATGCCCGCTTCGGGGAAGGTGACCTTGAACGCGCCGTCGGCGCCGGTCTTGACCTTGAAGTCGCCAGGCGTGGCGCGGTAGCGCGAATTGCCGGGGGCGAAGGTCACCTCCAGGTCGGCGGCCGGCTTGCCGTCCAGCAGGAACTTGAAGGTCGCGGCCTCGCCGGCCACCAGGTCGTTGGGGTGGGTCACCGGAACCAGCTCCAGCCCCTTGCCGGTCGGGGCGAACACCGTGGTGGTCGGCGCGTCGCGGGTGACGAAGGTTTCGTTGCGGTTGAAGCTCTTGATGGTCTTCAGGTCGGCGGCGCCGGCTGGGACCTGCTTGGCGAAGTCCTCGGGCGAGCCGCGGAAGCGCTTGACCTGGCCGTCCTGCGTCCAGCTGGCCATCACGGTGCTGACCGCCGAGCCGATCTTGTAGGTGCCGGGCTTGGAGAGCTGGACGTCGAAGGTCGAGCGGTACTTGCCGGTGGCCGGGTTCTGGATCTTGTCGACGGAACCGTCCGGCGCGGTGACGGTCACCGCGTCCAGGCGCATCGGGTTGTGGTCGGCGTAGAACAGCTCGTTGGAGATCGCCGCGTCCAGCGTCACCCAGGCGCCGTCGCCCGACAGCACGGTGAACGACGGCACGATCCAGCCGCGGTGGGCGTTGGCGGCCAGCGGCAGGGCCAGGACGAGGCCGGCGGCCGCGACGGCGAGAAGGCGATTGCGCAGGGACATGGCGTTTCTCTCTATTTGACGGCGACGGTGACGGCGCCCAGTTCGGCCGTCCCCTTGGCGGTAGCGAGCTTGCCCGGTTTGCCCCAGGCGAACGGCACGCGGACGGCTTCCTGGCCGCCGACCTCACGGGCGGCCTCGACCACCAGGTTGTACTGGCCGGGCTTGAGGTCCTTCAGCGGGCCCTTGGCACCGCTGAACACCAGCTTCTGCGGACCCGGCGCGCGGGTGGCGCCGCTGACCCCGTCGGCCGGGAAGGTCATCGTGCGGCCGGCCTTGCGCCACCACTGGCGCATGTCCTTCAGCCACTTGACGCCCTTATCCTCCTTGGAGCGGGCGTCGTACCAGACCGCCAGGGTGCCGGCGGCGGTGGCGTCGGCCGGGTTCTCGATCCAGATCGAGACATAGGGCTTGTGGTACTCGGCGACCGTCAGGCGCGGCACCTGGACCGTGACGGCGAGGTCGGCGGCCAGGGCGGGCGCGGCGCCGACAGCGGCTCCAGCGAAGGTCAGCAGGGATAGCGAAAGCTTCGGGGAGCGCTTCATGGGGGGACGCCTCACAGGTGGACGAAGAGGATGACAAGCAGCAGCGGGATCACCAGGCCGCCGGCCACCAGGGGCCAGGTCAGGGGGCGGGCCCGGGCGTGAAACTGCAGCAGGATCAGGCCGGTGACCGCGAACACCACGCAGGCCCCGGCGAAGACGTCGATGAACCAGCCCCAGGCCTTGCCGGCGTTGCGGCCCTTGTGCAGGTCGTTGAGCAGCGAGATCGCGCCACGCGTGGTTTTCTCGTGCTCCACGGCGCCGGTCGCGCGGTCGATGCTGATCCAGGCGTCGCCGCCGGGGCGGGCCAGGGCGACATAGACCTCCTCCTGCGACCATTCGCCCTCGCGGCGGGCGATGTCGGCGTCAACGGTCCTGTCCAGCCAAGTCTCGACCCGGATCGGCAGGGGATGCTTCCCCTCGGCCGGGCCCCTGGCCAGCTGGGTCAGCAGGTCGGCCGGCAGGGTGGCCTTGCGGTCGACGACCTTGGGCTGGCCCTCGATCTGGCCGGCGTGATTCAGGGTGAAGCCGGTGACCGCGAACAGCAGCATCCCCACCAGGCTCAGGGCCGCGCTGATCCAGTGCCACTGGTGCAGCTGCTTGAGCCAGAACGAGCGGCTTTGCTGGGCGGGGGCGGTCTTCACGAAATCCGGGGCGCGAGGGTTTTGGGCTGAGCTTCAAGTCCATACTTGAGAACGACTTGCAAAAGCAAGCCTTCCCGCGCGTCGGCGGCCACACGCGTGAGTTTTCCCTGGAAACAAAGGCTTTCTGGGGTTGCCGACTGCGACGATAGCGCACGGCGACGGCGCGATTTGGGCGGGCTAATCGTGCTTAACCAGTCGTTAAGCATGTCGGGGCGGACGTTGCACAAGATCCTAGTCGCGGAGGACGATATCCTCCTGGCCACCCTCCACGAGATCACCCTGCGCGAAGCGGGTTTCGACGTGCTGATCTGCCGCGACGGCGAGCAGGCGCTGGAGGCCATGGACGCCTTCGACCCGGACCTGCTGATCACCGATTTCCTGATGCCGCGCATGAACGGCGGCGACCTGATCCGGGCCACCCGCCGCCGGCGGGGCGCGCGCACGGCCGTGCTGCTGGCCTCGGGCCGTGACGAGCACCTGCTGCAGGACGACGAGCGCGGCGACGCCCGGCTGGAGAAGCCGATCTCGCCCGCCCGCCTGCTGGGCGCGGTGCGGGCGCTGGAGGCGAGGTGGCCGCAGGCGGCTTGAGGGGCTGCTACTTTTCCCTCTCTCACGGAGAGAGGGAGGGGCCCGCCGCCGCAGGCGGTGGGAGGGTGAGAGGTTACAGCCTGCCCGATCGAAGCGCGGCCAGGACGTCGTCGAGGACGCCAACGGGATCGGCCAGGACCCGTTCGTTGGGGAATCTCAGCACCGCATATCCGAATAGCTCCAGGGCCTGGGTGCGGCGTTCGTCGTAGTCCTCGCGACCTTCATGAGCGGGGCCGTCCAGCTCGACGATGAGCTTGCCCGACTCGCAGACGAAGTCGGCGAAGTAGGGTCGATCGGGACTTGTCGCAGGAACCTGAAGCCGCCGACTCGGCGGTTGCGGACGAACTTCCACAGGGTTTTCTCGGCCAGGGTCTGGTTCGGGCGAAGGCACCGGGCGTTGGCGGTGGCGTCCATGGCGACAGCCTGGGAGCGCCTACGGGATCACGCAACCGAAGGAATCGGGATTTTCCGGCTAGCGGTGAAACCTCTCACCCTCCCACCGCTTCGCGGCGGGCCCCTCCCTCTCTCAAAGAGAGAGGGATTCCTGTCGCGGCGCCCAAAACACCGCCAACCGACGGTCCCCGCCACGGACGACCTCGACAAGCCCCGCTTTAGAGGAGAAGTATGCCGCCTTTCGTCGCGGGGAGACGCCCGCGCGTCGCATTGGGGTCGTTTGTTGAAAACGCTGTTCTTTACCGCCTCCGCCGTCGCCCTGTCCTTGAGCCTCTCCAGCGCCTTCGCCCAGGAGCGCGTCCCGGTCCAGGCCCCGCCGACCCCGCCGATCGCCGCCGCCCAGGACGTGGCCTATCCCGGCGTGCTGAAGCTGTCGGTCGACGCCACCGACCTGGACCGCAAGATCTTCCAGGTCCGCGAGACGATCCCGGTCGCCAAGTCCGGCCCGATGACCATCCTCTATCCGCAATGGGTGCCCGGCGGCCATTCGCCGCGCAACGACCTGGACAAGCTCGCTGGTCTCGTCATCACCGCCAATGGCAAGACCCTGCCGTGGACCCGCGACCCGGTCGCCGTCCACGCCTTCCACTTCGACGTGCCCGACGGCGCGAACGAGGTCCAGGTCAGCTTCCAGTTCCTGACCCCGGTGAAGTCCGACGTCGGCCGCATCCTGGTCACCGACGACATGCTGAACGTCCAGTGGCTGCAGCTGGGCTTCTACCCGGCCGGCTACTACACCCGCCGCATCCAGGTCGAGCCGACCGTCAAGCTGCCGGAGGGCTGGGGCTTCGGCACCGCGCTGGAGAAGGCCTCGACCGCCGGCCAGACCACTACGTTCAAGACCACGACCTTCGAGACACTGGTCGACTCGCCGATGTTCGCCGGCCGCTACTACAAGCAGGTCGACCTGGACCCGGGCGCGGCCGTGCCGGTGCGCCTGAACATCGTCGCCGACAAGCCGGAATATCTGGAGATCAAGCCCGAGCAGCTGCAGATCCACCGCAACCTGGTGCAGCAGGCCTACAAGCTGTACGGCGCGCACCACTACGACCACTACGACTTCCTGCTGGCCCTGACCGACAAGATGGGCGGCATCGGCCTGGAGCATCACCGCTCCAGCGAAAACGGCGTCGTGCCCAAGTACTTCACCGACTGGGACAAGACCTTCGTCGGCCGCGACCTGCTGGCCCACGAATACACCCACTCATGGAACGGCAAGTTCCGCCGCGCGGCCGACCTCTACACCCCGACGCTGAACGAGCCGATGCGCGACAGCCTGATGTGGGTCTATGAGGGCCAGACCCAGTACTGGGGCAACGTGCTGGCCGCCCGCTCGGGCCTGCAGACCAAGCAGCAGGGCCTGGAGTCGCTGGCCGCCACCGCCGCCCTGTACGACACCCGCGCCGGCCGCAACTGGCGCAACGTGCTGGACACCACCAACGACCCGATCATCGCCAACCGCAAGCCGGCCTCGTGGACCAGCTGGCAGCGCAGCGAGGACTACTATTCGGAAGGCCAGCTGATCTGGCTCGACGCCGATACGCTGATCCGCGAGAAGACCGGCGGCAAGAAGTCGCTGGACGACTTCGCCAAGGCCTTCTTCGGCGTCGAGAACGGCTCCTACGTGCCGTTGACCTACGACTTCGACACCGTGGTCCAGACCCTGAACGGCGTGGTCCCGTACGACTGGGCGAGCTTCCTGAAGACCCGCGTCGAGGGGCTGTCGGAGCGCGCGCCGCTGGATGGCCTGACCCGCGGCGGCTACAAGCTGGTCTATACCGACACCCCGACCGACTTCTTCAAGGCGGCCGAGACCAAGGGCAAGATCGTCAATCTCAGCTACTCGCTGGGGATCACCGTCGGGGCCGGCGGCGTGCTGTCGGCGGTCAACTGGGACACTCCGGCCTTCAAGGCGGGGCTGACGGCCGGTGAGACCATCGTGGCGGTCAACGGCACGGCCTACAGCGACGACGGCGTCAAGGACGCCGTCAAGGCCACGGCCAAGGCCGACGCCCCGCTGGTCGAGCTGCTGATCAAGGACGGCGAGCGCTACCGGACGGTGAAGGTCGACTACCGCGGCGGCCTGAAGTATCCGCGCCTGGAGCGGATCGAGGGGACGCCGGCGCGGCTGGATGATATCTACGCGCCGAAGAAGTAGGCGCTGGACGAAGGGGCCGCCGGCGTACATGCCGTCGGCCCTTTTTCATGTCTGCTCGTCACCCCACGCCCGTCATCCTCGGACTTGTTCCGAGGACCCCTAGGTCCGCCGCGTTGTCGGTCGGGTTGGTTCGCGATCTCACAGCCCCACGGATCGTCGTTCTTCGCGGCTGAAGCAGGGGTCCTCGGAACAAGTCCGAGGATGACGGGCGTTTGCTAGGGATGCTCCGAATATCGCGAGACGCCAACGCGACGGTCTTGATGCCGCCACGGGTTCCGTGAAAGACAGCGCAAGCTTCCGCTTCGAATGGACTGTCTCCGCATGAACCGTATCGCCGGCCTGGCCCTGGGCCTTTCCCTGCTCTCGAGCCCCGTCCTGGCGCAGGAAGCGTCCGCCCCGCCCCAGCTGGCGGCCGCCGTCGACACGAGCAAGACCCTGGCCGAGGGCCAGGCGTTCCTCGCCAAGAACGCCAAGGCGCCCGGCGTGGTCACCACCGCCTCGGGCCTGCAGTACAAGATCACCACCTCGGGCCCCAAGACCGGCAAGTCGCCGAAGCTGGGCGACATCGTCAAGGTTCACTACGAGGGCAAGCTGCTGGACGGCACGGTGTTCGACAGCTCGTTCCAGCGCGGCCAGGCGGCGATCATGCCGGCCGACGGCCTGATCCCGGGCTGGCTGCAGGCCCTGCCGATGATGCATGTCGGCGACGAATGGACCCTGTGGATCCCGGCCAACCTGGCCTATGGCGAACGCGCCGCCGGCCCCATCCCGGCCAACAGCGTGCTGGTGTTCCGCCTGCAGCTGATCGACATGCTGGCGGTGGATTAGGGTTTCCTAGGTCCTCCCCCTGTGGGGGAGGCGGCGCGAAGGCGCCGGTGGGGGGCGTAGACCCACCTCAGCCAACTCCCCCCACCGTCGGCTGCGCCGACACCTCCCCCACAGGGGGAGGATCTTTCAAACCCCTGCCCGTGACGCCATCAGCGGCTGGACCCGCGTCCCGAAGTTCTCCACCCCCGCCACGAAGTCGTCGAACACCAGCAGCACGCCGGCCGTGCCCTCGACGGCGGCCACCTCGTCCAGCATCCGGGCGACGCTTTCGTACGAGCCCACCAGGGTGCCCATGTTGAGGTTGACCGCCGATTCCGGGGCGGCCAGCTGGGCGGTGTTGGTGGTCGAGCCGGCGGCGGCGTTGGGGGCGGCCTGGTTGGTCAGCCAGGCCAGGGCCTCCTGGTCGGCGCCGGCCCGGTAGGCCTGCCACTTGGCCATGGCCGCCTCGTCGGTCTCGTCGGCGATGATCATGAACAGGATGTAGGAGGCCACGTCGCGGCCGGTCTTGTCGGCGGCGGCCTTGAGCCGGTCGTTGACCCCGCCGAAGGCGGTGGGGGTGTTGGTCCCCTTGCCCAGGGCGAAGCTGTAGTCGGCGTACTGGGCCGTGAAGGCCAGGCCCTCGTTGGACGAGCCGGCGCAGATCAGCTTGGTCTCCTCCGGGTGCGGACTGACCCGGCAGTCGGTCATCTGGAAATACTTGCCCTTGAAGTCGCTGACTCCGGTGTCCAGCAGCTCGCGCAGCACGGTGGCGTATTCGGCCAGGTAGTTGTAGCGGTCGGTATAGTGCTGCTCGCCCGGCCACAGCCCCATCTGGTCGTATTCGGCCTTCTGCCAGCCGGTGACCAGGTTGATGCCGAAGCGGCCCGGGGCGATGGAGTCGATGGTCGAGGCCATGCGGGCCACGATGGCCGGCGGGATGGTCAGGGTGGCGGCGGTGGCGAAGATCTTGATCTTCTCTGTCACGGCCGCCAGGCCGGCCATCAGGGTGAAGCTCTCGAGATTGTGCTCCCAGAACTGGGTCTTGCCACCGAAGCCGCGCAGCTTGATCATCGAGAGCGCGAAGTCGAAGCCGTACTTCTCGGCCTTCTGGACGATCGCCTTGTTCAGCGCGAACGACGGCATGTACTGCGGGGCCGCCTCGGAGATCAACCAGCCATTGTTGCCGATCGGAATGAAGACGCCGATTTCCATGGGTTATTCCCCCCGTTGAAGGTCGCCGCCGAGAAAGCTCAGTAGGCGTGAATTGAACGCTTCCGCCGCGGTGACGGTGAAGCCGTGGCCGCCCCAGGGGGCGATGTCGAGCGTGGCGTTGGGCAGGCGCTCGGCCAGGCGGCGCGAGCAGGCCAGGGGCACCAGCATGTCGTCGGCGCTGGCGCTGACCAGCACCGGGCAGAGGATCCGTTCCAGGTCGGCGTCGATGTCGAAGTGGAGCAGGGCCTGGATGCGGGCCCGCATGACGTCCGGGTCCGGGAAGCCGTGGATGTGGTGGACCTCCTCGGCCTCCAGCCGGGCGTGATTGGCGCTCAGCCAGTCGGCCGGATAGAGGAAGATCGGCTGGGCGTGCACATAGGCCGCGATGCCGGTGTTGTTCAGCAGGGCCAGGCGGGTGTCGAAGCAGCGCTTGATGTGCGGGTCGGGTCGAGACCAGCCGTTGACCACCACCAGCTTGTCGATGCGGTCCGGATGGTCCAGCGCCAGGGCCAGGCCGGCGTTGCCGCCCGCCGCGTGGCCGACCACGTGGGCGCGCTCCAGGCCCAGGGCGTCCATGACCTTGACGATGTCCTCGGCCATGGCGGCGACCTTGTAAGGCCCGGCGGGCAGTTCCCGCACGCTGCGGCCCGTGCCGCGATGGTCGTACAGCACCACGCGGAATCGGCTCAGCAGCGCCGCCATCTGCGGCGCCCAGAAGGCCCCGGAACCGCCCAGGCCGGCCGACAGGATCACCGTCGCGCGGCCGGCCGCCGGTCCGCCGTGGACCTCGTAGTACAGGCCGTCGACGGTCCCGGACTGCATCAGCGCTTGCCGATGTGGGCGACGCTGGCGATCTCGACCACGAAGCCGGGCTTCACCAGGCCGCACTGGATGCAGTAGCGGGCCGGCTTGTCGCCGGGGAAGTACTCGGCATAGACCTTGTTGATCGTCTGGTAGTTGGACCAATCGGTCAGGAAGATGTGGTTCATGGTCACGTCGTCCATGGTCCCGCCGGCGGTCTCGATCACCGACTTGATGGTCTCCAGCACCTGGCGGGTCTGGGCCTCGGCGTCGTCGGGGAAAGCGACGTTGTTGTCCTTGTCGAAGGCCAGGGTGCCCGAGACATAGACGATCCCGTCGGCCAGCGTGCCCGGCGAGAACGGGGCGATGGGCGTGCCCGTGCCGGGCGGGATGATGACGGTCTTGGGCATATCTCGTTTTCCTTAGTGTTTGCGAGGCCCTGCGTCCTTCGAGGCCGCTTCGCGGCGCCTCAGGATGAGGAATTCAGAAGGCTCAAAAGGTCCTCATCCTGAGGCGCGAGGCGTAGCCGAGCCTCGAAGGACGCACGGCGCTGGTCACGCGCCTTCCCGCTGCCCGACCGCTCCCTTGAAATCGGCCGTGGTCGAGACCCAGCCGAAGAACGTCTCGATGTTGTAGAGCGCCGCCTGCTGGACGAACTCGGGACCCGCCTGGTGGGTCGCGTCCTCCAGCACTGTGCCGAAATATTCCAGGAAGAAGCCGTCGCGCAGGGTCGACTCCACGCAGACATTGGTGGCGATGCCGACGAACACCAGGTGGCGCACGCCGCGCGAACGCAGCACGCTGTCCAGCTGGCTGTTGAAGAAACCGCTGTAGCGGGTCTTGTGCAGTTGGATGTCGCCGGGCTGGGGTTTCAGGTCGTCGACCAGCTCGTAGTCCCAGGTGCCGCGCGCCAGCAGCTTGCCCTGCAGCTCGGGCCGGGCGCGCATGGTCTTCAGGGCGTTGGACTTGTGCCAGTTGGGCGAGCCGGGGCCGCCGGCCTCGACATAGTCGCTGTCCCAGCCGTTCTGGAAATAGATCACCGGCATGCCCGCGCCGCGGGCCACGTCCAGCACGCCCTTGATCTTGTCGATCACCGCCGCCGCGCCGCTGATGTCGAAGCCGGCCAGGTCCAGATAGCCGCCGGGCGAGGCGTAGGCGTTCTGCATGTCGATGACGATCACCGCGGTCTTGTCGACCGGCAGGGCGATCGGCTCGGGCCGGGCCGGCAGCATCAGGGCGTCGGGTGTCGTCATGGGCCCAATCCTTGCGCGGGACCTTCCCCACGGGGTGAGCGACGCAGGTAAGACCATCGCGAAGCCGGGCGCAATCGATCGATGATCGGCGAACCGCAATTGCCCCGCCGGGCGCCTAAGTCTTGGGCTAATTCAGAAACGACTTACTAAATGTCGTCCGCTGCGCAGCGGTTCGGTGGGACCCGACGCGGTGCGTGGTCCTCGTCCTTCGACAGGCTCAGGATGAGGACCATTACGGCTCGGCGGTAGAAAACCTCATCCTGAGCTTGTCGAAGGACGAGGTTTTCGGCTTCAGGGAAGTGTCGACCCTTCCCGCCCTTCCGCTTCCTGCTCGTCCGGCCGGCGCAGCGACAGGGTCAGGACGCAGACCAGGCCGCTGGGCCGGTAGTCGGCCCGCGCCTCGCCGGCCAGGTCGGACTTCAGGGTAGCGGCGATCAGGCGCGAGCCGAAGCCCTTGCGGGCCGGCGGCGAGACGGGGGGGCCGCCGCGCTCCTCCCAGTGCAGGGTCAGCCGGTGCGGCGCGCCGGGATCGACGTGCCAGACCACCGTCACCGCGCCGCCGGGAAGCGACAGGGCCCCGTACTTGCCGGCGTTGGTGCCCAGCTCGTGGAACACCATCGATAGGGCCAGGGCGGCGTTGGGCGTCAGGGCGACCGGCGGGCCGGCCAGGATCGTCCGGTCCAGATAGGGCTCGAGGGTCTCCTCCAGGATCTCCTGGAGGTCGGCGCCCTCCCAGACGCTCCGGGTCAGCAGGTCATGGGCGCGGGCCAGGGCCATGATGCGCTCGTTGAAGGCCTGAAGGCCGGGCGTGTCGGCCGGCCGGCCCAGGCTTTGCCGGGCCAGGGACTGCACCGTGAACAGGGTGTTCTTCACCCGGTGGTTCAGCTCGTTGATCATCAGTTGCTGGCGCTGGTGGGCGCGCAGCTCCTCGGCCTCGCGGGCCCGCAGTTGGACCGACGCGTCATGCAGGGCCGCCCGCACCTCGGCGATCTCCTGGAAGCGATCCCCGATCGCGGCGATCTCCTCGCCCGCCGCCACGGCCTTGGCGTCGGCGCTCAGGCCGCGCACGGCCGCCGAAATGTCCTGCGAGACCGTCAGGGCCACCGCCACTCCGATGATCAACAGCACCAGGCTAGCCAGGGTCAGTCCGCCCACCGACGACCAGTTGGCCCGGCTCAGCTCGGTCCGGGGCACGCCGACGATGAAGGCCCAGCCGCTGGTGGGCGATCGGCTGAAGGCCGAGAGGGTCGGCGTGCCGTCCAGCGTATGGCTCAGCGCCACGCCCTCGCTGCCCCGCGCCATGGCCTGGCGCATCTCGCCGCTGACCTGGCGGCCCTGGAAGCGCTTCAGGTCCTTGGAGCGCGCCACCACCGAGGCGTTGCGGTCGACGATGCTGGCCGTCCAGCTGGGCGGGATGTTCTGGTTGGCGAAGATCGTCGCGAAGGCCTCGGGCGTCTGGATATAGGCCAGGTCGCGCAGCTGGCCGTCGACGATCACCGGCATGTCGATCGACACGAAGGCGGGCGCCGAGCCGTCGTCCTTTCGCACGATCAGGTTCGAGACCGAGGTGCGGCCCGCGCGGATGGTCCGCCAGCGGTCGTCCGGGAGGCGGGCCCGGGGCAGGGGAGCGCCGGGGGACAGGCGGGTGTTGACCAGTTGCCGGTCGCCGTCGATCAGCACGATCCAGCCGTCGCCGCCCTGCACGGCCGCCCGGGCCTGGCGCTCGAACGCCGGAATGTCGCCGGCGATCAGGGCCGGCGACACCGCCAGGGTCTGCAGGACGCTCTGGCCCTGGCCGATCTGCCGGTCGGTGGCCAGCACCAGGGCGCGGGTGGTGGCGATCAGCTGCCGCTCGTACCGGGCCCGGCTCTCGCCGAACTCGGCGCGGGCCAGCAGCACCATGAACAGCACGGCCGGCAGCACCAGGCTGAGCGCCATCAGCAGCAGCCGCCGGCGCACCGTGCCGGCGGCGGGCGAGAGCGACGACGATGCGGGGGGGGAGGCGACCGGGTCTGGCAAGGCGAACGGGCTCATCCTGCGGGCTGGACGCAACAGAAGGCCGCCGCCGCGCCGGGTCAAGCGGTTAGCCGACAGAGCGCTGAAGGGGCGATGGAGCAACCTTTGGCGGCCCGCGGGGTTCCCTGACCACCCACGGCAAAGATGTCGGGGACCTTTTGGGAGACTTCACAGCATGCGTATCGTGACCATCGCGGCCGTCGCCGCCCTCGCCATCGGCGCCGCGGCCTGCCAGCCCAAGGCTGAAAAGGCCAACGAAGCCGCCGCCGACGCCACCGCGGCCGCCGCCTCCAGCCAGCAGGCCGCCGACGCCGCCGCCCAGGCCGCCAACGCCAGCACCACCGCCGCCCAGACCGGCGACACGGCCGGCGCCAAGGCCGCTGGCGACACCGCCGCCGCCGCGGGCGACACCGCCGAGAAGGCCGGTGACCAGGCCAAGGACGCGGGCCACGACGCCAAGGACGCCGCCCACTAGGGCGCTTCGACCCTCAAGGCTGTGCGTGGTCCTCGTCCTTCGACAAGCTCAGGATGAGGACCATGTGCAGGCTTGGCAGTCGAAAACCTCATCCTGAGCTTGTCGAAGGACGAGGTTTTCGCCCTCGGGGATTGAAGGGCGACGCCCTAAGGCGCTCGTCTCCAGTTTCCAGAAGGGCCGGCTCCGCCACGCGGGGCCGGCCTTTTTCATGCGGGCGGAGCGAAGGCCGGGCGGGCGGCGTTGTCCCTCCATGCCCAAGACGCGCCCCCAAACCCGCAAGCCCCGCCGCAAGGCGACGTCCGCCGGCGCCTTCGCCCTGGCCAGCGCCAGCGCCGAACTGGCCCTGGCCTCACTGCGGGTGATCGACGCCCGTACGCCGATGATCGTCGCGGCGGTCCGCGACCCGATGCGCGGCAACTATGCCGAGCTGACGCGGATGGTTTCCGAGAAGCCGCTGGCCTTCGCCCAGGGCGCGGCCGCGGCGGGCCCGGCCTGGCTGGCCATGGCCGCGGAGTCCAACCGCTACCTGGCCCAAGCCTGGAAGGCGCCGCGCGCCGGCCTCGCGCCGGCCCTGGACGCCTCGCTCGGCGCGATGGCCTTCTGGGCGCGGATGATGTCGCTGGGGGTGGCCTGGCAGTCGGCGATGCTGGCCCCGATCCACGCCGCCGCCACGGCCAACGCCCGGCGCCTGGGGGCCAAGACCTGACGGAACCCGGCGCCGCGCCGCGTTTTTCCCCTAGCCGCGCGCCGGAAATGGCCCCCATCCTGGCGGCGGATCAACCCGAAGGCGACGCAGATCGCCTCGGACCGCGCGAGGAGACCCGCCCACCATGTCCGGACCCGCCGTCGATTTCGATCGCCTGACGACCCTGGGCGACGTCGCCCGCTATCACCGCGAGGTCCGGCCCGAGGCGACGGCCCTGGTGTTCGAGGGCCGCGCCACCAGCTTCGCCCAGTTCGACCGCAACACCGACCAGGTCGCCAACGCCCTGCTGGCCGAGGGCTTGGTCAAGGGCGACCGCATCGCCTATGTCGGCAAGAACAGCGACCACTATTTCGAGCTGCTGTTCGGTGCGGCCAAGGCCGGGGTGGTGCTGGCCCCGATCGGCTGGCGGCTGGCCCCGCGCGAGATCGCCTACATCCTGGGCGACGCCGAGGCGCGGATGGTGTTCGTCGGCCCCGAGCTCCTGGCCCATGTCCGCGACGTGGCCGTGCTGATGCTGGATCACCCGATCGTCGTGGCCATGGAGGCCAATGACTATGGGCATCCGGTGTTCGAAGCCTGGCGCGACGCGGCGGGAGGCGAGCGGCCGGACGTGGCGATCACCTCGGCCGACGTCGCGGTCCAGCTCTACACCTCGGGCACCACGGGTCGGCCCAAGGGCGCGATGCTGACCCACGCCAATATCCTGGTCCCCCGCCGGCTGGCCGCCCAGGCCGACCTCGACTGGAACCGCTGGGGCCCGGAGGACGTCAGCTTGGTGGCCATGCCGGTGGCACATATCGGCGGCACGGGCTGGGGCGTGGTCGGGCTGATCAACGGCGCCAAGGGCGTGGTGGCCCGCGAGTTCGACCCGACCAAGGTGCTGGACTTCATCGAGAAGGACCGGGTCTCCAAGATGTTCATGGTGCCCGCCGCCTTGCAGGTGGTGGTGCGGCTGCCCCGCGCCCGCCAGGTCGACTACAGCCGCCTGACCCACATCCTGTACGGCGCCGCGCCGATCCCGCTGGACCTGCTGCGCGAGTGCGTCGCGGTGTTCGGCTGCGGCTTCGTCCAGCAGTACGGCATGACCGAGACGACCGGCACGGTGGTCTATCTGCCGCCCGAGGACCACGATCCGGACGGCGGCGTCCGCATGCGGTCGGCCGGCCTGCCCATGCCGGGCGCCGAGTTGAGAATCCTCGACGAGCACGGCCAGGTCCTGCCGCCGGGCGAGGTCGGCGAGGTGGCGGTGCGCTCGCCCGCCAACATGGCCGGCTACTGGAAGCTGCCCGAGGCGACAGCCCTGGCCGTCGACGCCGACGGCTGGCTGCGGACCGGCGACGCCGGCTATCTCGACGCCGACGGCTATCTGTTCATCCACGACCGGGTGAAGGACATGATCATCTCGGGCGGCGAGAACATCTATCCGGCCGAGGTCGAGAGCGCGGTCTACGGCCATCCGCACGTGGCCGAGGTGGCGGTGATCGGCGTGCCCGACGACACCTGGGGCGAGGCGGTCAAGGCGGTGGTCGCCCTCAAGCCCGGCGCGCCCGAGGATCCGGCCGACATCATCGCCTTCGCCAAGGGCCGCATCGCCGGCTTCAAGGCGCCCAAGACCGTCGACTTCATCGGCGCCCTGCCGCGCAACGCCTCGGGCAAGATCCTGCGGCGGGAACTGCGCGAGCCGTACTGGGCGGGCAAAAGCCGACGGGTGAATTAGGGTTGCTTGCTCGGTCAGGGGGCGAATTCCTCGTCCTTCGACAGGCTCAGGACGAGGCATTCGAGTTCATCGCCGCGAAACTAGCCCTCATCCTGAGCTTGTCGAAGGACGAGGGCGGCCCGCCAATGGCGGCCGGTTTAGCGTTCGGAAGGAAGACCTGATGGCGGATGGCCCCGGTCGCATCGCGGGTCTCATCCAGGGCCTCTACCAGCCCGAGGGGGCTCCGCGGGTTGACTTCCGCCGGCCGGCCGGCGAACCGGCCCTGGCCGCGCCGGACTCGGTGTCGTGGCGGGTGTTCAAGAACCCGGTCGCGCTGTTCGTCGGCGGGGTGAGCGCGGTGATCCTGGAACTGGCCGAGCCGCGCGTGCGCACCGGGGTCTGGGAGCATTCCAGCTTCCGGACCGATCCGCTGCCGCGCCTGAAACGCACCGGCCTGGCGGCGATGGTCACGGTCTATGGCGCGCGTTCGACGGCCGAGGCGATGATCGCCGGCGTGCGGCGGATGCACGACCGGGTGGCCGGCGACACCCCGGCCGGAGCGGCCTACCAGGCCAACGACGTCGAGCTGCTGGACTGGGTCCAGGCCACGGCCAGCTTTGGTTTCCTGGAGGCCTACCACGCCTATGTCCGACCGCTGAGCGCCGCCGACCGCGACCGCTTCTACGCCGAGGCCGCGCCGGCCGCGGCGCTGTACGGGGCGCTCGGGGCGCCGGCTTCGGTGGCCGGGTGGGAGACGCATCTGGCCGCCATGCTGCCCAGGCTGGAGCGGCACGGGATCGTCCTGGAGTTCCTGGCGCTGATGCGCAAGACCGCGATCCTGCCGGCCCCGCTGCGCGGCCTGCAGGGGGCGCTGATCCGGGCGGCGGTGGCGATCACGCCGGCCGAGGTGCGGGCTGTGGTCGGGCTGGGCCGAGAGTGGGACCTCGGCCCCGTCGAGGGCCGCCTGCTGCGGCTGGCCGGCGCGGCCGCAGACCGCCTGCCGATCCAGGGCGCGCCGCCGGTCGAGGCCTGCCTGCGGATGGGGCTGCCGGGGGATTATCTGTATTCCTGATCCCTCCCCCGTGGGGGAGGCGATCGCGCAGCGATCGGTGGGGGGAGTTTTGGGGTCGTCGATCCGGGGTGTTGGTCGCCGGCCGATCACTCCCCCCACCGTCAGCTCGCCGACACCTCCCCCACAGGGGGAGGGCCTGGCGCGTCAATCCGTCCGCCCCTGGTGCTCCACATGCCCCTCGCGCACCTCCGTCCGGGAGAACACCTCCTCCTGGCCGTCCTGCAGCAGTTCTTCGGCGTCGGCCTTGTCCTGCTCGGCCTGGGCCAGGACCAGGCGCAGGGCCTCGACCTCGGTCGGGGCCTCGACCACGACGCTGCGCAGGGGGGCTTGCGGCGGGGCGTCGCCGAGACGGACATCGATGCGCCAGCGGGTGGTCATGAGCGTGTCTCCAAGGTTGAAGGCGTGGGGTCGCCCCTCAGATAACGCACCATTGCACCCGACGGCGTTTCTGGCGAGTTTGCCGCGATTCAGTGCGGGAGGCTTCATGGCGACGGGTGGCGGGCGACAGGGTCCGGAGCGGCAGGGGGGCGTCGACCGGCGGACGGTCCTGGCCGGCGCCACGGGCCTGGCGGGGTTCGCCCTGGCCGGAGCGGGCGCGGCCCGCGCCGCCTCGCCCCGGGTCGAGGCCCTGATCGGCCGGATGACCATCGAGGAAAAGGCCGGCCAGCTGTCGTGCTATTCCGACATGATCCGGCCGCCGGTCGGCGACATCAATCCGCTGGTCAACCAGCGCAACACCGAGCAGATCCTGGCCGACATCCGCGTCGGCCGGGTCGGCGTGCTGATGAACGGCGTCGGGGTCGAGGGCGCGCTGCGGGCCCAGACCGCCGCCGTCGAGCAGTCGCGCCTGAAGATCCCGCTGCTGTTCGCCGCCGACGTGATCCACGGCTTCAAGACCGTCTATCCGATCCCCCTGGCCGAGGCGGCCAGCTTCGACCCCGACCTGGCCGAGCGCACGGCCCGGGCGGCGGCGGTCGAGGCCTCGTCCTACGGCAACCACTGGACCTTCGCCCCGATGGTCGACGTGGCCCGCGACCAGCGCTGGGGCCGAGGCGCCGAGGGCTCGGGCGAGGACGTGTTCCTGGGCGAGGTCATGGCCCAGGCCCGGGTGCGCGGCTTCCAGGGCCGCGACCTGACCGCGCCCGACAGCCTGCTGTCGACCGCCAAGCACTTCGCCGCCTACGGCGCGGTGTCGGCGGGACTGGACTACAACACGGTCGACATCTCCGAGGAGACCCTGCGCGAGGTGCACCTGCCGCCGTTCAAGGCCGCCTTCGACGCTGGCTGCCTGGCGGTGATGTCGGCCTTCAACGACATCAACGGCGTGCCGGCCACGGCCAACCGGCATCTGCTGACCGACATCCTGCGCGGCGAGTGGAACTTCAAGGGCGTGGTGATCTCCGACTACACCGCCGACCAGGAGCTGGTGGCCCACGGCTACGCCGCCGACGACAAGGACGCCGCTCGCCTGGCGATCCTGGCCGGGGTCGACATCAGCATGCAGAGCGGCCTCTACAGCCGCTACCTGCCCGAGCTGGTCGCCCAGGGCCTGGTTCCGATGGCCGCCGTCGACAACGCCGTGCGCCGGGTGCTGAGCCTGAAGGAGGCCCTGGGCCTGTTCGACCGGCCCTACCGCTCGATCGACGCCAAGGCCCAGGCCGCCAACACCGCCACCCCGGCCATGCGGGCGCTCTCCCGCGAAGCCGGCGCGCGGTCGATCGTGCTGCTGAGGAACGACGGCGGCCTGCTGCCCCTGCCGAGCCGGGGCAAAAGGATCGCCCTGATCGGCCCGTTCGCCGACGACCGCGACAACATCCTGGGGCCCTGGGCCTTCTTCGGCGACAAGAGCCTGGGCGTCGATCTGGCGACCGGGATCCGCGAGGCGATGGCCGACCCCTCGCAGCTGACCATCGCCCGGGGCTGCGACGTCGAGAACGCCATCCCCGGCGGCTACGACCAGGCCGTGGCCGCCGCGCGCGCCGCCGACCTGGTGCTGCTGGCCGTCGGCGAGAGCCAGAACATGTCGGGAGAGGCCCAGTCGCGCACCGAGATCGGCCTGCCGCGCGTCCAGCAGCAGCTGGCCGAGCTGGTCGGGGCCGTGGGCAAGCCGACGGTGGTGCTGCTGCGCCACGGCCGGGCCCTGGTGCTGGAGGGGGCGGTCAAGGCCGCGCCGGCCGTGCTGGCGACCTGGTTCCTGGGCACCGAGACCGGCCACGCGGTGGCCGATGTGCTGTTCGGCAAGGTCAATCCTTCGGCCCGGCTGCCGGTCAGCTTCCCGCACGAGAGCGGTCAGGAGCCCTACACCTACAATCACCGGACCACCGGCCGTCCCGCGCCGCAGGCCGACGACAGCCAGGAGTACAAGGCCCGCTGGCGCACCACCCGCAACGAGGCGCTGTACCCGTTCGGCCACGGCCTGTCCTACACCAGCTTCGCGCTCAGCGACGTGCGGCTGTCGACCACCCGCCTGGCCTGGAACGACAAGCTGTCGATCACGGTCACCGTCGCCAACACCGGCCGGGTGGCGGGCGAGCATGTGGTCCAGCTCTATGTCCGCGACCGGGTGGCCAGCCGCACGCGGCCGGTGCGCGAGCTCAAGCGCTTCGTGCGGGTGGCGCTGAAGCCGGGCGAGCGGCGCGACGTGCGCTTCAGCCTCGAGCGCGGATCGCTGATGTTCGTCGGCGACAACGACCGCTGGATCGCCGAGCCGGGGATGTTCGACCTGTGGGTGGCCAACAGCGCCGTCGACGGCCTGGCGGCGAGCTTCGAGTTGTTGGGCGCCTAGGGGCGGAGCGACGCTCGGCGGGTGCGACACCCTCAGGAACTGGACCGAAATCATGACCAAAAGCCAACTTCTGCGCATGGACAATATCGGCGTCGTGGTGGACTCCCTCGATGACGCCGTCGCCTTCTTCACCGAGCTTGGCCTGACGCTCGAGGGGCGGGGCACGGTGGAAGGCGAATGGGCCGGACGCATCACCGGGCTGGGTGATCAACGCGTCGAGATCGCCATGATGGTCACGCCCGATGGCCACAGCCGCCTCGAGCTCTCGCGTTTTCTGGCGCCGTCCGTCGTCGCCGATCACCGGAACGCCCCTGTGAACGCCCTCGGCTACCTGCGCGCCATGTTCACGGTGAGCGACATCGACGACATCCTGGCCAGGCTCGGCAAGCACGGCGCGCAGCTGGTCGGCGAAGTGGTTCAGTACGAGAACGCGTATCGGCTCTGCTACATCCGCGGCCCTGAAGGTCTTCTCATCGGGCTGGCCGAACCGCTCGGCGGCGATCGGTAGCGGTCGACGGAGAGCCTTGAGCCTCACTGGCCGTTTGACATCCCAACCGCCACCGAGCATTTATCCTACAAATAGCGTTTTCCAGAGTCGCGAGGCCTCATGACCGCCGCCACACCCATCCGCGTGGCCCTGATCGGCCTGGGCAAGATCGCCCGCGACCAGCACCTGCCGGCCATGGCCGCCGACCCGCGGTTCGCGCTGGTCGCGGTGGTCAGCCGCCACGCGCAGCAGCCTGGTCTGCCCAGCTTCCACACGTTCGACGACCTGCTGGCCAGCGGCGTGGCCTTCGACGCCGTGGCCCTGTGCACCCCGCCCCAGGTGCGCCACGGCCTGGCCCGCCAAGCTCTCGAAACCGGCAAGCATGTGATGCTGGAAAAGCCGCCCGGCGCGACGCTCAGCGAGGTCGAGGACCTGCGCCAGGTCGCCGACGCCCGAGGCGTGACCCTGCAGGCCACCTGGCATTCGCGCTACGCCCCCGCCGTCGCCCCGGCCCGGGCCTGGCTTGAAGGCCGGACGATCACCGCCGCCCGGATCCACTGGCGCGAGGACGTCCGGGTCTGGCATCCGGGCCAGGACTGGATCTGGGAGCCGGGCGGGCTGGGGGTGTTCGATCCCGGCATCAACGCCCTGTCGATCGCCACCGCCGTGCTGCCGCGTCCGTTCTTCCTGACGGAGGCGACCCTGCACGTGCCCGAAAACCGCCAGTCGCCGATCCAGGCGCAGCTGGCCTTCGTCGATACCCTAGGCGTGCCGGTCACCGCCGAATTCGACTTCCTGCAGACCGGTCCCCAGAGCTGGGACATCGAAGTCGACACCGACGGCGGCGCCCTGCGCCTGTCGCACGGCGGGGCTCGGCTGTGGATCGACGGCGCCCTGGTCCACGAACAGCCCGAGGCCGAATATCCGGGCCTCTACGCCCGCTTCGCCGAGCTGATCGCCGCCGGCCAGTCGGACGTCGACGTGACGCCGCTGCGCCACGTGGCCGACGCTTTCCTGCTCGGCCGGCGGGTCGCGGCGCCTGCTTTCATCGAGTAGGGCGCCGGTCTCGAGCTTTCGACGCAACGACCTTCTTGCATAATCACGGGCCGAGACGTTAGGTACCGGCCAGGGGTATGGGGCCTTCGTGCGGCGAAGTGGGCCCATAGGAGAGACGCGTGAAGTTCCTGGACGCTCCGTTGCCGCCGCCGCTGGTCGCGGCCCTGCGCGCGTGCCGGCCGCACCTGATGGCCGCCGCCGTGTTCAGCGCGCTGATCAACATCCTTTTGCTAGCGCCGACCATCTACATGATGCAGGTCTACGACCGGGTCGTGCCGACCGAGGGCCGGCTGACCCTGCTGTATCTGACCCTGGTGGTAGCCTTCGCCCTGGGCACCCAGACGGCGCTGGAATCGGTGCGCTCGCGCCTGCTGACCTTGGCCGGGCTGCGCCTGGACCGGCTGCTGGCCGGCGGTATCCTGCAGAAGCTGATGAGCGCCATGGCGCCCGGGGCCTCGGCCCAGGGCATGCGCGAGTTCGACATCGTGCGCCAGGCCCTGTCGGGCCCGGTGGCCGTGGCCGCCTTCGACATCCCGTGGACGCCGATCTACGTGCTGGTCGCCTTTATGATCCATCCGGCGCTGGGGGCGATGACCATCGTCGGCGGCGTGGTGCTGGTGGTGCTGGCGGTGCTCAACGAGCGGGCCACCCGCGCGCGGGCTCGCGAAGCCTTCGTCGCCCAGTCCCAGGCCTACGCGTCGCAGGAAGCGGCCGCGGCCAATGGCGAAGTGGTGCGCGCCCTGGGCATGCGCGGCGCCCTGCGCGAGCGCCAGCTGGCGGACCGCCGGGCGGGGCTGGACCTGTCGGCCAAGGCCCAGTTCACCGGCGGCGGCTATTCGGCGGCCACCAAGTTCACCCGCATGTTCCTGCAGTCGGCGGCCCTGGGCCTGGGCGCGTGGCTGGCGGTCGACAAGCAGATCTCGGCCGGGGCGATCATCGCCGCCTCGGTGCTGATGAGCCGGGCCCTGCAGCCGATCGAGCAGCTGGTCGGCTCCTGGGGCGTGGTCGGCCAGGCGCGCGGCGCGCTGAACAACCTGATCAAGCTGTTCCCGGCCGGCCGGGGCCTGGAAGTGTCGGGCACCCAGCTGCCCGCGCCCAGCGGAGCCCTGGCCCTGGAGCAGGTGGCGGTGCGCGCGCCCGGCGAAGGTCCGGTGCTGCTGCGCGGCGTCAGCCTGCGGCTGACCCCGGGCGAGATCCTAGGCGTGATCGGTCCCAGCGGCGCCGGCAAGACCACCCTGGCGCGGGTGGCGGCCGGGGCGATGACCCCCGAGGTCGGCGTGGTGCGGCTGGACGGCGCCAACATGACCGATTGGGATGGCGACCGGCTGGGCCGCTACATCGGCTATGTGCCGCAGGACTCGGGCCTGTTGGCCGGCTCGATCAAGGACAACATCTCGCGCTTCGCCATCTGGGCCGGGGGCGATCCGGCCATCGTCGACGCCGAGGTGGTGACCGCGGCCCAGGCGGCGGGCGTGCACGAGCTGATCCTGCGCCTGCCCAAGGGCTATGACACCGTCCTGGGCGCCGGCGGGCGCGGGCTGTCGGCCGGCCAGGCCCAGCGCGTGGCCCTGGCCCGGGCCCTCTACGGTCAGCCGCCGCTGCTGATCCTGGACGAGCCCAACTCGGCCCTCGACGCCGATGGCGAGGCGGCGCTGAACAACGCCATCCTGGCCGCCAAGGCGCGGGGCGCGGCGATCCTGATCGTCGCCCACCGCACCGGTATCCTCAATGTCGCCGACCGCCTGCTGGTGCTGCGGGAAGGCCAGGTCGAGATGATCGGTCCGCGCGCCGAGGTCGTGGCCAAGATGGCCGCCGCGGCCCAGGCCGCCGCCCAGGCTCCGGGCAAGCCCGGCTCGACCGTCACCCCTCTGCAGGCCGCCAAGCCATGACCGACGCCACCTTCCAGGCCCCCGGGACCGCCGGCGAGGCCGCCGCCAAGATCCCGCCGCGCCTTTCGGACGACCCGGTGCGCATCATCCGGATCGGGGCCGGGGTGGCGGGCCTGTTCTTCGTCGGCTTTCTGGGCTGGGCGGCCCTGGCGCCGCTGGACGCCGGGGCCTACGCCCACGGGGTGGTCGCCGTGGCTGGCAACCGCCAGGCGGTGCAGAGCCGCGAGGGCGGGGTGGTCACCGCCATCCGGGTGGTCGAGGGCCAGAGCGTGGTCAAGGGCCAGATCCTGGTGGAGCTGTCGGCCTCGGAGCTGCGGGCCAGCGAGCGCGGCATGACCGGCGAGGTCCTGACCCTGCTGGCTCAGCGCGCCCGGCTGGTCGCCGAGCGCGACCGCCTGCCGACCATCGCCGCGCCGCCGGAGTTCGCCGACCTCACGCCGGAGGACAAGCCCCTGGCCGACGACGCCCTGCGCCTGCAGCGTCAGCAGTTCCAGGCTCGCCGCAGCTCGCTGCAGACCCAGCGCGGGGTGCTCAACCAGCGTGTCCTGCAGCTGAGCCAGCAGAGCAGCGGCGCCGAGCGCCAGTTGGACGCCAACCGCGAGCAGCAGAAGCTGATCGAGGAGGAGCTGAAGGGCGTGCAGGAGCTGGCCGCCAAGGGCTTCGCGCCCAAGACCCGGGTCCTGGCCCTGCAGCGCAGCGCCGCCTCCCTGACCGGGGAGGACGGGGCCTATCGCGCCCAGATCGCCCGCTCGGCCGAACAGATCGGCGAGACCAAGCTGCAGACCCTGTCGCTGGAGCGCCAGATGATGGAGGAGGTCTCCGGCCAGCTGCGCGACGTGCAGGTGCGGCTGGACGACCTGCAGCCCAAGGTGCTGGCCGCCCGCGAGCAGCTGGCCCGGGCCACGGTCCGCGCCCCGTCCGGCGGCAAGGTGGTGGGACTGAACGTCTTCACGGTGGGCGGCGTGGTCGCCCCCGGGCAGACCCTGATGGAGATCGTGCCGCAGGACCGGCGGCTGGTGATCCAGGCCAAGGTCTCGCCCAATGACGCCGACGACCTCAAGCCCGGCCAGAAGACCCAGATCCGCTTCACGTCCCTGCACGAACGCGACCTGCCGCTGCTGAACGGCACCCTGACCGAGCTGTCGGCCGACAGCTTCACCGACGAGAAGACCGGCGTGCAGTACTTCCGCGCCGAGGTCTCGGCCCCGCCCGAGGAACTGGACAAGATCCGCAAGATCCGCGGCGCCCAATCGGGCCTGCAGGCCGGCCTGCCGGTCGAGGTGCTGATCCCGCTGCGCAAGCGCTCGGCCCTGGCCTATCTGGTCGAGCCGATGTTCCAGACCTTCTGGCGGATGGGCCGCGAGCACTAGCTCGACACGCCGCTCCGGGGCCGAACACCTCGTCCTTCGACAAGCTCAGGATGAGGTGGTCGACTGACGAGCCTGTAGATGGTCCTCATCCTGAGCTTGTCGAAGGACGAGGACCACGCACGGCTGATACGCCGACCGCCCTAAGGCATCGGCGTTGAAGCTCAGGGAGAGGCTTCATTTTCCTTGTCATTCGGGAAGCACGCGGCGATGTGCGGGACGCAACCAGCGCTCATCGCCAGACCATAAAAAAGGCGGGCCTCCCCAAGGCCCGCCTTTAGTTTTAGGTCCCCCTCGGGACGTGGGCGACGCTGGTCGCGCGACCTCCCCCAAGGTCTCGCGGTGCGTCGTTCTCCAAGCCGATGGCCTAGCGCCCGAGCCTCGGTCGGCCGGGTCGCGGCCGCGCCGATCGCCGACCGGCGTTCGTCCGAAGCAGCCGACACCTGTAAGGCTTTGTGCGGCGCGGGCCTTACATGCCGGTTCCATTTTCTTGATCCCTTGTCTCAAAGGAAAACGCCGCTCTCGCGCGGCGCCCCGCGCGGTGCGACGAACGCCCGCATTGGCGAATATGGTCAATGCGTGATTGTGCCTTGGGGGAGGCCACATGAATCATCCTTTGGACCCGCCCGCCGAAACACTGTTTCGGCTGGGGCGGACGAACTTCAGCACCCGGAGCGTCCCGCCCGAGCAGCGGCACGACCATTACCGGCGGGAAGTGCTGACGGCGCTCGACGCGCGCGACCCGGAACCGGGGTTCACGGCCAGCATCACCGCGCTGCGCCTGGGGCCCCACGCCTTCTACGTCACCGAGACCGGCGGCCAGACGATGTTCCGCACGCCGCAGATGATCGCCGCCGACGGCCTCGACCACTACATCGTCCAGTTCAACATCGCCGGCTCGCACACCGGCGACTTCGACGGCGTGCCGTTCTCGTTCGGTCCGGGCGAGGTGGGGATCTGCGACCTGTCGCGGCCGATGCTGATGCACAGCACCGCGGTCAAGGTGCTGACCACCTTCCTGCCGCGCGCCGAGGTCGAGGCCGTGGCGCCGAACATCGCGCTGCACGGCATGGTGCTGGACGCCAATCGCGCCGGCCTGCTGATCGAGCACCTGACAGCGGTGACCCGCTGGTTCCCGCAGCTGTTGCCCCAGACCCTGCCGGGCATCACCCGCGCCACGATCGAACTGCTGGGCGCGTGCCTGGCCATGGAGGCGGGGCGGGCCGATTTCGGCATGCGCGAGTCGCCGGTGCTGCTGCGGGCCCGGGCCTATGTCGAGCACAACCTGCTGGAGCCCAGCCTCAACCCCGCCAGGATCAGCGAGGCGCTGGGCGTGTCGCGCTCGACGCTCTACCGCCTGTTCGAGCCCCTGGGCGGGGTGACGGCCTATATCTGGGAGCGCCGCCTGCACCTGGCCCGCGCGGCGCTGCTGGACCCCAAGCGCGGCCGGCGGATCAGCGAGATCGCCTTCCAGTGCGGCTTCAGCAGCGAGGCCCATTTCAGCCGCAGCTTCCGCAAGGCGTTCAACATCCGCCCCAGCGACCTGCGCTCGCTGCAGCCCAGCCTGGGCGAGGAGCCCGACACGCCGTTCGCCAAGTGGACCGACGCGGCCACGGGGACCTGAGTGCGCACCCTCTCCCGATGGGAGAGGGCGCACACCGGGCCCCTGCACCGAATCTGCACGGCAAACGCGCCGATCCGCCCCGCCGTCCCGGTTGACCCCGCACGCGGAGCGCTGAACATGGGCGACATGCAGCGCACGATCCTGGTCGTCGACGACGACCCCCACATCCGCCAGCTCCTGGTGTTCGCCCTGGCCAAGGCCGGGCTCGAGACCCGCGAGGCGGCCGACGGCGAGGCGGCCCTGGCGGCCGTGGCCGAGCGGACGCCCGACCTGGTGGTGCTGGACATCAATATGCCGCGCCTGGACGGGCTGGAGGTCTGCCGCCGGCTGCGGGCCCGGGGCGACCTGCCGATCCTGTTCCTCAGTTCGCGCGACGACGAGATCGACCGGGTGCTGGGCATCGAGCTGGGGGCCGACGACTATGTGGTCAAGCCGTTCAGCCCGCGCGAGGTGACGGCCCGCGTCCAGGCCATCCTGCGCCGGGCCGGCGGCAAGGGCGCCGAGGCCGCCCCGGCCGACGGCCGCATCGTCCGCGGCCGGCTGAGCCTGGATCCCGAGGCCTGGAGCGCGGCCTGGGCCGACGGCCAGGTGTCGCTGACCGTCACCGAGTTCACGATCCTCAAGACCCTGGCCGCCACCCCGACCAAGGTGTTCAGCCGCGACGCCATCATCGACCGCCTGCGCGGCCCGGGCTTCGCGGTGACCGACCGCACGATCGACAGCCATGTGCGCAACCTGCGGGCCAAGTTCGCCGGCGTGGGCGGGCACGACGTGATCGAGACCCGGGCCGGCATCGGCTACCGCCTGGGCGCCTGCCAGGGCGTCGGCGTCGGCGGATGAGCGCCGGGCTGGGGGCGTGGCTGCGGCGCTGGTGGCCGGCCCTGCGCCTGCGGACCATCCTGCTGACCGTGCTGCTGTTCGCCGCCGCCATGCCGGCCATCGGGGCGGTGTTCCTGCGCACCTACGAGAACACCCTGGTGCGCCAGACCGAGGCCGAGCTGACCTCGCAGGGCGCGGCCCTGGCCTCGGCCGCGGCCAACCTGTGGCCGGGGGCGGTGCGCGACCTGACCCCGGCCGACCCCGACGCCCGCGACGACCCCGGCTACTACCGTCCCGAATCGACCAGCGTCGACCTGCGCAGCTCGCCCCTGCTGCCCGAGCGACCGGCCGCGACGCCCGGTCCGGCCGCCGACCCGACGGCCGAGACGGCCGCGCAGGTGCTGGAGCCGATCTTCGACCAGACCAGCCGCAGCACCCTGGCCTCGATCCTGATCGTCGACCGCCACGGCGTCGTCGTGCGGGGCCTGGGGCAGGGCGGCAGCCTGGCGGCCCTGCCGGAGATCCAGGCGGCGCTGCAGGGCCGTTCGCGCACGGTCCTGCGCCGCAACGGGGCCTATCACCCGCGCTATTCGTTCGAGTGGCTCAGCCGCGCCTCGGCCGTGCGCCTGCACCATGCCCGGCCGGTGGTCGTCAACGGCCGGGTCGTAGGCGCGCTGCTGCTGTCGCGCTCGCCCCGGGCGCTGTTCCGCGGCGTCTACCAGGACCGGGGCAAGCTGCTGGTCGGGGCGGCGGCGACGATCCTGCTGCTGGTGCTGCTGTCGGGCCTGGTGTCGCGCGGCGTGACCCGGCCGATCGAGGCGCTGAGCGCCGCCACCCGCAGCGTGGCCGCCGGCCAGGGCAGCGTGCCCGACACCCCCGCCACCGCCGCCCTGGAGATCCGCGACCTTTACCAGGACTTCCGGGTGATGGCCGACGCCATCGCCGTGCGCTCGCGCTACCTGCGCGACTTCGCCGCCGCCGTCAGCCACGAGTTCAAGACGCCGCTGGCCGGGATCACCGGCGCGGTCGAGCTGCTGGACGACCACTTCGACACCATGACCCCGGACGAGCGCCGGCGGTTCCTCGGCAACATCTCGGCCGACAGCGCCCGGCTGTCGCAGCTGGTCGGCCGGCTGATGGACCTGGCGCGGGCCGACATGGCCATGCCGCAGGCGGGGGTGGCGTCCGAGCTGGCCCCGGCCGCGCGGCGGGTAGCCGACGCCCAGGGCCGCGACATCGCCGTGGTCCTGGACCTGCCGGACGGCCTGCCCCTGGTCGCCGCCCCCGAGGCCACGGTCGAGGCGGTGCTGACGACGCTGGTCGAGAACAGCCGCCAGGCCGGGGCGAAGGCGGTGCGGATCGCCGCGGCGGTGGTCGACGACGAGGTGGTGCTGCGGGTGTCGGATGACGGCCCCGGCGTCCCGGCCGCCGATCGCGACCGCCTATTCGAACCGTTCTTCACCAGCCGCCGCGAGACGGGCGGGACGGGGCTGGGCCTGTCGATCGCGCGGTCGCTGTTGGCCGCGAGTTCGGGGCGGATCGGGCTGGTGGAGGGCGAGGCGGGGGCGGTGTTCGAGGTGGGGTTGGCTAGGGGCTGAGGGGCGGGTTGGGCGACTGGCTAGTCGTGCTTCGCTCCCTCACGGACCTGCGGCTAATAGGAGCCGTTGCGGACGGCGCTTTTCACCTAAGCTTTGTTCGCTACAGTCGCTTTATGAGCGAACACGACGACCACGAGTTCTTCAAGTTACGGAAGGATGGGAAAACCTATCTGTCCAAGGTTTTCCAATGGCCGGGTCAGACCGCTGAGCGGATCCGGCAGGTCCGGATGGTCTTCGAAGGCAGCGACGAACAACACGTGGGCGAAATTGAAGGGGCCCTGTGCCTTCGGATAACTGGTGAGATACGGAAAACCCAGGTGACGGCGGTAGTCACTCAGGACTCCAAGGAAATCAAGCGGCTCACGCTGCAAACCTTTAAGGCCCGTCCGGTTTTTATTCAGAGCTTCGTGAAAGAGGAATTTACCTTCCGTCGCGAGGAATTTGAGCGGCTGATCGGATTTCTTAATCAGATAAATTTTTTGGATTTAACTAACGAAGAGAACTTTCAAGTTGAAGATATTTCTAAGAAGGCGGGGCCGAAGGTCGTCATTGATGCTTCGGATAGAGGTTTGGTCGATACCATTAGAGGTTTGTCCGCCGATCGGCGCACAAGACTATTGCGCGATCTCCAGAGCTCTCTCACTACTGATGAAATCAATACGCTCCTTGGCCGTAAGGATGGATTAGCCGAATTTGAACAGCAACTCGCCTCTGGAGATTGGAGCGAGGCATCTTGGCAAGACTTCTTTGAGCGTGAACAATGGGTTTTTGGCTACGGTCTCGATTATCGGATCATGAGACATTTCGACCGTGAAGTGGTGGTGGGTGGTGCTGGGACGGATAATCAAAATAAGCCTACTGTAGACTTTCTCACTACCTTCAAAGATTATACGGTATTGGTTGAGATAAAAAAACCGTCTACCCCCATATTCAAGCGTAGGGCTGGTGGTAGAGCGGGGACCTGGGATTTTAGTTCTGACTTCACGTCAGCAGTGTCTCAGATTCTTGAACAGAAAGCTGAATGGCTCGCCTTCTCGCAACAAGGCGAACACTACAACAAGGAAGGTACAGAACGTCTCGAAGCTCGTACCCGAAGCCCTAAGGCAATCCTCGTGATTGGATCGCGAGCGGAGTTCGATCCCGGCCATGGGATCCGGGACGCTCGTGTAAAGCAGGACACATTCGAGCTGTTCCGACGAGAGACTCGAAGCATCGACATCATCACGTTCGATGAACTTGCGGACCGCGCTCGTTTCATCACTAGAAACGCGCGCTAGCCAACTAACTTTATTGACCGTCCGCTTGTCGGTACAACTCATCCGCCCCAGCGGATGCGGCCACGCCTTAAAGCCTTGGTGGATCGGAGCTCTGGCGTCTGGCCGAGTCAAGGACGACGCGGAGCGTCGCCGCGACGCGGCCGCCGGAGGCGGTCCTTGACTCGGCCAGACGCCAGAGCAGGCTCGCCATCAAGGCTTTAAGGCGCGGCCTCGCCCGTTGGCGGTTGAGAAGAAGAGCGGCGCGTCGGTTTAGGCGGCGTCAGCCGACCTTGGCCTCAAGGCGCCTTCCGGGACAGGCCGTGTCCCAAGGCCGCGATGGCGATTATGCCAAACGGCCAGAGGCTGAAAAGAACGGTTTGCCAGACCTGGAAGCGGTGGAAGTCGATGGCGTTGTGCGACTGTCCCTGCTTGCCGCAGTATCCGAACGGGTGATCCAGGTAGAAATAGTGGGTCGACGCGTTGCAGAGGTGAATGGGGCCGTCTGGAAACAGGGCCACCCCGCCGACGAACCACACCAGCATGATCATGCCGATCACCGAGATCAAATTGCCCCGGAGCGTGATCATCCTTTCCGATGTCCACTGACGTTCAAGCGGCATGGTCCGGCCTGTCTCTTCCTGGGCGTCCCTGCCGCAGCCGGTGGATCGGAGCTGTGGCGTGCGACCAAGTCAAGGCGCGTCCTGGCCGTTGGCGGGCCTTCTGCTCATCCGTGCAACGGGGAGAAGAGAGCGGCCCCCAATGAATTGATCACCCACGGGACCGAACCGCCCCGTCCGGCATTGAACCCTCGCGCCGACCGATGGAGACTTCGAATGACCGGACTGTTGGCGATCGACCTGTTCGCCGTCGTGATCTTCGCCTTGGGGTTCCTGCTGGCCTTCAAGCCCGGCGTCTTCCGCGCGCTCAGGGGGCGGGAGCGGGGCGTGTCCGAGGACGTCGCCTCGGCCCTGCGCATCGCCGGGGTGATGGCCATGGCGTTCAGCGTGATGATCTGCGTGTTCGCCAACCTGATCGTCCGCTACTCGGCGGCCAGCGCGGCGGCGGGGTCCTGAGCCCTACAGCCGGCCGCGCCGTCCGCCCTTGAGCTTGTCCAGCGCGCGGCGGGCGTGCTCGACCTGGGCGGCCACGGGCGCGTCCACAGGCGCGTCCGCCGGGGCGGCGGCGGCCCTGGAGGCCATCAGCATCTCGCGCACGTTGGCCAGGCCCTGGGCGGCGTGCAGGCCGGCGGCGGCCGTTTCGGCGATCTGCGGCTTGCCGCGCGGCGTCGGGAGGACCAGCGCGACCTTGCGGGCCATGGCGGCCAACTCGCCGACGGCCTTGGCCTTGTCGCGGGCCTGGCGGATGGCGACGGGATCGGTGGTGGCCTCGATGCTCTTCCAGGCCGCCTCGAGGGCGTCCATCAGCTGGAGCTGGAAGGCCAGGCAGCGGGTGGGGATGTCTTGGGCTTGGGTCATGCCGCTAGTGTGCGGCCGTCCTGGAGGGTGGGGACAGGAAACGTGCGTTTTTGTGTACGGCGTTGATCGGGTTGAGGTTTGTTTCGGCGGGAGCGGGGATAAACGGCGTTTCAACCCACCTCGCCACCGTCATCCCGGGCCTCGTGCCCGGGACCCCTCCGTCCGCCGCAGGTGCGGAGGGGTGGCGCGCCGGCGCGCCAAGGCGCTTCACCTGCGAGCTGAACCAGGGGTCCCGGGCACAAGGCCCGGGATGACGGATTGAATAGCAACCCTGTGGATAACTTTTACGACGTCCACCCGCCGCCCAGCGCCTTGTAGATCGCCACGACGTTGGTGTTCACGCCCGTCTCGGCGACGGTCAGCGAGTCCTCGGCCGCCAGCAGCGTGCGTTCCGCGTCCAGCAGCACCAGGAAGTCGATGCCGCCTTCCTTGTACTGGATGCGGGCCAGCTCGGCGGCGCGGCGCGAGGCGGCGGCCTGGTTGGTCAGGCTGACAAGCTGGGCCTGCTGCTGGCGGTAGGCGACCAGGGCGGTCTCCAGGTCCTCCAGCGCCCGCAGCACGGTCTGGTCGTAGACGGCCAGGCTGGCGTCGTTGCGGGCCTCCGCCGCCTTCAGCCGCTGGTGGGCGCCGCCCAGGTCCAGGGCCGGCCAGGACACCGACGGGGCCACCGACCAGGCCTGGCTGGCGCTGTTGCCGAAGCCCGACGCCGTGCCCGACAGGAAGCCGATGAAGCCCGTCACCCGCACGCGCGGAAACAGGTCGGCCGTGGCCACCCCCACCTTGGCGGTCTGGGCGGCCAGGCGGCGCTCGGCGGCCTGGACGTCGGGACGGCGGCGCAGCAGGTCGGACGCGTCGCCGATCGGCAGGGCGGCGATCAGCGGCGTGACCTCGGCTGTTGTGGCGACCAGGGTCGCGTCCAACTCGCCCGGCCGCTTGCCGACCAGGACGCAGAGCCGGTAGTTGGCCCGCTTCTCGGCGGTGATCAGCGACGGGATCGCCGCCTCGGTGGCGTTCAGGCGGGCCTGGGCGCTGGCCACGTCGATCGGGCTGCCGGCCCCGGCGTTGTAGCGCACCTGGGTCAGGCGCAGGGTCTCGCGCTGGGTGTCGAGGTTGCGGTTGGCCACGGCCAGCCGGGCCTGGGCCCCGCGCAGTTCCAGGTAATTTCGAGCCACCTCGGCGGCGATGGTCACCTGGGCGTCGCGCAGGTCGGCCTGGGCCGCGCCAGCCTCGGCCCGGGCCGATTCCACGCCCCGGCGGACGCGGCCGAACAGGTCGATCTCCCAGCCGGCGTCGAAGCCGGCCTGATAGGTCTCGCTCTCCACCCGCTGGCCGTTCGAGCCCGGCTGCTGCTGGTCGCTCTTCTGGTAGGCGCCGCTGGCGGTGACCCGCGGCGCCTGGTCCAGGCGAGCGTCCTTGAACAGGGCCCGGGCCTCGTCCACCCGGGCGACCGCGACGCGGATGTCGAGGTTGCCGGCCAGGGCCTGGCTGATCAGGCCGTCCAGGACGGGGTCGTTGAACGCCTTCCACCATTGGGCCTCGGGCGCGGCGGTCGAGAAGGCCCCGGCCGGGGCGTTCTGCAGCACCACCGGCGCCTGGACCGGGGTCTTGTAGTCCGGACCCACGGCGCAGGCCGAGAGCAGGAGCATGCTGGCGAACAGGCCGAGCTGGACCTTCAGGCTGCGCCAGCCGGGCTGGCGGGGTTGGATTGAAGCAAGCATCAGTGCGCCTCCACGACGGGCGTGGTTTGTTTGGCCGCCTTCAAGGCCGCCCGGCGGGCGGTGTTGCGGCGGATGACGAAGTAGAAGATCGGGGTCAGGACCAGGCCGAAGACCGTCACCCCCAGCATGCCGGAGAACACCGCCACGCCCATGGCCCGGCGCATCTCCGCGCCCGCCCCGTGGCTGACGACCAGCGGCCACACGCCCATGATGAAGGCGATCGAGGTCATCAGGATCGGCCGCAGGCGCAGGCGGCAGGCCTCCAGCACCGCCTGCATCGGGGTGTCGCCGTGCTCCTCGCGTTCCTTGGCGAACTCGACGATCAGGATGGCGTTCTTGCACGCCAGCCCCACCAGCACGATCAGCCCGATCTGGGTGAAGATGTTGTTGTCGCCATGGGTCAGCAGCACGCCGGCCAGGGCCGACAGCAGGGTCATCGGCACGATCAGGATGACCACCAGCGGCAGGCTCCAGCTCTCGTACTGGGCGACCAGCACCAGGAAGGCCAGCAGCACGCAGAGCGGGAAGATGTAGACCGCCGTGTTGCCCGCCAGGATCTGCTGGTAGGTCAGCTCGGTCCACTCGTAGCCCATGCCGTTGGGCAGCTCCTGCTTGGCCAGGTCCTCCAGGGCCTTCTGAGCCTGGCCCGTCGAGTAGCCGGGGGCCGGGCCGCCGTTGATCTCGGCCGTGAGCACGCCGTTGTAATGGCTCTCGCGGTCGGGGCCGGTGGCCTCCTTGAAGCTGACGAAGGCGCCCAGCGGGATCATCTGGCCCGACCCGTTGCGGGTCTGCAGGCGCAGCATCTGCTCGGGCTGCAGGCGGAATTTCTGGTCGGCCTGGACGTTGACCTCGTAGGTGCGGCCAAAGCGGTTGAAGTCGTTGACGTACAGCGAGCCCAGATAGACCTGCATGGTCTCGAAGAGGTCGGTCAGGCTGACGCCCGAGGCCCGGGCCTTCTCGCGATCGATGTTGGCCTCGATCTTCGGCACGCTGACCTGGTAGGTCGAGAACACGCCGGCCAGGGCGGGGTCCTTGCGGGCCTTGTCGATCAGGTTCTGGGTCTGCTTGTTCAGCTCGTCCGGACCCAGGCCGGCGCGGTCGACGATCTGCATGCGGAAGCCGCCGATCGTGCCCAGCCCTTGCACCGAAGGCGGCGGGAAGACCGCGATCTGGGCGTCGGGGATGGCGCCGAACTTCTGGTTCAGCTGGCCGACGATGGCGTTGGCCGACATCGACTTGTCCTTGCGGTCCTTGAAGTCGGACAGCGGGAAGAACACCGCGCCGGAGTTGGGGCTGTTGATGAAGCCGTTGGCCGACAGGCCGGGGAAGGCCACCGAGTGCTTGATGCCCGGCACCTTCATGGCGATGTCGCCCATCTGGCGGATGACCGCCTCGGTGCGGTCCAGCGAGGCCGCGTCGGGCAGTTGCACGACGGCGACCACATAGGCCTTGTCCTGCTGGGGCACGAAACCGCCGGGGGTCTTCATGAAGGCCCCGATCGTCAGGGCCAGCAGCAGGCCGTAGATCACCAGCCCCGCTGTCGACTTGCCCAGGGTGCGGCCGACATTGCGGACATAGCCGTTGGAAGCCTTGGCGAAGAAGCGGTTGAACGGGTTGAACAGCCAGCCCAGGGCCGCGTCGATCAGCTTCTGGAAGCGGTCCTTGGGCGCGTCGTGGCTCTTGAGCAGCACCGCGGCCAGGGCCGGAGACAGCGTCAGGGAGTTGAAGGCCGAGATCACCGTCGAGATGGCGATGGTCAGGGCGAACTGACGATAGAACTGGCCCGACAGGCCGCTGATGAAGGCGGTCGGGATGAACACCGCGCACAGCACCAGGGCCGTGGAGATGATCGGCCCGGTGACCTCGCTCATGGCCTTGCGGGTGGCCGCCGCCGGTTCGAGGCCGTTGGATATGTTGCGCTCGACGTTCTCGACCACGACGATGGCGTCGTCGACGACGATGCCGATGGCCAGCACCAGGCCGAACAGGGTCAGGGCGTTGAGGCCGAAGCCCAGCATCAGCAGGACGGCGAAGGTGCCGATCAGCGAGACGGGCACGGCGATCAGCGGAATGATCGAGGCGCGCCAGCCCTGCAGGAACAGCACCACCACCAGCACCACCAGGATGATGGCCTCGATCAGGGTGTGGATCACCGAGTCGATCGATTCCTGCACGAAGGCGGTGGTGTCGTAGATGATCTCGTAGTCGACGCCCTCGGGGAACTCCTTCTTCAGCTCCTTCATCGTCTTCTTGATGTCGGCGGCCATGGCCAGGGCGTTGGAGCCGGGGCGCTGGAAGATCGGCATGGCCACGGCCGACTTGTTGTCGAGCAGCGAGCGCAGGGCGTAGTTGTTGGCGCCCATCTCGACCCGGGCCACGTCGCCCAGGTGGGTCAGTTCGCCGTTGGCGCCGGAGCGGATGATGACGTTGCGGAACTGCTCCTCGTCGGTCAGGCGGCCGGGCGCGTTGATCGACAGCTGGAAGTCCGAGCCCATGTTGGTGGGCGGCGCGCCCAGCTGGCCGGCGGCGACCTGGACGTTCTGCTCGCGCAGGGCTTTGACCACGTCGCCGGCCGTCATGTTCAGCGAGGCCAGCTTTTCCGGATCCAGCCACACCCGCATGGAGTAGGCGCCGGCCCCGAAGATCTGCACGTCTCCGACGCCGTCGACCCGCTTCAAGCGGTCACGGACGTTCAGCTGCGCGTAGTTGCTCAGATACAGCATGTCGTAGCGGTTGTTGGGCGAGATCATGTGCACGACCAGGGTCAGGTCGGGCGAGGCCTTGTCGGTGGTCACGCCGATGCGCTGCACCTCCTGGGGCAGTTTCGGCAGGGCCTGGGCGACGCGGTTCTGGACCTGCACCTGGGCCTTATCGAGGTCGGTGCCCAGGGCGAAGGTGACGGTCAGGATCATCGCCCCGTCCGACGCCGACTGCGAGGACTGGTAGATCATGCCCTCGACGCCGTTGATCGCCTGCTCCAGCGGGGCGGCGACGGTCTGGCCGATGACGGCGGGGTTGGCGCCCGGATAGGCGGCGCGCACGACCACGGTCGGCGGCACCACCTCGGGATATTCCGAGATCGGCAGGCGCGGCAGAGCCACCAGCCCGGCGATGAAGATGACGATCGAGAGCACGGCGGCGAAGCGCGGTCTGCTCACGAAGAACTTTGAGAAATTCATGGGAGGCGCCTTTTGCGGGCGAGTATGGGGAGGAGGCAAGGAGGGGGCGTGGACCGGTTCAAACCGGCCTGAAGGCGAATTCCTGATCCGCTCATCCCGGCGAATGCCGGGACCCAGATGGAAGAGCTGGGAAGCTGACGCCAAGAGCGCCGCGTTCTTCCAGCCCACCCCGTCGCCGTGGGATCTGGGTCCCGGTTTTCGCCGGGATGAGCGGGTTAAAGGACGGTCAGTTCTGAGAAACCGAGTTGATCATCGCGACCCGCTGCGGACCGGTCTCGAACTGCGACAGGTCCGAGGACAGGTCGGTCTTGACGACCACCGGGTTGACGGTGTCGCCCGGCTTGACCTTCTGCAGGCCGCCGACGATCACCCGGTCGCCGGGCTTCAGGCCGGTGCGGATGATGCGCAGGTTGCCGGCCAGCGGGCCGATCTCGACCGGGCGGTACTCGGCCTTGTTGTTGACGCCCACGACCACGACGTAGCGCTTGCCCAGGTCGGTGGCCACCGCGCGGTCGGGGGCCAGGGCCACCGTCTGCGAGGTGTCGCTGACCATGCGGATGCGGGCGAACAAGCCGGGGGTGAACCGGCCGTCGGCGTTGGCGAAGATCGCCCGGCCGTTGATCGTGCCGCTCTTGGCGTCCAGGGCGTTGTCGATGAACTTCAGCTGGCCCTGGTGCGGATAACCGTCCTCGGTCATCAGGCCCATATAGACGGGGCTGGCCTTGCCGCGTTCGGCCGAGGCGTACTTCAGGAAGGTCTGCTCGTCGGCGTTGAACGTGGCGTAGATCGGGGTGTCGCTGACCACCGTGGTCAGCAGGTCGGACGGGGTGACCAGGTTGCCGCGGGTGATCACGGCCTTGGAGACCCGGCCGTCGATCGGCGAGACCACGCGGGTCCATTCCAGGTTCAGGCGGGCGGTCTGGTAGGCGGCGTTGGCGGCGCCGAGATTGGCCTGGGCGGCCTTTTCCTCGGCGGAGAGCCGGTCGAACTCGCTCTGGGCCAGGGCGTTCTGCTCGATCAGCCGGCGGCCGCGCTCGCGGTTCACGACCGCCAGGTCCAGCTGGGCCTTGGCCCGGGCCACCTCGGCCTGGGCGCGGTTGGCCTCGGCCTGGTAGGGGCGCGGGTCGATCTGGAACAGCACCTGGCCCTTGCGGACCCGGGCGCCTTCCTCGAACCGGGCGCCGTCGATGAAGCCGCTGACGCGCGGGCGGATGTCGACAGTGTCGATGGCCTCGAGACGGCCGGTGAAGTCATCCCACTGGCGCAGTTCCTTGAAGGCTACGGGGGTGATGGTGACCTGGGCGGGCGGCGGAGCGGCTTCCTGCTTGGCCTGGGCGCTGCAGGCGGCCAGCACGGCCACGGCGGCCAGGCCGGCGAACGAGGTGAAAACGGGGCGGAGGGACATAGGCGTACCTATCGGACAGAAGAAGCGGGGAGGAGACGGCGGTTTTTCTATTCCCAGACGGGGCGCCGGGATTTCTGGCGGACCTTGGGCGAGGCGGCCCAGTCCCGACCGGACGAACCCTCGGGGCCCTGGCCGATCAGCTTGCGGAGGGAACGGGCGGGGCCGGCCAGCCAGGCGGCTTTGGCGGGCGAGGCGTCGGCGTGTTGGCCTTGAGGGCTTGCGCTCGGGGGCATGGCTCGCGCTCCGTTCCGGGGTTAAGGATCAAATGTCGCAGTTGCTGTTGCTTGACGTGACGTCCATCTGTGACGATGTAGTCGTATGTGACGATACCGTTCGGTATCATCCACGCGGTGAGAGATACTGACCGGTAACTCTCGCGTCAAGGTGAGGTGCTGTGAAAATGGCTGAGAGAAATTCTGGCGGGGGCAAGCTGGACGACCTGGAGGCGCCCGTGTGCGCTCCGTTGTCCAAGCGACCGGCCCGCGACCGGATCTTCGAAACCGCCCGCGAGCTGTTCTATCAGCATGGCATCCGCGCGGTGGGGGTCGAGGCGATCGCCGCCGAGGCCGACGCCACCAAGATGACGCTGTACCGCAACTTCCCGTCCAAGGACGAGCTGGTGGCCGAGGTGCTGCGCGAGCAGGAACGCGACTACTGGGTGTGGTGGGACGACGTCGTCGGCTGCACCTGCGGCGACCCGCGGGCCCAGCTGGAGGCGATCTTCGACGCCTTCGAGACCAAGGCCTGCAACGCCGACGTCCACGGCTGCCCGCTGTCCAACGCCGCCATCGAACTGCACGAGGCCGACCATCCGGCCCAGAAGGTGTCGGTGGCCTACAAGCAACAGCTCCACGCCCGCCTTGTCGACCTGTGCCGGCGGGCCGGCGCGCCGGACGAGGATCTGGCCGACGGCCTGATGCTGCTGATGGAAGGGTCCTATACCGCCCGCGTCACCCTGGGCGCCGCGGGCCCTGTGCGCGCCGTGGCGCGCGCCGGTCGGGCGCTGATCAAGGCGCACCTGGATCAGAAGGACTGCTGAGAGACCCTGCGTCCTTCGAGGCCCGCTTTCGCGGGCGCCTCAGGATGAGGAGCGTTTTGGCTGTGAATGCCTCATCCTGAGGTGCGAGCCGTAGGCGAGCCTCGAAGGACGCAAGGCCAAGACGCGCCGCGCGGACACCCATCCCCCGACGGGTCCGCGCGGCGCGCGCCGGCGCCGCCGAAGGGGAGGGAAAAGGCGGCGCCTCTTAAAGCCTATCAACGGAATAGGATTTGAGTCCCGGCAGATTTTCTGACCCCGTCGACAGATCATCGAACGACCCGAGAAACTAAAAACAGGGCCAGGAGTTCTGGCTCGCGTCAGTTGCGTTCCGGACTTAACCGTGTCGTCAAGTTGTGAAATTGCGAGCCTATAAGATGTGTCGATGTCATCCCCCCGTAGGGCGAATGTCGATCTGACCTCGATGTTTCGGGGCCGATCCGCGCCCGAACAACCGCTCGTTCGCGCTGTTGGATCAGCGCTCCCAATTCGATTTGCGTAAGGAGCTCGTGATGGCTCTGCTGATTTCCGTCGCCCCGGCCGAGCAGGGCTGGGCCGTGCGCTCCGAGGCCCTCGAGGCCGAACTGACCTTCGAACGCGGCGGCCGGGCGGAAGCCGCCGCCCGGGACTTGGCCAATCGCCTGGCCGCCTCCGGCCATGCCGCCGAGGTGCGCGTGTTCCTGCGCGACGGCGCCGAGGCGGGACGGTTCCTGCACCCGGCGCGCTGGGCGAGCTGAAAGCGCCCGGGCCGACTGCCGGCCCGGGCGGTCGGCTCAGGAGAAGGTGACGTCGACCCGGGCGTAGTGAAGGTCTATTCCCGGGAACCCGCCACGCCGCAGGCCGCTTTCGATCAGCCGATAGGTCGCCAGGCCGTCGGCCGAGCCGGGTGCCGTTCTGGGAAGCGCGGCCACCGCGGCGGCGAACGCCGCCTCGAACGACTTTCCGTAGCCGATCTCCTCGGGCGGGGGCGTCCCGCCCTGGAGGGCGACGGCGGGCCGTTCGTCGAAGGCGAGGTCCTCGATCTCGACCGTGTGGTGGCCGTCCGCGTCGTGGATCACGACGACCGGCGCCCCCGCCGGAAACCCGAAGATCTCCGAGAGTTTGAAAGGCTTCAGGGCCGGCAATGCGAACTGCGGCGTATAGACCCAGAAGTCGAATTGCGGCGGGTAGATCTTGAGCGGGCTTTGCCGAATGTCCGGGATCTGGCTCACGCTCGACAGCGTGCCCCAGGCCTGGATGAGCAGGGCGCGTCCAAGGCGAAACGCACGGTATTCGGCCCTTCCGTAGCTTTCGGAATAGCCGGGCGGCGGCCCGCTGACGCTGCTGTTCGGGATCAGCGGAGGAAAGGGCCAGATGCTGGGGCCTCCGGCCGCGGCTGGGAGGCTGGCGGCCAGGGGAAAGGGTGTTTCGGGACCGCTTTGACGGTTCATGATCGTGTCCGAGCGCTGGATTTGAGGGGCGGACGCAAAGCAACTCGTACTATCGCGAATTAACCATAAATTGATTTCCGCCGATAGGTTCGCCGTTAAGTTTATTGACCCGCCCGGGCCTTTCCGACGGGGCGGCGTCTGTCACAGCCACTCGTTCTTCTTGAACCGCCAGTACAGCCATCCCACCACGCCGACGATTCCCACCATCACCGCGGGGTATCCCCACACCCAATGCAGCTCCGGCATGTGCTCGAAGTTCATGCCGTAGATGCCGGCCACCGCCGTCGGCACGGCCAGGATGGCGGCCCAGGCGGCCAGCTTTCGGGTGATCGCGCTCTGCCGCTGCTGTTCCAGCAGGGAGGCGGCCTCGAACACCGAGGTGATCACCTCGCGCAGGGCGTCGACCATGCCCTCGACCTTCTGGGTGTGGTCGAGCACGTCGCGGAAATAGGGGCGGACGTCGTCGTCCAGGCAGGGCGTCTCCAGGTGCTCCAGCCGCCCGCAGACTTCGGCCATGGGGGAGAGGACCCGCTTGAAGCGGATCAGGTCGCGCCGCAGGTGGAACAGGCGCTTGACCTCGCCGTGGCTGAGAAAGGCCTCGAGCGTGCGGCGCTCGATGTCCAGCACCTCGTCCTCCAGGGCCTGGATGATCGGCAGGTAGCCGTCGACCACGAAGTCGAGCACCGCGTGCAGCACGTAGTCCGAACCCTTGGCCAGCAGGGTCGGCGAGGCCTCCAGCTGGTCGCGCAGCTCGGTGTGGGCCCGAGCCGAGCCGTGCCGGACGGTGATCAGGTGGCCCTCGCCGACGAAGATCGCCGTTTCGCCATAGGCGATCTGGGCGTCGACCAGTTGGGCGGTGCGGGCCACCACGAACAGCTCGCGGCCATAGATCTCGACCTTGGGCCGCTGGTGGGCGTTGAGCGCGTCCTCGATCGCCAGCGGGTGCAGCTTGAAGCGGGTCCGCAGCCGATCCAGCTCGGCCTCGCTGGGCTCGTAGAGGCCGATCCAGACGAACTCGCCGGGCTTGACCGCCAGGGCGTCATCCTTGTCGAGGCTGATCTCCCGGACTCGCGCGCCGTTCTTGTAGACATAGGCCGCGACGACGCTCATCGGGATCCCCAACCGCTTGTCTGGTCCCGTAAAATGGGACCGTGAAGATTTCTCCGAGCCAACGCTTCGGCTTTCGTCCGGTTCATGTTTAGCCTCTCGCCAACGCCGCGCACGCCGGTCATGATGGTTGCGGTAACAGTGTTTGATCGCCGGCCGCGGCGACGGGGGAAATGCGAATGGGAAGCGACGCCGCGCAAACGGTGAAGGGCGCCAAGGGCGGTCGCGCCGTCGGGCGCAAGGACGCCTTGGTCATCGGGGCCGCCTCGGTCGGCACGGTGTTCGAGTGGTACGACTTCTACCTCTACGGCTCGCTGGCCACCTACATCACCAAGCATTTCTTCTCGGGCGTCAACGAGACCACCGGCTATATCTTCGCCCTGCTGGCCTTCGCGGCGGGCTTCGCGGTCCGACCGTTCGGGGCCCTGGTGTTCGGCCGGCTGGGCGACCTGTGGGGCCGCAAGAACACCTTCCTGATCACCATGCTGCTGATGGGTCTGTCGACCTTCACGGTCGGCCTGCTGCCCAGCTACGCCGCCATCGGCATCGCCGCGCCCATCGCCTTGGTGATCATGCGCCTGGTCCAGGGCCTGGCCCTGGGCGGCGAGTACGGCGGCGCCGCCACCTATGTGGCCGAGCACGCCCCGCCGGGACGGCGCGGCTTCTACACCAGCTTCATCCAGGTGACGGCGACGTTCGGCCTGTTCCTCAGCCTGGTGGTGATCCTGCTGACCCGCAAAGCGACCGGCGCGGACGCCTTCGAGGCCTTCGGCTGGCGCATTCCCTTCCTGATCTCGGTGCTGCTGCTGGGCGTGTCGCTGTGGATCCGCCTGCAACTGTCCGAAAGCCCATCGTTCCAGAAGATGGTCGACGAGGGCAAGGGCAGCAAGAAGCCCCTGGCCGACTCGTTCGCCAACTGGGGCAATCTGAAGATCGTGCTGCTGGCGCTGGTGGGGCTGACCGCCGGCCAAGCGGTGGTCTGGTACACCGGCCAGTTCTACGCCCTGTTCTTCCTGGAGAAGATGCTCAAGGTCGACGGCGGCACGACCAACCTGCTGGTGGCTGTCGCTCTGCTGATCGGCACGCCGTTCTTCGTGATCTTCGGCTGGCTGTCGGACAAGATCGGCCGCAAGCCGATCATCATGCTGGGCTGCATCCTCGCGGCTCTGACCTATTTCCCGCTGTTCAAGACCCTGACGACGGCCGCCAATCCGCAACTGGCCGCCGCCGTGGCCTCGGCCCCGGTCACCGTCGTGGCCGACCCGGCCGACTGCTCGTTCCAGTTCGACCCGGTGGGCAAGACGGTGTTCAACCGCTCGTGCGACCTGGCCAAGTCGTACCTCGCCAAGGCCGGCGTCACCTATAGCAACCAGGCGGCCCCGGCCGGCTCGGTCGCCCAGGTGAAGATCGGCCAGGCGACCATCGCCTCGTTCCCGGGCCAGGCCCTGGACAAGGCGACCTTCAAGGCCCGCAAAACGGCCTGGGAAAAGGAGCTCGGCGCGGCCCTGAAGACCGCCGGCTATCCGGCCAAGGCCGACGACGCCCTGATCAACAAGCCGCTGGTGGTGGCGGTGCTGGCGATCCTGGTGCTGTACGTGACCATGGTCTACGGCCCGATCGCCGCCATGCTGGTCGAGCTGTTCCCCACCAACATCCGCTACACCTCGATGAGCCTGCCCTACCATATCGGCAACGGCTGGTTCGGGGGCTTCCTGCCGACCACGGCCTTCGCCATGGTCGCCGCCACGGGCAACATCTATTACGGCCTGTGGTACCCGATCGTGGTGGCCGCGGTGACCGCGGTGGTGGGCGTTTTGTTCCTGAAGGAAACCAAGGACGTCGACATCGAGGCGTAGCCGGACGGCTTTCTCAGCTCCCCGCCAGCAGCCCGTCGATGTGGGCGCGTTGGGCGGTCTCGCGGCGGGCGTCGAGATAGGCGGCGACCCGCTCGAGCATCTGCTCGGCCTGGTTCAGGCCGCCCAGGGCCCAGTCGATCTCGTTGACCGTCCGGTGGTCGCCCTGCAGCCGCTCGCGGGACGAGGTCAGGGCCTTGGTCGCCACCGCGTGCAGGGCGGTCATGTCCCGGCAGGCCTCCGCGGCCATCCAGCCGACGGCCGCCATCCGCCGGGCGCGGCGCAGCGCCGCCTCGGCGTCGCGCTGCCGGGCCTCGGCCTCGCGCAGGACGGCCTGGGCCCGGCTCAGCTGGCGAGCGCCGCTCTCCGCGATCTGACGCCTTTGCCGCTGTTCCCCGTCGCAGGCGGCCTTCATGTCGCGCAAAGCCTGCGCCAGGCGATCCCGTTCGTTCGCGCCGCCGGGTGTTTCCGCGAGATTCCGTTTTCCGAAGATCGCCATTTCCTTCCAAGTTTGACGAGCCATAGAGTCCTCCGGCGCCCCGCCTGGTCACCATGTTTCTTCGGAAAACTCTCGGATTGCTATGCGGTGAGTGCCAGAATCGCATCTATGCCTGGACATTTTTCGTATTTATGAATAACGGCGAATTAACTATACCTAAGACTTGGTTACCAAGCTGAGCCGTTGGAAAAGTTGTAATTTTCTCTGTTACTTCGATGCTTTCTAGTGGTTTCACCTTACTTACAACACAGATGGGCCGTGGCATCGTTGGAGAGCGAATCGGGTGCGGCGACGGGTGCGGTCGCCTCAAGATCAGGGCGCGGAGGCCATTGATCGTGTCGTCCCGGCCAGGAGAGGTTCGATGGACAACGAAAGCGCGAAAGATCCTCATCTTCGATCTTGGTCGAGCACCGACTGGCGGCAAAACGAGACGGTCACGCCGGTCGACGGCGATCCGTCCGACGACGGGCTGGTCGCGGGAACGCTGGACGAGCGGCGGTCGTTCGGGGCGCGGTCGGCGGCGGTCGTCCTGGGTCAGGTCGTGGCCCGCGAGACCCAGGGCGCGCACGAGGTCTGGGCCCACGCCGCCGGGCGCGACCTGGCGGTCACCCAGCTGACGCCGGAACCCTGCCGCGGTCATCTGCTGCGGGCGACCCTGGGAGACATGGGTTTCGACGCCGGGGCGTTCGATGGCGATCTCCGGGTTCGAGGGATTATCGATCAGAAGGCCTTCAGCCTGGTTTCGGTGATGGAGCAGGAGGGCGTGCTCAACCAGTGGGGTCACCTGGTCGAGGAGGGCGACATCATCGCCATCCCGCCGGGCGGCGAACTGGACGGGCGGTTCCAGGGCCATGTCGCCTACGCCGTCGTCACCGCGCCATGGGACTTGCTGATGCAGCGGGCTGAAGCGTTCGAAGGACTGGCCGAGCCGGGCTTCTGGACCGGACCGGCCATCTATTCGCCGCCCCCGGAGGCCCGCGCCGCCTGCAAGCGCGTGCTGCAGGGCTGCTCCAGCCTGCTGAGGGCCTTGGGCGGCGGCGTTCCGAGCAGCGCCGTGGCCTTCCTGCGTAACGAACTGTTGGACGGCGTACTGACGGCCGTTGCCAAGGTCCAAGTCGGGGGCGGCCGTCGGCAGGGCGTGCTGAACGCCGCTCGCATCGTGCGCGGCGCCGAGGACTTCGTGGAAGGCGGCGGCGCCCGCCAGGCCGTGCAGATCGAAGACATCTGCCTGGCCCTGAACATCTCTCGTCGGACGCTGTACCGCGCCTTTCACGACCTGCTCGGCATCAGTCCCAAGGCCTATCTGCGGCTGAAGGCCATGTCGGCGGCCCGGGCCCGATTGCTGGACGCGGGCGATCGGCCAACGACGGTCACCCAGGTGGCGCTGGACCAGGGTTTCTGGGAGCTGGGCCGGTTTGCCGGCGCCTATCGGGCGATGTTTGGCGAATCGCCCTCCGAGACCCTGCGCACGGCCCAGGGCGACAACCTTAGGCGTTGACAGCCATCACCGACGCCCCGACGCTGAGGTTGAGCGCGCCGGGCGCTCGCGGTCAGGATGGCGTTGATGGCTTCGCGATTGCTCCCTGCGCGTTTGGCGACCGAGAGCCGGCTTCGATCCGGCGTCGCCTAGTCCGTCGGGCATGGGGAGCCGACCAACCGCCCTGGTGCTGTACAACTGGCGCGGCCAGTGGCCGATGCGCCGGTGGGAGCACCAGCGCATCTTCGCATGGAAGAGCTGTTTCCCGGGATCCGTGGCCTTCCTGAACATAGGATTTCCGTTCAATCCGACCTGGATCACCCGGCTGGATCCCGACCTGGTGATGATCGACGCGACGGCCCTGGCTGCGCGATACACCCGCATCGGTCTGGGCGGGCTGCGACGGGCGATGGACGCGACGCCGGGGCGAGCGCGGCGCGTCGCCGCGCCGCTCGACGAATTCCTTGGGCTCCAGGCGCTGCGCGACCTGCTGGTCGAGGCGAGGATCGACCTGCTGCTGACCGCGCTGGAACCGGCGCTGTGGGACGAGGTCTATCCCGTCGACCAAAGGCCCTATGCCCTGCGACGCTTCCTGACCGCTTACATCGACGACCGCCTGATGCGACGGACGTCAAGCGACCTGGCCGAGCGGCCGATCTCCGTCAGCTATCGCGCTTGGGAGACCCCGGCCTGGCTGGGCGAGATGGGCCGGCTCAAGCGCGAGGTCGGGCTGAGGGCCCAGGCCTGGGCCCAGGCGGGCGGGCATCGCGCCGACGTGGCGGTCGACGGCCAGCGCCGGCTGGTGGGAGAGGCCTGGATTCGCCTGCTGGGCGCCAGCCGGGCGGTGGTCGGGGTCGAGGGCGGCTCGTCCCTGGTCGATCCGAAGGGCGACCTGCCGACCAGCGACCCGACGTCGGGGAGATCCGCGGGATGGATGCCGCCGTCCTCGGCCATCGTGCTGGCGCCGGGGGCGGAGATCCGCGCGATGTCGCCACGTCACCTCGAGGCGGTGGCGACCCGGACCTTCCAGGTGCTGGTGGAGGGGGATTACAGCGGCGTGCTCGAGGCGGGCGTTCACTATCAGCCGGTGCGTCGCGACCTGTCGGACATCGATGCGGCCCTGGACCGCAGCCAGGACCCGCAGCGGGCCCAGGCCATGGTCGACCGGGCTTATGAAGAAATCGTGGCCTCGGGCCGCTACAGCTGGCGGGCGGTGGTGGGCGACATCGCCCGTCAGGTGCTGGCGTGAGGCGCGGCTGGGGATTGCCGCTGTTCCTGCGGCTGCGCGACTGGGCCGCGTGGGCGGTGATCATCGTGGAATCGCGCCTGCTCGCCGCGCCGGCCCCAGTGCGGGGCTGGCTGCGCGACATCTCGCGCCTGTTGCGGCTGAAGCGATGGATCAGGATCGATTAAAGCGCTCGCCGACCTGGCGACCGGCGGACTGGCCGCAAGGTCACCGTCGTCGCCGCAAACGGCCCGCCAGATGTCCCAGTCCCAGGCGTCGGCCGGCCGCGCCGGCCAGCCGCCGGATCAGGCGAGGGCGCTGAACGTCGTGGGGGTTGTCGACGAGCCGGAAGGGAAAGGCCCGACGGAACTTGGCGTCGGTGCGGTCGTCGACGGCGGCGCGTGGCCGTCCGACCGCGGCTTCGGTGATCCGGGCGTCGAACAGGTCGATCATCGCCCCATAGCCATAGGCCGGGTTCAGGGCGATTTCGGCATAGGCGTTGGTGATGATCTCGGCGACCCGCTCGGGATCGCGCAGGATCGCGGCGACCTCCGCCATGTTGCCGTGGTCCTTGTCGAGCGGCACATAGTGCCGCCAAGGCTCGAGAACGCCCGAATACCGCCCGGGATAGGCGATGACGAGCGTGCGCAGGGCGATCGCCTCGAACACCCTGGGCGAGATCTGGGCGATGTCGATCTGGTCCTCGCGGCCGGCGAAGAACCGGTCGCGCAGCATCTCGTAGGACGGTTTCTTGGCCAGGGCCGGGATGGGGTGGGGGCGCTCGACCAGGGCGGCGAAGCTCTCGGTGCGGGCGGCCACGTCGCCGTCGAAGTCGAAGACGCTGGCTCCGCTCTCCACCGCCAGCACGGCCTGGCAGTTGCGGATGAACGTCACCCAGTCGCGGCCGTACAACCGGCTGCGTTCCGACCAGGCGATGTCGGTCGAGATGCCGAACCGCGGGGCGTCACGCTTGAACAGCTTGCCGATCTGGATCTTTTCGCGCCCTTGCTCGCCGTGCCAGGCCGGATAGGTCCGGCCGCGATAGCCCACCATGGTCTTTCGGGCCGACAGGGGAAGGGGCGGATAGTGCGTCAGCCAGTGCGGCACGTAGCCGGTCAGCACCTGCTGGGTGCGCAAGCCGCTGACGCCACCATAGACCCGCTCGGCCTCGGTGGGACCCAGGCACGTGAACACCCAGTCCACGCCGCAAGCCTGCAGCGCGTCGAGGGTGGCGTTCACGAAGCGGTATTCGTCCTGGATGAACACCGCCTTGGCGCCGCGGAAGGCGGCCAGGGCGCGGCGCGAGCGCGGCCCGACGAAGGATTCCATCGCCAGGAACAGCGAATAGTGGATCACGACCGCGTCGAAGGCCGACAGTTTCACGCCGTCGAAGATCTCCCCGACCCGCGAGAGCACGCGGACCTCGTGACGCGAATAGCGGACGAAGGCGTTGATGTGGTCGCAGACCGTGGCCGCGTTGGCGGGGTCGTAGTTGCAGGCCACCAGGATGCGCAGCGGCCGCGGCTCGCCCGCCGACGGATCCTTGACCCGCTCGTCCGGTGACGCGTCGTGGCCAGGCAGGGGCGGGTGTGGGCGGCCGTGGGTGTCCTTCATGGGCGGATTCCAGCCGCCGCGGACGGCGCGTCGAGGTGCTCGGCGACAAAATGAGCGATCGTCGCGACGATCCGCTCGGCGGCGTCGCCCGCGCCATAGTCGTCGATCTCACGCCGCGGCCGGTAGTTATCCACGGTCCACAGCCGGTTCCACCCCGCCTCCACCGTCTCGCTCCATTCGGTGTCGTCGCGCAGCGTGACACAGGGCTTGCGATGAAAATAGGCCTCCTTCTGCAGGCCGCCGGAATCGGTGAGCACCAGGGCGCAGCCGGCCAGCAGGCGCTGCATGTCGACCGGGCCCAGCGGCTCGATCACCGTCAGGCCGGCCAGGTCGACCCCGAAGTGGCCGGCCGCCTGGCGGGTGCGCGGATGCAGCGGCAGCACCACGGGCAGGCGGCCGGCGTGTTGGCGCAGATAGCCCACGGCGGCGGCCAGGCCGATGGCGCTATCCGTCGTCGCCGCGCGGTGCAGGGTGGCCACGGCATAGGCGCCCGAAGCCAGGCCCAGCCGACGCAGGACGCCGTCGCCTTGGTCCGGCAGCGCGGCCATGGCCAGGACCGCGTCCTGCATCACGTCGCCCACGTGGAAAACGCCCTCGACCAGCCCCTCGCGCGCCAGATGCCCGACCGCAGCCCGGGTGGGGGCGAACAGCAGCCGGCTCAGGTGGTCGACGACCACGCGGTTGGTCTCTTCCGGCATCGACCGATCAAAGACCCGCAGGCCCGCCTCGACATGGGCCACCGGCACGCCGGCCTTGGCCGCCGCCAGGGCCCCGGCCAGGGTGGAGTTGGTGTCGCCATAGACGATCACCAGGTCGGGGGCGTGGCGGGCGATCACCCCGTCGAGGGCGGCCAGCATCCGTCCGGTCATCTCGCCATGCGAGCCGCCGTGAATCCCCAGGTTCTCGGCCGGTTCGGGCAGGTCCAGCTGGCGAAAGAAGCTGTCCGACAAGGCCGCGTCATGGTGCTGGCCGGTATGGACCATCACTTCGGTCAGGCCCGGCGTGCGGGCGATGGCGCGGCTGACCGGCATGGCCTTGACGAACTGGGGCCGGGCGCCGACGACGGTCAGCAGGGCGCCGGTCGTCACGCCGGCTGCTCCAGCCGCCCCTGGGCCAGGCGGGCCCGCACCCGCGCCACCACCCGGTCCAGGCCCTCGTCCAGCGAGACCTTCGGGCTCACGCCCAGCAGGTCGCGCATGCGGTCCAGGGCGGGCTGCTTGGCGGCCGTCATCCGGGCGGGCAGGTCGCGCAGGGTGATCAGCGAAGGGGCGGCGTCCAGGCGTGTTCGGAGACCCTCGGCCAGGGCCTCGATCGGCGTGATGTCGGGGTGGCCGATATTGATCACCGCGTGCTCGTCGACGCCGGCGGCGGCCTCGATGGCCCGCACGGCGTCGGAGATGTGCAGCCAGCCCCTGGCGCCGCCGCGATGCACCTCGATCGGAAGTCCGCGCGCCAGGTCGTGGGCGAAGCGGATCATCGCCGAGCGGTGGTCGCCGAAGTCCTCGTTCTCGTCATAGATCATGAACGGCCGCAAGGTGACGGCGCGGAGGCCGTGCTGGGCGACCTCGTAGTCGACAAGCTGTTCGCCCAGCAGCTTGGTCAGGCCGTAGCGGTTGTTGGGCCGCGGAACCGTGGCGATTTCGTCCATCGGCCCGTCGGTGGGGCCATAGACCTCGGACGTCGAGAAATAGACCAGCTTGGCGTCGGCGGCCTGGGCCAGCAGGATCACGTTGTTCAGCCCGCCCAGGTTGGTGCTGACGGCCAGGCTGGAGGCCTGCTCGCAGGTCACCCGGCTGACCACGGCGGCCAGGGCGAAGATCACGTCCGGCTTCCAGCGCAGGGTCGGCATCAGGTCGGCCGGCTGGTTGATGTCGACCTGCAGGTAGTCCTTGCGCCAGCCGGGCTTGATGTCGGCGCACAGCACCTCCCAGCCCCCGGCGCGCAGATGGGCCGCCAGCGGCTTGCCGATATTGCCTTCCGATCCGATGACCAGGGCCCGTTTCATCCGACGCTCGCTGCTGGTTCTTCATTGGGGGTGTCGGGCGGGTCCTCGCCGAAGCCCGAGAGATTGATCACCCGTCGCAACGCCCCGGACCGCTCGGCGTAGCGGTCGCCGGTGCGTGGGCAGACCAGGTCCGCGCCCAGCACCTCGCCGGCATGGCTGACCCAGCCGATGCGGCGCGCGGGCACGCCGGCCATCAGCGCCAGGGACGGGACGTCGTGGGTCACGACCGCGCCGGCGGCGATCAGGCACCAGGCGCCCAGATCATGGCCGCAGACGATCGTCGCATTGGCCCCGATCGTCGCGCCGCGCCCCACCCTCGTGGGGCGGAACTCGGCCTTGCGCTCGATCTCGGCGCGTGGCGTGGCCACATTGGTGAACACGCAGCTGGGACCGCAGAACACGCCGTCCTCCAGGACGACGCCGGCATAGAGGCTGACATTGTTCTGCACCTTGCAGCGGTCGCCCACCACCACGCCGGGAGCGATCGCCACGTTCTGGCCGATCACGCAATCCTCGCCGATCCGGGCGCCGGCCGCGACATGGCTGAACCGCCAGACCCGCGTGCCGGCGCCCAGCACCGCGCCGGTCTCGACCTCGGCCGAGGGATGGACCCAGGCGGGCGGGCGGTCCGCGGGAGTCGGGGCCGCCATCTCAGGCCTTCACGATCTTGCCGGCCAGACCGGCATCGACCTGGGCGGCGGCGTTGCGGGTGTCGACCACCAGCGGCGTCTCGCGGACCAGTCGCGCATAGTCGATGGCGTCGTGGTCGGTGACGATGATGGCGCAATCGAAGCCCGCTAGCGTGTCGCTGCCGATGTCGATCGACTGCATCAACGTGCCGCCGACGATCAGTTCCGGGGCCAGCGGGTCGTGATAGCTGACCCGGGCCCCGTGGCTGCGCAGGATCTCGATGATGTCGCGGGCCGGGGTCTCGCGGGTGTCGTCGATGTTGCGCTTGTAGGCTACGCCCACGACCAGGACATGGGCGCCGATCGGCGAGCAACTGCGCGCGGCCAGGGCTTCCAGCGTCTTGTCGACCACGCGCCGGGGCATGGCCCGCGAGATCTCTCCCGCCAATTCGACCATCCGTAGGCTGGCCCCCTCGGCCCTGGCCCGCCAGGCCAGATAGAAGGGGTCCACGGGAATGCAGTGGCCGCCGACGCCGGGGCCGGGGAAGAAGGGCATGTAGCCGAACGGCTTGGTCTGGGCCGCCTGGATCACCTCCCAGACGTCGATGCCCAGGGCTTCGAAGCTGACCTTGAGCTCGTTGGCCAGGGCGATGTTGACGAACCGGAACACGTTCTCGGTCAGCTTCACCGCTTCGGCGGTGCGGGTGTCGCTGACGGGAACCGTGACGGTGATCGCATCATAGAGCGTACAGGCCACGCGGCGTTCGGCCTCGGAGTCGGCGCCGACGATCTTGGGGATCGAGGCGGTGGTGAAGGCCTGGTTGCCGGGATCCTCGCGCTCGGGCGAATAGGCCAGGGCGAAGTCGCGGCCGGCCCGCAGGCCCGAGCGCTCCAGGATCGGCTTGAGCACCTCGACGGTGGCGCCTGGAAAGGTTGTGGACTCCAGGACGACCAGTTGGCCCGGCCGCAACACGGCCGCCAGGGTCTCGGCGGCCTCGACGACGTGGCCGAGGTCCGGCGCGTTGTGCGAGGTGATCGGGGTCGGCACGCAGATCAGCACGGCGTCGGCGCGGGCCAGGACGTTCGGCGTGCTGGTCGCGGCGAAGCCTTGCTCGGCCATCGCCGCCACGCGGGCGTCGGCGAAATGGTTCAGATAGGACGCGCCCCGGGACAGGCTGGCCAGGCGGGTCTCGTCCAGATCAAAGCCGATCACGCGGAAGCCGGCCGAGCAGAAGGCCTCCGACAGCGGAAGGCCGACATAGCCCATGCCGACGACGCCGATCACGGCCTCGCGCTGCAGGATTTTCCGAGTCAGCCCTTGAAAGTTCGACGCCAGATCGTCAGCGCCGTGCAATGGAAACGTCGGGATATGAACGTTCATTGGCCCCTCATAGCCGGGGCGTTCTTATTTGAGATCGACGCGCCCCTCGACATACCGGATCGTACGCGGCGAATGCCTTCACGGGAAGGGTGTTTATCTTGGTATATTGACCTTGGATAGCCTTGTATTTGACTGGCTATTGGCCTTTCCTGGACTGAATACTTGCCGTCAGTTGGGTGATTGAACAAGGTTATGCGGTCCCGCGCGAGATCATCGTGTCAGTTGGATTGGCTCTGGAGTTGATCTGGACCGCGGCTCAACTGCAGTTGAACACTCTCAAGCACCCGCTGTACGCGAATTCCCTCATCGATGCCCGTCAAAGGGGTTTCCCTGGTCTGGCAAGACTGAATGAAGTGGCGAATTTCTCTGGTCAGGGGCGGTTCGGCGACGAGGTCGACGAAGCGCGGTTCGGTTCCGGAGGCCACTGGACCGGCCTCGGTCAAAATCACGGCCTGGTCGCGTCGCATCAGCTTTTCCGGCCAGGGGCGGACGTCGTCGAACACCAGGGCTCCCGTTTCGCCGACCACGACCAGCCTCTGCTCCTTGATCGGGCTCAGCCAACTGGCGGCGATATGGGCGTGGAGGTCGCCGCAGGCGCCAGGGCCACGAAAGCCGAGATCGGCATGCACCTCGTCGGCGACGCCGCGCGTGACGAAGGCCTGGCCGGTCGCCTTGACCCTGGCCGGCTCGGCGCCGGCCAGGGCCAGGACCATCGAGACGTCGTGCGGCGACAGGCTGAGGAACGCGTTCTCGTGCGTGCGAACGCGGCCGAGGCTCAGCCGCGAGGCGGTGATGTAGCGCAGGGCGCCGATCTCGCCGCGCGCCACGATCGCCTCCAGGGCCTGGAACGCTGGGTGGTGACGCAGCAGGTGGCCGACCATGAACACCCGGTCCGAACACGCCACGTCGGCGGCCAGGGCTTCGGCCTCCGCCAGGTCGGAGGCCAGGGGTTTTTCGACGAAGACGTCCTTGCCGTGGCTTAGGGCCAAACGGCAGAGCGCGGCATGGACGGGCGCGGGGGCGGCGATGATCATCGCGTCCAGGCGCCGGTCGTCCAGCGCCTGGGCCAGAGGAAGGGCGGGAACACTCCAGGCGTCGGCCTGGCCTTGGGCGGCCGCGGCGTCGGCGTCGACCACCGCCCCCAGCACGCCCAATTCCGCGCAGGTCCGGATCAGGTTCCGGCCCCAAGCCCCGCAACCGACCACGGCGACCCGGGTCAAGTCGCCGCCACGGGTGTTGAGGCGGACCCGGCCGGCCAAGCCAGGGTCAGGTGCGTCTCGTCCGCCCCTGCCAGGGCGAAGCCCAGCCGGTGATAGAGCCTCTGGGCCGCCAGGTTGTCGCGGGCCACGTGCAGCGTCACCGGCCTTCCGGTCGCGGCGGCCTCATCCATCAGCGCGCGGAGGATCGCCCCGCCGATCCCCTGACCCCGCCGTTCGGGGACCACGGCGATGTCGATCAGGTGCAGGGCGTCGGCGTCCCGCTGCGTGGCGAGCCGTCCGACCGGTTCGGTGTTCATCGTGACGATCTCGAGCCGGGCCTGCGGATAGGCCGCGCGGTAGCCCTGGGTCTGGGCGTGGAACTGCTGCTCCATGAGCTGGGCCAGCATGTCGGCGGGCAGGGGAAGTTGGTCCCATCCCGGACCGCGGGAGGTCCGGAACAGCGCCAGGCGGAAGGCCGCATCGGTTTCCACCTCGGCTCGCAGGGCGAAGCTGGCGGCTCCGCCGGCGTCGTCCGTCCTTGCATCTTCAAAGGGCGATGCGCCAAGGTCTTCCCGTTCAGGTGGCGAGGTCGTCATAATGGCCGCGCTTCGATTCCGATCCGAGGGACTTCATGACCGCCGATTTCGTCGCCCTGACCGCAGACGCCTTTGCTCCGCACGTGGGGACTTCGTTTCGGGTCGAGGGCGGCCGCCACGTGCTGTCGCTGAGCGAGGTCGAGCGGTTCGAGAACCAGCCTGGCCACGGCGACCCGGCCTTCCGGCCCTTCACGCTGATCTTTAGCGGTCCTCCCGGCGACGTCCTGGCCGAGGGGATGCATACGATCATCCGCGAAGACGGGACCGCCTACGATCTCTATCTGATCCCGGTCCACACCCCCGCGCCGGGGCGACAGGACTACCAGGCGGTGTTCAACTGAAGCCACGCTGCGAAGGACCCGAAAGCTAGTTCCGCGAGGGGAAGATTCCCTGCAGGGCGATGCAGATGTTCAGCACCAGGAACGGCTGGCGGTTCTCGTGCGGTTGGCTGCCGCCGGCGACGCCCAGCGCCTGAGGGGCCATGGGCGCCACAGGGGTCAGGGTGGTGCTGTACATGTTGAACGCGATGTTCGAGCCCGAACTGGGCTTGCCGTAGGTCTGCCCGAAGCTGTTGCCCGCGACCGCCGTAGCCGCGTTTGTGTCTCCGGCATGGGTGGCGTCGGCCTTCAGGAAGTGCAGATGCTGCGGCATTTCGGTCTGGATCAGGGTGTGGCTGTACTCGCCGACGATCGCGCCCTGGGGATAGCCTGAGCCCGTGTGGGCGGGGACCATCGTCCGCAGGTCCGGCAGGGCGAAGTTGGTCACGCCATTGCCGCCGTAGGTGGTGCCCAGCAGCGAGAACAGGGCCTGGTTCTGCTGGATGGACAGCAGCTGGCCGTTGCACTGGGCCCAGTATTTCGGAGCGAAGTTGAAGGACATGATCCGCAACTCGCCCATGTATGGCGTACCCATGAGTCTTGCTCCTCGTATCGGTCGCGGGGGTTAGTTGCGAGCGGGGAAAACGCCCTGCAGGGCGATGCAGTAGTTCAGGACCAGCGTCGGCATCATGTTGTTGTGCGGCTGCGAGCCGCCGGTCGGGCCGATGCTCTGGGCCGGCAGTTGCACGGCCGGCGGCGTCGGGCTGTAGAACAGGCCCCGGGTGGCCGACTGGAAGGTGCCGTAGAAGGCCTGGGCGGGCTGGTTGTTGGCCGCGGCGGTGACGGTGCCGACCGTCGTGGTCACCATCGGCGAGTGCGTGTGCATCGCCATCTCGGTCTCGACCAGCGTCACGTTCGGCGAGCCGCCGGTCTGGCCCAGGTCGTAGACCGACAGACCAGGGCCGGGCTGGTTGCGTCCGATGTGGATTGGAATGTTGCCCATCAGATTGGGCAGGGCGAAGTTGGTGGTGCCGTTGCCGCCATAGGTGGTGCCCAGCAGCGAGAACAGCGCGGTGTTCTGCTGGATCGGCAGGAGCTGGCCATTGCACTGCGCCCAGCCCTTCGGAGCGAAGTTGAAGCCGAAAATGCGGATCTCCGCGACGAATTGATCACTCATCTCTTTGAGTCTCCAAAAGATCTTCGGGCGGACGCATCAGCTCGGGGACGGGTAGACGCCATAGAGCGAGATGATGAAATTGATGCCCAGATAGGGCTGCATGTTCTCGTGCGGCTGGTTGCCGCCGCTGGGCGTGGTCGACGCGGCGGATAGCGCGACCTGCGGATTGGCGGCGTCGTAAGGCTGGTAGCCGAACAGGACGGTGCCGCCCGGTCCCTGGCTGGAGATCATGGTCTGGGTGGTGGGCGTGCTCGCCGCGCCGGGCGTCGAGGCCGCGTAGAAGGGGTGGGTGTGCTGCGGCAACTGCTGGGGCGCGAGGGTGACGGTCTCCACGCCGGTCATCTGTCCGATGATGTAGGTCTGGCCGTTCTTCGAGCCCTGGTGGCTGGGAACCCGGCCTCTCAGGTCGGGCATGCCGAACGTCGACTGCCCGTCGCCGCCATAGGTGGTGCCGATCAGATTGAACAGCGTGTCGTTCTCGGAGATCGACATCAGCTGTCCGTCGCACATCGCCCAACCGAGCGGAGGGAAGTTGCCTCCGAACATGCGGATCTCACCAACATAAGGCTCGGCCATGGCTGCTTCCCTCGCTCCCAAAGGTCTTTTCAAAGCGCAAGTTTCTGTCGCGCGACAAGGTAACTAAACCTTAAGTCGTGGTCATCTCTTAACCTTGATTAAGAACGGCCGCCCCCACCTCGCGATTGTCCTTGTCGTAACTCACTATCCTGGGCTGCACAATAGATAGTAGAACATCGTTCGACGATCCGCGTATGTCTACTTGTGCGCCTCTGGACTCCTCGTTAAGGTTGCGTACACGCTTCGACTAAAGCGAGGGGGGAGTCAAATGCGCAAGACATGCGCTCGCATGCGCGACTTTCCGTCTTCGCGTCATCCGCCGGCCTGTCTGGCCAGCATCCAAACATCATCGATTTCGTGCGGGGCGCGCGCCCCGAGGGCGTCCCGCTCGCGTCAGCCGACGCGCGGTTTCGCCAAGGCAAAGGACTGATCCATGCCGTTCTCTGGCCAACTGTGGTATATCACCGAAGGCGGCGACGCCAACACGCGCCTCGTCCGCATCAATGACGACGGCACCGGCAGCACCGTCGTCATCGACAACGGCGGAGCCGGCACGGGCGACGACAAGCTGCCCAGCTCGTTCACCGCCGACATCGGGCTGGACACAGCGGCGGGCTTCTATTTCGCCATAGCCAGCAGTCCGCTCGACAACACCGCCTATCTGGTGCGCGGCTCGATCGGCAGTTCGGCGGCCCCGGCCATCGCGGTCGATTTTCCCGACAGCATCCTAGTCAACACGATCGAAGTCGATCCATTCACCCACAAGATCTACGTCGGCTACCAGGACGGCTCCGGCACGCCGAACGGAAACATCACCGGCATCAAGGTCTACAACTACGATCCCCTGACGGGCGTGGTGACCGACGAGGGCTATCTGACCACGGCCGTCACGGACAACCGCCCCAACGAGAGCGGCTTCTTCGTGCTCGATCCGCAGGACTTCGCGATCGACCATTCGATCGTCCCCGGCGGCCGGCTGTTCTACACCGAACGCGTCGACGGCCTGGCGGTCGGCATCTATCGTCTCGACCTGTCAGCGCCGAACGTCGCCACCGAACTGGTCGCCGACGCCCAGTTCCCGTTCGACATGAGCAACGGCCAGATCATCGATGTCGAGGTCGATGAGAGCACCGACCTGGTCTATTTCACGACCCGTTCGCAGTACCCGTCTCCCGACGTCGGCTACGACGCCAATGACAATGCGATCTGGTATATCAGCTCAAGCGCCTCGAGCGGCACGGCCACCAAGGTGACGCTGGTCGGCCTGCCTGGCGGCAGCGCGTATTACGGCGGCGACATGACGTTCGATCAGTCGACGCGTCAGATCTACGTCGAGAGCGAGGAGACCTCCGGCAGCGACAGCGACGACGTGATCTACGTCTTCCAGCTGAACGGCGCCGGCACGCAGGCCACCCTGATCCGCACGATCGCGGCCAATCTCACGGTCTCCGGCGCTAATATCGAGGGGATGACCTTCGCGGACCTGCCCGTGCTGGGCGTCAGCGGCACGGCCACGGCCATGAACGAGCAGCAGGCGGCCGCGACCACCCTGCTGACCGGCGCGCCGACCATCACCGACACCGACGGCGACCACCTGGCCAGCGCCACGGTGCAGATCACCGGCGGCACGTTCTCGTCCAACGAGTCCAGCACCGCCGACGACCATCTGGGCTACGGCGCCAGCAAGCAGGTCGCCGGCCTGATCTCGGGCACCAACATCACGGTCGCCTGGAACGCCGCGACCGAGACCCTCAGCCTGACCGGCTACGACACCATCGCCAACTACCAGGCGGTGCTGGCGGCCATCACCTACTGGACCACGGGCGACAACCCGACGAACTATGGCGCCAACACCAGCCGCACCGTCACCTGGACGGTCAGCGACGGGACGCCCGGCGTGCTGGCCGGGTCGGTCAACAGTGGCACGACGACGATCAACATCGCGGCGGTCAACGACGCGCCGGTCAATGGCACGGTCTCCAGCGCCACGGGCAACGAAGCGACCAACATCGCCGTCACCGGCCTGCAGGTCAGCGACGTCGACGCCAATCCCGCGTCGGCGATCGTCACGGTCACCCTCAGCGTGACCAAGGGCGTGCTGACGTTGCGGACGGACGTCGCGAGCGGCCTGGTGTCCGGCGACATCGTCGGCAATGGCGCGGGTTCGGTGACCGTCACCGCTACGATCAACAAGATCAACACCACCCTGGCGGCGAGCAACGGCCTGGTGTTCCTGGGCAATGTCGGCATCAGCGGCACGGACACCCTGACGGTGGTGACCAGCGACGGCGGGGCCACGGGCTCGGGCGGCGTGCTGAGCGACACCGACGGCTACACCATCACCATCATCGGCGTGAACGACGCCCCCGTCGTGGCCGGCGACGGGACCGAAGCCCTCGCCGCGACCAACGAAGAGGTCGCCAACGCGGCCCTGACCAATACGGTCTCGAGCCTGTTCAGCGGCCAGTACAGCGACGCCGACAGCGACGCCTTCGCCGGCGTGGCCGTGACCGCCAACGGCTCCACCGCCGGCACGGGCCAATGGCAGTACTATAACGGCTCGACCTGGGTGAACATCGGCGCGGCCTTGACGGCGGCGGCGGTGACGATCGCCGCCAGCGCGCCGATCCGCTTCCTGCCCGCCACCGACTTCAACGGCCCGGCCCCGACCTTGACGGTCAAGCTGGTCGACGCCTCGGGCGGCGCCCTGACCAACGGCGCCGTCGTCAACACCACCACCAGCGGCGGCTCGACGCCCTACAGCACCGGCACGGTGGTGCTGAGCCACGCGGTCACCGCAGTCAACGACGCGCCCACCGTCACCGGCGGCTCGGCCGTCAGCCTGACCTCGATCGGCGAGGATTCCGCGCCCGGCGCCGGCCAGACGGTCTCATCGCTGTTCGCCAGCCACTTCTCCGACGCCAAGGACCAGGTGTCCGGCGGCTCGTCGGCCGACGCCTTCACCGGCGTGGCCGTGACCGCCAACGCCGCGACCGCGGCCCAGGGCGTCTACCAGTATTTCGACGGCGTGACTTGGCAGGATCTGCCCGCCGTTTCGACCGCCGCCGCCTTCGTGCTGGACGCCAGCACCCTGGTGCGCTTCGTGGCGGCGGCCGACTATTCGGGCACGGCCCCGGCCTTGACCGTCTCGATGATCGAGGACTCCTCGGGCGCGGTGACCACCGGCCAGACGGCGGACCTGACGACGACCGGCGGCTCGACGCCGTACAGCGCGTCACTGACGCTGAACATCGTGGTCACCGCGACCAACGACGCGCCGGTCGCCACCGGCTCGGCCACCATGACGGCGGTCAATGAAGACACCGCCGCCCCGTCGGGCCAGACCGTCTCGACCCTGTTCGGCTCGCATTTCAGCGATCCCGACGGCGACGCCCTGGCCGGGGTGGCCATCACCGCAAACGCCGCCACGAGCCAAGGCGTCTGGCAGTACTTCAACGGCGCCTGGACCACGATCGGCTCGCCCAGCGAGTCCACAGCCCTGGTCCTGGCGGCGGGCACGCTGCTGCGCTTCCTGCCGGCCGCGAATTTCAACGGCGCGGTTCCGGCCCTCACCGTCTACCTGATCGACAATTCCGGCGGAGCGGTGACCACGGGCGCGCTGCTGGACGTCAGCGTCAACGGCGGCCAGACCCGGTTCAGCGACGCCAGCATCGACCTGACGACCAGCGTCACGGCGGTGAACGACACGCCCGTCGTGCCGGCCAGCGCCACCACGGTGGGCGCCACCGAACAGACGGCGGCGACCCTGCTGGGTTCGCTGACGGTCTCCGACGTCGACCTGGGCGCGCGCAATGGCGGCAACGGCGACTATGCGGGGGCCAGCTTCGCGGTCCAGCGCGCCTCGGCCAACGCGGCCGACACTTTCGCCTTCGCCTCGGGCGGGCTGTTCACGGTCAGCGGCGCCAACCTGCAGGTCGGCGGCCTGACCTTCGCCACCTTCACCAGCGTCGGCGGCGTGCTGACGATCAGCTTCACCAGTTCGGCCGCCACGGCGACGACCGCGCTGGTCAATGATGTCCTCAACCACATCAGCTACACCAACACCAGCGATGCGCCGCCCGCCTCGGTGACGCTGAACTACACGCTGGACGACGGCGCGCCCGGCGGGGGCCAGGGCGCCGGCGGAAGCGCGTCGGCCGGCGGCTCGGTGCTGGTCAACATCACCGCCGTCAACGACGCCCACACCGGCGGCGCCAGCGTCACCGGCACGGCGGCCGAGGACCAGGTCTTGACCGCGGTCTCGACCGTGGCCGACCCCGACGGCATCGGCACGCTGCACTATCAGTGGCAACACGACGTCGGCGGCGGCTACGTCAATGTCGGCGCGGACCAGGCGACCTACACCCTGGGCGACGGCGACATCGGCGGCGTGGTCCGCGTGGTGATCTATTATACCGACGCCGGCGGCACGGTGGAATCTGCGACCAGCGCGGCGACGGCGGCGATCTCCGCCACCAACGACGCCCCCACCGGCGGGGCCTCGATCACCGGCACGCCGACCGAGAACCAGGTGCTGACGGCCGACACCTCGACCCTGGCCGATTCCGACGGCCTGGGAACGCTGCACTACCAGTGGCAGCACAACGTCGGCTCCGGCTTCGTCAATATCATCGGCGCGGCCGACCAGGCGACCTACACGCTGGGCGACGGCGACGTCGGCGGCACGGTCCGCGTGGTGGTCAGCTACACCGACGGCCAGGGCTTCGCCAACAGCGTGACCAGCTCGGCCAGCGCCGCCATCGCGGCGGTCAATGACCCGCACACCGGCGGCGCCTCGGTGACCGGCACACCGACCGAGGACCAGGTCCTGACCGCGGTCTCGACCCTGGCCGACGTCGACGGCCTGGGCACGCTGCACTACCAGTGGCAGCACGACGTCGGCTCCGGCTTCGTCAATGTCGGAACCGACCAGTCGACCTACACCCTGGGCGACGCCGATGTCGGCGGCGTGGTCCGTGTGGTGATCAGCTACACCGACAACCAGGGCTTCGCCGAGTCGGCGACCAGCGCCTCCACCGCGTCGATCGCCAACGTCAACGACGCCCCGACGGGCGCGGTGGCGGTGACCGGCACGACCACCGAGAACCAGGTGCTGACGGCCGACACCTCGACCCTGGCCGACATCGACGGCCTGGGCACGCTGCACTACCAGTGGCAGCGCAATGTCGGGTCGGGCTTCACCAACATCGTCGGCGCGGCCGACCAGGCGACCTATACCCTGGGCGACGGCGACGTCGGCGGCACGGTCCGCGTGGTGGTCAGCTACACCGATGGTCAGGGCACGGCCGAGGCCGTAACCTCGTCGGCCAGCGCCGCGATCGCCGGGGTCAACGATCCGCACACCGGCGGCGCGTCGATCAGCGGTACGCCGACCGAGGACCAGGTCCTGACCGCGGTCTCGACCCTGGCCGACGTCGACGGCCTGGGCACGCTGCACTACCAGTGGCAGCACAACGTAGGCTCCGGCTTCGTCAATGTCGGAACCGACCAGTCGACCTATACCCTGACCGACGCCGACGTCGGCGGCCTGGTCCGGGTGGTGGTCAGCTACACCGACAACCAGGGCTTCGCCGAGTCGGCGACCAGCGCCTCCACCGCGTCGATCGCCAACGTCAACGACGCCCCGACCGGCGCGGTGGCGATCACCGGCGCGCCCACCGAGAACCAGGTGCTGACCGCCAACACCTCGGCCCTGGCCGACGTCGACGGCCTGGGCACGCTGCACTACCAGTGGCAACGCAACACGGGCAGCGGCTTCGTCAATGTCGGTTCGGACCAGGCGACCTACACCCTGGGCGACGCCGACGTCGGCGGCGTGGTCCGCGTGGTGGTCAGCTATGTCGACGGCCAGGGCACGGCCGAGGCCGTAACCTCGTCGGCCAGCGCCTCGATCAGCGGCGTCAACGATCCTCATACGGGCGGCGCGTCGGTTACCGGCGCGCCGACCGAGAACCAGGTCCTGACCGCGGTCTCGACCCTGGCCGACGTCGACGGCCTGGGGACGCTGCACTACCAGTGGCAGCGCAACGTCGGCTCGGGCTTCACCAATATCGTCGGCGCCGCGGACCAGGCGACCTACACCCTTGGCGACGCGGATGTCGGCGGCGTGGTCCGAGTGGTGATCAGCTACACCGACGGCCAGGGCTTCGCCGAGTCGGCGACCAGCGCCTCGACCGCGGCGATCGCCAACGTCAACGACCCGCACACCGGCGGCGTCGCCGTCACCGGGACGACGAACGAAAACCAGGTCCTGACGGCCGACACCTCGACCCTGGCCGACGCGGACGGGCTGGGAACGCTGCACTACCAGTGGCAACGCGACAGCGGCTCGGGCTTCGTCAATGTCGGATCCGACCAGGCGACCTATACGCTGGCCGCCGCCGACGTCGGCGGCGTGATCCGGGTGGTGACCTCCTATGTCGACGCCCAGGGCACGGCCGAGGCCGCGACCAGCGCCGCCACGGCGACGATCCTGCCCGCCAACGGTCCCCATACCGGCGGGGTCGGCGTCACCGGCGCGGCCACGGAGGACCAGGTCCTGACCGCCGACACCTCCAGCCTGGCCGACCCCGGCGGACTGGGCGCGTTCCACTATCAATGGCAGCGCAGCACGGTTTCGTCGGGCTATGTCAATGTCGGGACCGACCAGGCGACCTACACCCTGGGCGACGCCGACGTCGGCGCGCAGATCCGTGTGGTCGTCAGCTACACCGACGGCCAGGGCGTGTTCGAAAGCGAGACCAGCGGCCCGACCTCGGCCGTGGCCAATATCAACGACGCGCCGACCGGGACGGTGACGATCGCCGGCGCGGCCACCGAGGACCAGGTGCTGACGGCCTCGTCCACCCTGGCGGATGCGGACGGCCTGGGCGCGCTGCATTATCAATGGCAGCGCGACACGGGTTCGGGCTACGTCAATGTCGGGACCGACCAGGCGACCTACGCGCTGGGCGACGCCGACGTCGGCGGAACGGTCCGCGTGGTGGTCAGCTATACCGACGGCCACGGCGCGGGGGAAAGCAAGACCAGCGCCGCCACCGCGGCCGTCGCCAATGTCAACGATGCGCCCACCGCCAGCAACGACGCCGGTGCGGTGGCCCAACGTCTGACGCTGACGGGTTCGGTCCGCACCAACGACGCCGATGTCGACAACGCCGCCACGACCTTGACGGTGACCAATGTCGCCTACAACGCCACCCATGTGGACCAGGCCGTGGTCTCGGGCGGCACGGTGGTGAACGGCGCCTATGGCAAGCTGACGATCAATCCGGACGGCTCCTACAGCTACGTGGCCGACCATGAGGGACTCGTCGTCGGCCAGGTGGTGACCGATACGTTCGACTATACGATCAAGGACCCCTCGGGGGCGTCGGCGACGGCTCAACTGACGGTGACCGTCACCGGCTCGGCCACTGGCGACGCCAACGCCAACATCCTGATCAGCGACGGGTCGGCCCATACCCTGACCGGCAAGGGCGGCGCCGACACCCTGACGGGCGGCGGCGGCGCGGACGTCTTCGCCTATGAAGCCATCGGCGACAGCACGGTCGGGGCCTTCGACACGATCACCGACTTTGCCCATGGTTCGGACACCCTGTGGCTGACGCCGCTGATCACCGGCACGACCAAGCTGACCCTGGGCACGGACGGCGTCGACAAGATCCTGTCGATCGACCTCGACGGGGACGGCGTCGCCGAGGGACAGATCAAGTCGCTGGGCCAGGGGCTGGAGGTGACCGACATCGTCACCGGCGTGGCCAATTTCGGCTTCACGATCACCGGCTCGTCCGGCGGCGACACCCTGACGGGCGGTTCGGGAGCCGACATCATCAGTGGCGCGGACGGCGCGGACTCGATCCGCGGCGGCGGCGGCGGCGACACCCTTGCCGGCGGGGCGGGGGTCGACACCTTCCTGTACGGCGCCGGGGACTCGTCCGTCCTGCAGTGGGACACGATCACCGACTTCGCCACCGGCCAGGACAAGCTGGACATCTCGGCGGTCGACGCGGGCACGGTGGCGATCGCCCACTTCGGCTCCAGCACCTTCGTCTATTTCGGCTCGGGGGGCAGCGCGGGCGTCGTCCAGATCAATGGCGACCTCAAGACGTCCGACCTGATCGTCAGCGGGGCGGTCCATGGCTACACGCTGTACGCCGGCAACGGCGTCGAGACTCTGACGGGCACGGCGGGGGCCGACGTCCTGGTCGGCGGTTCGGGAACCACCACCCTGAACGGCGGCGGCGGGGCCGACATCCTCTATGGCGGGTCCGGGACCGACACCTTCCAGTACACGGCGATATCGCAGTCCAACTTCGCCGCCTATGACGTGATCTTCGGGTTCAATTCCGGGCAAGACAAGATCGACATCTCGGCGATCGATGGCGGCAAGATCACCATCGGGCGCTATGACGGCACGACCTTCATCTATTCGGCCCCCGACGGCGGTGGAAACAGCCAGGCCGTGGTCGCAGTCTCCGGAACGTCGCTCAAGGCCACCGACCTGGTCACCAGCGGCGGGGCCAGCCAGGCCTTCGTGCTGGTGGGCGACGGCGCCAGTCACAACGTCGCCGACACCCTGGTTGGAGCGGCCGGCAACGACATCCTCTACGGCCTGGACGGGAATGATATCCTGACCGGGGCCGGCGGAGCCGATTTCATGCTGGGCGGCGCCGGGGCGGACACCTTCGTCTACACCTCGGCCGGCGAAAGCTTGCCCTTCGCCACGGACCTGATCTTCGACTTCAGCTCCGCCCAGGCCGACAAGCTGGACCTGACCGGCATCGACGCCAATTCCGGCACGGGCGCCAATGACGCCTTCGCGGTGGTGACCAGCTTCTCCAACGTGGCGGGTCAACTGATCATCGCCGCGCCGGACAGCTCGGGCTACTACCACGTGTCGGGCGACGTGAACGGCGACGGGGTGGCCGACTTCGTGATCGTCCTGAACGTCACCGGCACGCTCACCTCCGCCGACATCCTGCTGTAGGGGCGGGCGGCCGCTTCCGGTCACGGTCGACTATCGACCGGCGGCTGGGACGCTCCATCTCACCCCGTGTGGCGCATCACCGCCATCATCCCCGCCGTGCGGGCCCGAACCTCGGGCGACGCCAGGCAGCTCGCGACGGCCTCGTAGCCGGGCGAGCCGGGATACCGGGCGACGCGCATCGGCGGGGCGTGGTTGGCCGGGCAGTAGAGGAGCGCCTCGCCGCTTCCGAGAGCGGCTAGGTCGAGGATCGCGCTGGACCGCGTCAACAGGAACACCGGCCGTGCCTCCGGGCCACGGCGGCGCAGCCAGGCGACCAGCGCCGCTTGAGTCGGGGAGTTCAACCCCTGTTCGGGCATGTCGATCACCAGGGCGGCGGCTTCGGCCTCCAGCGCGGCCAGCAGCGCTAGCAGGTCGTCGGACGGTGTGGCGCCGTCCTCGATCAGCCAGGCCCGGGTCCGGTCGACGCGCGCGGCCAGGGCGGAATCGGCGTCGAGGCCAGCGCGGATCGCAGCGCCGCCGTCGGTCGTCCGGTCCAGGCCCAGGAAGACCGCGCCAGGCAGGGTCTCGGCCAGGCGCAGGGCCAGCCGCGTCTTGCCGCTGCCCAGCGGGCCGGTGATGTAGGTGAGGGGCGGGATGTCGAGGAAGGTGAAGGGCTCGCCGCCCCACGGCCAGGGCAGGTCGAAGGCCACGCCGGGACGGACGACCGGCGTCAGAAGCCGCACCAGGTCCTCGGCGTCCGGCGTTCGGCCCCGGGCCAGGCCAGCGCGCAGGGCGCCGACCTTTTCGACGGCTTCCGCCAGTTGTCGGCCCTGCTGCTCCAGCGCCGCTTGGTGGGCGGCCAGGGCCGGCTCCAGGGCCTGGGCGTCGCCGTCCAGCACGTCGGCGATGCGGGCGAGGCTCAGGCCCAGGGCGCGCAGGGCCGCCACCTGGCCCGCCCGCGTCATCTCCGCCGGTCCATAGGCTCGCCAGCCGGCCGCCGTGCGCTGGGGCGTGACCAGGCCGCGCCGCTCGTACAGTCGCAGGGCCTTGGTCGATACGCCCAGCCGCCGCGCGGCCTCGGCAGGGTTCAGGAAGCGGATGGGAGAAGGCACGGAATCACCTCGCTGGCGGTTGACCGTCGTCCTTATCGGGGCGGACCCAGGGGCCAGGTCAATGGCCGCCTCGTTCGAATCTCATGCTATCGGTCCGACAAACGAGGGAGCGAACGCACCGATGGGCTTTCCGACACCGCGCTTGGCGCTGCTCGTCCTGGCGGCGCTGTGCCTGATCCCGGCCCTGGCCGTCGCGGGTCCCCGCACGACGGTTCCGCTGACGACCTGGACCTTCGCCAAGGGCGACTCCCAGACGGCTCAGGCCCCGGCCTTCGACGACCGCGCCTGGGAGACGGTGAGGCTGCCCCACACCTATAACGCGGCCGACGGGGCCGACGGCGGCGGCTATTATCGTGGACCGGCTTGGTATCGCACCCACCTGGTCGTTCCTCCGCTCAAGGTCGGACAGCGGGCGTTCCTGGAGTTCGACGGCGCGGCCTTGGTCTCGGAGGCCTGGGTCAACGGCCATCCCGTGGGGCGGCACGCCGGCGGCTATGCGGGCTTCCGCTTTGACGTCAGCGACAGGATCGTCCCCGGCGCCAACCTGGTGGCGGTGCGGGTCGACAACGCCAGCCATAAGGACGTCGCGCCGCTGGGCGGCGATTTCACGGTGTTTGGCGGCCTGTATCGGCCGGTGCGGCTGGTGGTCACCGACGCGATCCACGTCGACATGCTCGACCACGGCGGTCCCGGCGTCTACGCCACGCCCTCGGCGGTCAGCGCCGACGGCGCTGACCTGTCGGTGCTGGTCCGGGTGCGCAACGACCAGGTCGCGCCGGTCCGGGTGGCCGTGCGTTCGCGCCTGCTGGACGCGGCGGGCAAGACGGTGGCGACCCTGTCTGGAACGGCGGACGTCGCACCCGGCGCCGTCACGCCGATGACCCTGGCGACCTGGATCGCGGCCCCGCGTCTGTGGCGGGGACGGGCCGACCCCTATCTGTACCGGCTGGTGACCTCGGTGGGCGACGACACGGTCACCGTTCCGGTCGGCTTCCGCTCGATCGCGGTGGATCCCGCGCGGGGCTTCCTGCTGAACGGCCAGCCGTACGGCGTGCATGGCGTCAACCTGTTCCATTCCGGCCGGCCGACCGAAGGCCTGGCGGTCCGCGACGCGGAGATCGACGCGGACTTCGCCATCCTGCGCGACATGGGCGCGACGGGCTTGCGCTTCGTGCATTTCCAGCACCCGCGCCGCGCCTATGAGAACGCCGACCGTGACGGCTTCCTGGTCTGGACCGAGATCCCGCTCAACAGCGTCGCCGACGATGGCTCCGCCTTCGCCGACAACGCCGCCGAGCAGCTGCGCGAGCTGATCCGCCAGAACTACAACCACCCCTCGGTGGTGACCTGGGGCCTGGCCAACGAGCTCTACCGGTCCGATGCGGCCACCGCGAAACTGCTATCGGGCCTGCAGACGGTGGCCAAGGCCGAGGACCCGTCGCGTCCCACGGTGCTGGCCGACTGCTGCAAGCCCGAGACCGACCCCCAGGCCCTACACACCGACCTGATCGGCCAGAACCGCTATTTCGGCTGGTACGACGGCAAGCCCGAGGACGTCGGTCCTTGGGTGGAGGCGGTGCACGCCAAAAGCCCCGACCGGCCGCTGGCGATCAGCGAATACGGCGCCGGAGCCAGCGTGCTGCAGCAGGAAGACCCGCCGCGCCGCCCGGTCGCCAAGAGCCGGTGGCACCCCGAGCAGTACCAGGCCCTGTTCCACGAGACCTACTGGCGGGTCCTGCGCGACAAGCCGTGGCTGTGGGGGACCTTCGTCTGGGTCGGCTTCGACCTGGCGTCCGACGGCCGCGACGAGGGCGACCGTCCGGGGATCAACGATAAGGGCCTGGTGACCTATGACCGCAAGGTCCGCAAGGACGCCTATTACTGGTATCGCGCCAACTGGACCACGGCGCCGATGGCCTACATCACCAGCCGCCGGGCGGTGGTCCGCGACACGCCGGCGGTGACGGTGAAGGTTTACGCCAACGTCCCCTCGGTCTCGCTGCGCCTCAACGGGCGCGACCTGGGAAGCGCGCCGGTGGTCGACCATGTCGCCACTTGGCCCGTGACGCTGGCGCCGGGCGTCAACCGCCTTGTGGTGGAAGGCGGCGGAGCGCGGGACGCGGTGACGTGGACGCTTGTCGCGAAACCCTAGTCGAACACCACCGTCTTGGCCCCGGCGATCAGCACGCGGTGCTCCACGTGCCAGGTCACGGCGCGGGCCAGCACGGTGCATTCGACGTCGCGGCCCAGGGTGACCAGGTCGTCGGGCGTGTGGCTGTGGTCCACCCGGTGGACGCCCTGCTCGATGATCGGGCCCTCGTCCAGGTCGGTGGTCACGTAGTGGGCCGTGGCGCCGATGATCTTCACGCCTCGGTCGTGGGCCTGGTGATAGGGCTTGGCGCCCTTGAAGCTGGGCAGGAACGAGTGGTGGATGTTGATGCACTTGCCCGACAGCCGCGCGCACAGGGCCGGCGACAGGATCTGCATGTAGCGGGCGAGTACGACCAGGTCGACGGCCAGCTCGTCGACCAGCTTGAGGAAGGCGTCCTCCTGCTCGGCCTTGTTGGCCTTGGTGGTCGGCAGGTGGAAATAGGGCAGGCCGCTCCATTCGGTGAACGAGCGCATGTCCTCGTGGTTGGAGACGACCCCGACAATCTCGACCGGCAGCAGGCCGGCGCGCCAGCGGTGCAGCAGGTCGAACAGGCAGTGGCCGAACTTGGAGACCGCGATCAGCACCTTGGGCTTGGCACCGGCGTCATGCAGGGCCCAGGTCATGCCGAAGCGCTTGGCGATCAGCTCGAAGCCGCGGCGCAGGTCGTCGATCCCCGGCATCGCACCATCCGGGCGAAAGACCGTGCGCATGTAGAACTGGTCGGCCAAGCCGTCGTTGAAATGGCTGCTCTCGACGATCGAGGCGTCGTTGTCGGCCAGGAAGCCGGACACGGCGGCGACCACGCCCTTACGGTCGGGGCATTGCAGGATCAGGATGTAGCGTTCGGCGGGGGTCTGGGCGTTCATGGCAGGGGTCGTAGTCGACCTGGGCCGCACGGCCAAGCCGCATTGTTCTGACAGGGCTTTTACAAAAGCACGCCTCGACGAAAACGGGCCGCGACCGCCGGCACGGTCGCGGCCCGCTCCAAGCCGGCCGAAGGGGATAGGCCGACCGGAACCCTAGAACTTCACCGCCAGCGAGACGCTGTAGTTGCGGTCGGGCTGGGTGTAGGCGTCCTTGACGGGGGCGTTGTCGGCCAGGCCGCGTACATCGCTCCACCAGGCATAGGTCTGGCCGGTGAGATTGAACACGCCGCCGCGCAGGGTGACGCTCTCGGTGATGTTCCAGTAGGCGGTCAGGTCCAGAACCGTGAAGGCCTTGGGCATCCAGCAATAGTCCGAGCCGGTCTGGGTCTGGGGCGCGCCATTGACCAGGATGGTGGCGCTGCAACTGACGCCCGAGCGACCAGCGGACTTCCGCGCTGCGTGCACGGCGTTCAGCGCCCCGCCGAACCGGCCGGCCGGGTCGCGGTAGGACAGACCCGCCACCAGCTTGACGGGGTCGACCGAAGCCAGCGGGACCTTCGCGCCGTTGTTCTCCGAATTGCCCCGGGCGTAGGAGGCCGCGCCCTGCAGGGTGAAGCCACCGCCCAGTTCGGTGACGAATCGCGCCTCGGCGCCGGTGATCTCGGCCTTGGACTGGTTGACGTACTGGTAGACGGCCGGGTCGGCGGCGGTGAACGTCCCGCGCACCTGCACCTGCTCGATGAAGTCGTCGTACTGGCCGGTGAAGCCGGTGATGCTGGCGTTCCAGGTCGGGCGGTTCAGGCGCACGCCCAGCTCGAAGGTCTGGCTGGTCTCGGGTTTCAGGTCGGGGTTTGAGATCGACCTGTAGTTCGAGGCCAGGTTGGCGAAGCCGTTGTTGACCTGGGACGGCGAGGGCGCCTTGAAGCCGGCGGCGGCGTTGGCGAACACCGTCACCAGGTCGGTGGCCCTCCACACCACGCCCAGCTTGGGCGAGACGTGGCTTTCGCTCTGGCTGGCCGGGACGTTGGCGGTGAACAGGGCGTCCGTCTTGGGTTCCAGCCTATAGTAGTCGAAGCGGACGGCTGGATAGAGGGTCACGGGGCCCACGGCGATCTCGTCCTGCGCATAGGCCCCGGCCAGGGTGTAGTCGGTGGTCGGGAAGGCGCGGGTGGGGAAGGTCTCGCCGGCCGGCGGGACCGTGCCGTCGCGCACGCCCTCCTGGCGGGTCAGCGAGGCGTCGCCGCCCCAGACGAGCTTGTGCGTCAAGCCGCCGATCGCCGCCTGGCTGTGCAGCTCCAGCGCCGCGCCGAACACCTCGTTGTCGAAGGTGGCGTCGCGGGTGCGATCGGCGGCGGTGTTGCGGTCCTCGGCCGAATACTGCCGGGTGGTGCTGTCCTGATAGTAGAGCGTGGTCGTGGCCGATTGGACCAGGCCCTGGCCGTCGGTGAAGCGGTGGTCGAGGCTGACGCGGTCGCGCTTGACCTTGTCCCAGGCGGTCAGGCCCAGCACGCTGGTCGCAGCCAAGGGCGGCTTGGCGATGGCGCTCAGCACCGTCCAGTCGGTGTCGCGGTCCAGGTGGTCATAGGTCAGCCGGAAGCGGTTCTGGTCGTTCAGGGTGTAGACCACCCGCGCCAGGACGGCGTTGGACCGGTTGTCCTCGGGATTGGCGGTGGTGCGGTCGGTGTTGGCCGAGTCGTTGGTCCCGGCGGTCTTCTGGCCCTGGCCGTCGCGGCGGGTATAGGCGACCATGGCCTCCCAGGCCCCGGCCCGGCCCGCGGCGGTCAGGCTCTCGCTCCAGCTCTCGTCGGCCGAGGCGTAGCCGACGCGGCCGCGCAGGCCGAAGGCCTTGCCGGCCTTCAGCAGGTCGGACGGATCCTTGGTGAAGTAGCTGACCGAGCCGGCCAGGCCGTCGCTGCCATAGAGGGCCGAGGCGGGGCCGCGCACGATCTCGACCGACTTCAGGGTGTCGAGGTCGACATAGTCGCCGCGCCCCATGTTCTGGGCCCCGAAGGCGTAGCCGTCCGGCACGCGCACGCCGTCCACCAGGATCAGGACGCGGTTGCCCTCCAGGCCGCGGATGTTGAAGCCGGCATTACCGTCGCGGCCGGTCGAGGCCCCGGCGGCGGTGAAGCGGGCGGGCGCGCTGCGCACCGACACGCCGGGCTCGAAGCGGACCAGGTCCTTGATGTCCTTGACCAGACCGTCCTCGATGTCCTGGCCGGAGATGACGCTGGCGGTCACCGGCGCATCCTGCAGCTTGGTCTCCGAGCGGGTAGCGGTGACCATGACCTTGTCCAACTCCACCGCATCGGCCGCCGTTTCCGCCGCCAAGGCGCCCTGGGCGCAGAGCAGGGCGGTGGCCGACACGGCGGCGAAGCTGGCGAGCTTGAGGCGAGACATCGAGGACCCCCGGATCTGATACATGCGAACTATTCGCATCTGTTGGCGGAGGACCTACGAGGGGAGGCTCGCTTGGTCAAGCTAAATGCAATTGATTCTCAGAATCATTCCTATTAGAGCCGAAGGCGACGCTTCCTTGGAATCCGGAGACTTTCAGCCATGCGCCGCTCGCCCTCGTTCGCCGCCTTCCTGGCCGGGGTCGCCCTAAGCGGCGTCCTGGCCGGCGCGGCCCAGGCCCATTCGCCGTACCTGCTGCCCAGCGCTTTCGACGTCACCGATCGCAAGCTGGTGACCGTGCAGGGCTCGTTCACCGAGAGCTTCTTCAGCCCCGAGGTGGCGATGAAGTCCGACGCCTGGGCGGTGGTCGGGCCGAACGGCGCGCGCATGCCGCTGACCGCCACCAACCTGCGCGAGCTGGCCCTGGTCGAAGTCGCGACCGAGCAGCCCGGCACCTATCGGATCACCACCGGCCAGCGCACCGGCCGCACCGCCAAGGCCGTGCTGGTCAAGGGCCAGTGGGAGTTCCTCGAGGATCCCGCCAAGGCGCCGGCCGGGACCACGCCGGTCGACATGCAGAGCCTGACCCTGGCCGACGTCTATGTGACCCGCGGCGCGCCGAGCACGGCGGCCCTGGCCCCGGTCGGCAAGGGCCTGGAATTCGTCGCCATCACCCATCCCAGCAGCATCTTCACCGGCCAGGACGCCAAGTTCACGGTGCTGTTCGACGGCAAGCCGGTGGCCGGGCAGGCGATCACACTGCACGCCGGCGACGACCGCTACGCCGACGCCAAGACCCCGCCGGTCACCCTGACCAGCGACGACCAGGGCCGGTTTACGGTCAAGGTCGCCCGATCGGGCGTCTACCAGATCCAGGCCCGTTATCGCGTCGCGCCAACCGCTACCGACGCCACTGGCCATTCCTACACCTACGCCCTGACCTTCGAATCCCTGCGCTGAGAAAGACCTGTCCGATGACCCGCAAGATCGCCCTCCTGGCCGCCGCCGCGTTCTGCATGGCCGCCCCCGCCTTCGCCGCCTCGCACGCCCGCGACACCTTCATCAAGGAGCAGGACCTCAACGGCGACGGCTCGGTCAGCAAGGACGAGTTCAAGGCCGGCCGTGACAAGCAGTTCGCCGGCATCGACGCCAATCACGACGGCGCCCTGTCGCACGACGAATATGTCGGCGAGTTCACCGCCCGCTTGGCCAAGCGCCTGGCCGCCTCGACCGACACGGCCGAGAAGAAGGAGGAGGAGCGCGTGCGCCAGTTGCGCCAGGCTGACGTGCGCTTCGGCGTGCTCGATACCGACAAGAGTGGCGGCATCGCCCCGGCCGAGTTCGACTATTCCGGCTGGCGGATGTTCGTCACCCACGACACCAACAAGGACGGCGCCGTCTCGGCGGCCGACCCGGTGGCCGAGGACACGAACTGATCGAGATCTAGGGCTCGGGACAGGCGCATGCGCCTGTCCCCAATCAATGGCAACTGAAAGGTTGCTCTTCTTCCCGATTAGAGTCACAAATGCGCAACCAGGAGGTTGCCATCATGTTCGACCGAATCGAGAAGACCATCGACCTGAACGCGCCGATCGAGCGCGTCTGGCGCGCCGTCAGCGACCACAAGGAATTCGGGACCTGGTTCAAGGTCGACCTGGAAGCGCCGTTCGCCGTCGGCCAGGAGGCCCGCGGCCAGATCACCCATCCGGGCTATGAGCACGTGACCTGGAAGGCCAAGGTGACGGCCATCGAACCGCCGCGGCGCCTGGCCTTCACCTGGCATCCCTACGGGATCGATCCCGACGTCGACTACGACCAGGAAGAGCCGACCCTGGTCGAGTTCCTGCTGGCGCCGAACGGGGCCGGCACGCGGCTGACGGTCGTGGAGTCCGGCTTCGACAAGGTGCCCGCCCATCGCCGCGAGGAAGCCTTCCGGATGAACGACGGCGGCTGGACGCAGCAGGTCCAGAACATCAAGGCCCATGTTGAATCCTAGCGCTGCGGACCCCGCGCCGATCTTCGCCGCCCTGGGCGACCGCACTCGTCTGGCGCTGCTGGACAAGCTGGGCGACGGCCAGGCCCGCTCGATCGCCGCCTTGTCCATCGACACCGCCCTGACCCGCCAGGCGATCACCAAGCACCTGCACGTGCTGCAGGACGCCGGCCTGGTGGCCAGCCTCCGGGTCGGCCGCGAGAGCCGCTTCGCCGCGCGGCGGGAGGCGCTGGACGAGGCCCGCGCCTATCTCGACGGCGTGTCTCGCCAGTGGGACGACACGCTGGCGCGGCTCAAGGCCTTTGTCGAAGAGTAGCTACATCGCGTCGTGCGAGACCAGCAGCAGGATCGACAGGTCCTTCTCAGGCCGCCAGTTGGTGCGGCGCATTTCGAACTGGGTGGGGCTGATCTTCTTCACGCCCGAGCCGCAGAAGCTGACCAGGTTCTTGGGTGAGCCCTTGTCGACCACCAGGCGGAAGTCGCCGATCGGCTTCTTCCAGTTGCCGCCGGTGACCAGGACGTAGTCGATCCAGCGGTCGACCCACGGCGCGTTGCCGTCCTTGTCAGCCTTGGCGGCGCGGATGACGGTGTCGGTCAGGGCCTTGTCGACGCAGTACTTGTCCTTGATCTCGTTGGCGTATTCGGTGCCGACGCTGGTGGCCACGGTGGCGCCGACCGACGGCCGGTAGGCGTGCTCGACGACGATCGGTCGCCCGGCCGGGAAGGTCTGCAGCCAGTGGTAGGTGGTCTTCAGCACCCAGACACCGCCCTGGTCGGGGTCGTAGAGCCCCAGCCTGACCGCCTCGTCTCGCTTGGCCTTCGGCAGGGCGCGCAGAGCCTCATCGACGCCGCCCAGGTGGACGGCCAGCGGGATGCGATTGGCGATCAACCAGGCGGCGCGGTCGACGCCGTCCGTGGCGATGGCCTTCTGCTCGACCTCGGCTCTTACGGGCTTGCCGTCGACCTTGGTCGAGAAGCCCAGGACGTTGGCGGGGGCATCCGCGATCGGGATCGACACGTCGCTCTGGAAGAAGTCCGGCCCGCCGATGTCGGGCATCGGGAAGGCTACGCGGACGGTGACGTCCTTGCCGCTGGTGTTGGCGAACACGTAGCGCACCCGCACGGCCTGCTCGGAGATGTAGAGGTCCTCCGAGCGCATCTCGATGCTGTCGCTCTTGGTCAGGACCAGGCCGCCCGCCGCCAACTCGGCCGAGGTGTCGTTAGCCCGGGCAGGGGCAGCCGTCAGGACGGCGAGGGCGGCGAGCAGGGCGGGAAGGTGGCGCTGGATCATGGGCCGAGCCATAGCATCGGCTCAGGGCTTGGCGACAGCCTTGACCGGCGTCAGGGTCAGTCCTGGACCGCCAGCACGCGGACGCCGCGCGCGCGGCCTTCGGGGTCGGTCCAGTGGAAGGCCTCGCCGGCGGTCAGGCCGATCAGGGCCGCGCCCACGGGGCTGAGCACCGAGATGCGGGCGTCGTCGATGCTGGCGTCGCGCGGCAGGCTGACATGGACGATGCGGGTCTGGTCGTTGGACAGGTCCTGGAACGCGACGCGCGAGCCGATGCGGACGAAGGGGCGGGGCGCTTCGCCGGGCTCGACGATCACGGCGCGGGCCATTTCGCCGGCCAGGACGCGGCCGCCGGGCGCGCGGCCCGCCGCGGCGTCGGCCAAGTTGGAAAGGATCTCGAAGTCGGCCTCGGTCACATAGACCGCGGGCAGGGCTTGGGTGGATTGGGTTTGGGTGGAAAACATGGTCGTAGAGTCTTTCTGGATGTGTCTTGAGCCCTGGCCGGCGCTTTCTGAGCGCGGGACCCTGTGTGGGCTCGGCGAACGCGCGCCGTGGGGCGCAGGCGTTTCATGAAGACCGTGAGCTTCGGGGAATGAAGCCGCGTTCCCTGGTCAGGATTGTGCGTGGCCTAGAGCGACGCTGGCCGTCTCTTACGGCCGATCTGAAAAGGGCATGGCGGGGATTTTCCGTCTGGCTCCAAGCGTCTGGCGCTGAGCGCGAGCCTGGAGACTGGAAGCCTGTGGTCAGGCGTCCGGCGCGATCGGATCGCGCTCGGTGAGCGTCAGGTAGGGACGCGGGGCCCTGATGTCAAATTTGGGGAGAGGGCGGTGGCGGTGAGAGAGGGATTCGAACCCTCGATAGAGTTTCCCCTATACACGCGTTCCAGGCGTGCGCCTTCAACCACTCGGCCACCTCACCATGCGCACCAGATGCGGAAGGCGGTTGAGGCCCCCGACGCAGGAAGGGGCGCAATATACTCAGGACGATTGCGGGGGCAAGCGGCCATGCGAGGTGAAACGCGATCGCGAACGCCTTAGGATCGAGACTTCCGTTTCGATCCCGGGATTCGCCATGGTCTCCGCGCCCAAGATCCTCGACATGCCGACCGTCGACACCGCCCTGCCGGGACGGGCGGCGGCGATCCCGACCGCCCGAACCCACTTCGTCAACGGCCATGCGCTGAAGGGACCTTATCCCGACGGCATGGAGATCGCGGTGCTGGCCATGGGCTGCTTCTGGGGCGTGGAGCAGGTGTTCTGGAAGATCCCGGGCGTGCATGTGACCGCCGCCGGATATGCGGCCGGGGTCACCCCGAATCCGACCTATGAGGAGGTCTGCACCGGCCGCACGGGTCATAACGAGGTGGTGCAGGTCGTGTTCGACCCGCGCGTCGTCACCTACGAGACCCTGCTCAAGACCTTCTGGGAGAATCACGACCCGACCCAGGGGATGCGCCAGGGCGGCGATATCGGCACGCAGTACCGCTCGGGAATCTATGTGACCTCCGACGCCCAGGCCGCTGCGGCGGTGGCGAGCAAGGAGGCCTACCAGCAGGCCCTGAACGCCCAGGGGCTGGGAACCATCACCACCGAGATCGGTGCGGCCGGACCGTTCTACTTCGCCGAGGACTATCACCAGCAGTACCTGGCCAAGAACCCCGGGGGCTATTGCGGCGTCGGTGGTACGGGCGTGGTGTGTCCGATCGGAATCGGGCTCGAGGCTTAGGGGCGGAGCGCACGTGTCTCTCGAACTGTTCATCGACAAGTGGACGATCGGCGACCATCCGCCGACGAAGGTCCAGCACGCCGATCTCGACGCGGTGGAAGCCCGGCTCGACTTCGTGTTTCCGCAGGATTATCGCGCGGCGATTTTGGCTCATGGTCTGCCTTGGATGACCATCGCCCTGCTGCACAGCATCGTCGAGACCGAGGCGGATATATCCGACGTCAGCGATTTCTTTGAGCCGGACCTCATTGTCGAGCAGACCCAAGCTTGGCGCGAAGGCGGCCTGCCTGGTCACCTCGTCGCGTTCGCCGACGATTGCTCGGGCAATCTCTTCTGTTTCGACGTCCGGGACGGGCGCGCCGGCCGGCCGGGCCGGGCGCCGATCTGGTTCTGGAACCACGATGACGGTGACCTGCGCGTCGTGGCCGACAGTTTCTCGGTCTGGATCGAGCGGTTCTGCGGCGTCGACTATATCGAATGGCAAGCATGACCCCCAAGGCTTTCGACGCCGCAGCCATGGCCCTGCCGGGCGCGACCATGACCATCCAGTGGGGCGACGACCAGGTCTACAAGGTGGGCGGCAAGATGTTCGCCGTGCTGGGCGGGGCGGTCGGGCGCAACGGCTTTTCGCTGAAGGCCTCGGACGTGGCGTTCGAAGTGCTGAGCGAGATGGGCCGCGCCACGCCTGCGCCCTATCTGGCCCGCGCCAAATGGCTGCACTTCGCCGACCTGGCCGCCCAGGACGCCGACGAGGTCACCGACTGGCTGAAGACGGCGCACGGCCTGATCGCCGCCAAGCTGACCCGAAAAGTGAAGGCGGAGTTGGGGCTGTAGGCTTCCGGCCTAAACCTGCTCGCCGTTGGTCTTGGTCAGGTGCGGGCCCATCACCACGGGCTGGCGCTCCAGGATCTGCCGGACCTTGCGCACCGCGGCCGAGGCGGGGCTGCGGCGCTGGCGCCAGAGCAGCAGCGCCATCGCCCCGCCAGTCGCCACGGCGAAGGCGACGGGCCCGAGCAGCCAGGCCGCGGCGGCCAGGGCGAAATAGTAGCCGCGCACCCCGGCGTTGAACGCCGACAGGGCGGGGTTGAGGATCGCGCCGGTGGCCTCGGCATATTCGTCCAGCACCGCGCGCGGCGACCACATCGGCGTCGCGCCGATGGCGGCCAGGCAGTAGTTCATCTGGCGGATCGACCAGATGAAGTCGAGCAGGCCCCGCGCCAGGGCCACCAGCACCACGCCCAGCTTGATCTGGAACACCAGGGTCGAGGCGGGGGCCAGCACGGCCAGGCCTTCGATGCTCTTGAGCGCGCTGTCGCCGCCGAACAGCACGCCGGCCGCCGCGGCGATCAGGATCAGGTTGCTCGATGCGAAGAACGAGGCCGAGTTCAGCGCATGGCCCAGCAGCTGGCCGTCCAGCAGGGCGATCTCGCGCACCGCCATCTCGGCCATCCACCGGCGGCGGATCACCGTCATGTCGGTGTTGATGACGTTCCGCTCCCGGCCCAGCCGCTTGAGCATCGGCTCGTAGAACAGCCAGCAGAACAGGAAAAACGCCAGGACCAGAAGGTCGATGACGGGCAGGGCCAGGAACTGCTTGGACAGGGCGTGGGAAAGCGAAGCATGCATGAGGCGAACTTAAGTCCGGAACGGGAGTCGGCGAAAGGGCGGTGTCAGTCCTCGAGGATCAGGCTGGTCTTGCCCGTGTCGCGAAGCAGCAGCGACACGGTCAGGCCCACGGCCATGATCGCCGACACATAGAGGTAGAAGCCGCTTTCCATGCCCTCGTGCTTGAACCACAGGGCGACATATTCAGCCGTGCCGCCGAACGCGGCGTTGCCGATGGCGTAGGGCAGGGCAACGCCCAGGGCGCGGACATGGGCCGGGAACAGCTCGGCCTTCACCACCGCGCTGATGGCGGTGTAGCCCGACTGCACGAACAGGGCCGCGAAGATCAGGCCGAAGGCGACGACGGGGCTGGTCGCCTTGGCGGTCAGGCTGAACACCGGCCAAGCGATCAGGGCTCCGAGCCCGAAGGCGAAGACCAGCATGGTCTTGCGGCCGACCTTGTCCGAGGCCCAGCCGAACAGCGGCTGGATCAGCATGAAGCCGGCCAGGGTGGCCAGGTTGATACCTCCGGCCGTGGCCTTGTCGAAACCGGCCGTGTTGACCAGGAACTTCAGCATGTAGGTGGTGTAGGCGTAGAAGGCCAAGGAACCGGCGGCGGTCAGGCCGATGATCGCCAGGGTCTGCCCCGGATGACGCAAGACCAGGGGCGCGGCCAGGGCGACATAGGTGGCGACCAGCAGAACGACCGCGACGTACTGCGACCTCGTCGCGGCTGGCGTGTCGGTGAAGCCCCAGATCATGGACGCCACGGTGGCCACCAGCAGCCCGACTACCCAGACGACCTGCCGACGGCTGATCGGGTCGCGGGCGCCGGCGTTCTGGTGCGACGCGCTTTCCTCGATGCCGGTGCGGATCCAGAACACCACCACGGCCAGGGCCGCGCCGACGAAGAACGGTACGCGCCAGCCCCACTCGGCCAGGTCGGCCTTGCTCAGGCTGTTTTGCAGGATCACCAGCACCAGGGCGGCCACCAGTTGGCCCATGATCAGGGTCACGTACTGGAAGCTGGACCAGAAGCCGCGCCGCTTCCGCCCGGCCATCTCGCTCATATAGGTGGCGCTGGCCCCGTACTCGCCGCCGACCGACAGGCCCTGCAGCAGGCGGGCCAGCAGCAGGATCATCGGCGCGGCGTCGCCGATCTTCGCGTGGCCGGGGCACAGGGCGATGATCAGCGAGCCGACGCACATCAGGCCTACCGCCAGGGTCAGGCCGGCCTTGCGGCCCTTGCGATCGGCGTAGAGGCCCATCAGCCACGCCCCGACGGGGCGCGCCCCGAAGCCGACGGCGAAGATGGCGGCGGTCTGCATCAGCTGGGCGGTCTGGTCGCCCTTGGGGAAAAAGACCTTGGCGAAATAGATCGAGAAGGCCGCGTAGGCGAACCAGTCGTACCATTCGACCAGGTTGCCGGCCGATCCGCCGAGGATGGCCCGCGTCCGGCGCCAGGCGCTCAAGGGCGCGACCGTCTCTGGCGGCGTCGCCGCGGCGGTGTCGGTCATGTCGCCCCCTGTGTCATTGGGGAGGGACCTTAGGCGAACATGGGTCGCCGGGGGAAGGGCGTCGGCGTGGCCGGGGGCGCACGCGAGCGCGTGTCCCCCAGCGCGACCCCGGGAGTCGCTAGATCCTGCCGAGCAGGACCAGGATGATGATGATGATCAGGATCAGACCCAGGCCGCCGGAGGGGTAGTAGCCCCACGAACGGCTGTGACCCCAGGTCGGCAGGGCGCCGATCAGGGCCAGGATCAGGATGATGATGAGGATCGTGCCGAGCATGTCCGTCTCCGTTGCATCCAAGCGCCCCGCGCGCCGGGGTTCAGGCGGAGGGAATGCAAGAAGCTCGGCAGAGGTTCCGAAACGCCGCTCGGGCGCGTCCTAACCGCCCGGGCAGTCCTCGGCCTTGCGCAGGCCCACGGCCCACAGGGCGCCGATCACCGCGCCCTTGACGCGAGGCAGCAGCAGCAGGGTCAGGGCGGCCAGCGGCAGCACCGTCAGCGGCACCACCAACGCGGGCGACATCTTCCAGATGAACGGGAACAGCAGCAGCGGGGCGACGACCAGGTGCCCGATAATCAGGATCGTGAAATAGGCCGGGCCGTCGTCGGCCGGATAGCGCGCCAGGTCATGGCCGCAGACCTCGCAGTCGAGATCGACCTTCAGGTAACGGGTGTACAGCCGCCCCTCACCGCAGTTGGGACAGCGGTGGCGGACGCCGCGCTTCATGCCGGTCAGCATGCTGACCGGAGGCGGGCAGGAAGAGATCTGCTCGTTCATGGGCGTCGATATGACTCCACGGCGCGGCCAGTGAAAGGGGGCGCACGGTCGCATGCGCCATTTTGAATCAGATTTCGTTGAGATGAACGGCTGTCGACTGAAGAATTCGCCCGAAAGGCGAGCAATAGAAATGTCGTTACTGGAGCCGGTTAACCACACCTATTACGGCGTCCTGTGGGTAAGTCGCCGTGCGTTCTGGAAAAACCCGCCGCGAGCGGCACTGCGCCGCGGCCTAGCTTAACTATGTCGGGGTTCGCGGACTCCGGTCGCCTGGAGTCCGCAACCCTCGATCCTGCGACTATTTGGCGTCCTTGGCGGTGTTGGTCACGGCCCGGCCGGCGGCCGACACGTCCTGACCAACGCCGGCGACGGTGTTGCAGGCCGAAACCATCAGGGCGGCGGCCACGGTGGCGAGGATCACGATCTTGCGCATGAGGAGGTCTCTGAAGTTAGGGAAACAGCATCGGACCTTAACCTCGGCCCAGGACCAGGTTCAAGCGCGTCACCACGGCGAAGTCATGGCGCCTGGCGACTGTCGGCATCAAGGGTCTGGTCAGCGAACTCCGGCGCCGGGATCAGCCTTCGCCGTCGGCGCTGGAGCCGTTCGAGCGCAGGGGGCTCTCGACCACGCCGAAGTCCCGCGAGCGCATCTTGCCGTCGGCCAGTTGGACGCCGTCGACCTCCAGGCCGCGCTTGAGCAGTTCGCGAACTGCGGCGGCGCGGCTGGGCATGCGGCGTGCGAAGCGCCAGTCGTCCAGCGCGGCGAGCTCTTCCTGCGTGAGCATGATCTGCAGGCGTTCGGGTCGAGTCAGGTCGTTCATGGGGTCTCGGCCCCCGGGAAAGGGGCGGCTCTCCTTCTTGTCCGGTAGAGCTAACGCGCGAGCGCCGCCATCGGGTTCCAGGGACACGTAAAGACCGCACTTGGCCAAAAATACGCCACTTACTCATTTAGCGCGATAGGCTGTGTGCGCTCAGCATACTCCAAGTGATTAAAGGTCCTTATATAAGTTGGTTGTAAGTCGAGTTTCCGACACGACGCGATCTGTGCCTCATGTGAGATAGAAGTATGATTCCTTGTCTAATTAAATGGTCGCTTTTCTATCTGGATTGTGCTCAAGTGAGGTGACGGAATGTCCTGCCGCCTTACTGAAAGCCCCCGAGCCATGGACGTCGAACGCCGAGACTTCGGCGATGCGGTCGTTCGCCATGTCGGGTCTGATGACCGGCTTAGCGAAGCCCAGCATCGCATCGCCAACAACCTGGCCCTGATCGCGGGGTACACCCGCTTGCAGGCGACCCGGCTGCACAAGGCGGGCCAACCGCTGTCGGCTCGCGAGGCCTGCATCGCGATGGAGGAGGTGGCCGCCCGGATCGAGACCGTCGGCGAACTGCATCGCCTGCTGTCGGGCGCGCCCGGCGAAGACGAGGACGGCATCGACCTTGGCCGTTTCCTGGCCAAGCTGTGCACCAGCCTTATGGAGACCGTCAGCTTCGCCGGCGACACCATCATCACTCACAGGGATTCGGGCGGCTGCATGGTGCGGGCCGATCAGGCCACGCCGGTCGCCCTGATCGTCAGCGAGCTAGTGACGAACGCCCTGAAATACGCCCACCCCTCGGGCGTGGCGGGCCGGATTCAGGTGTCCTGCCGTTCGGTCGGCAGCGGCCTGGTGGTCGAGGTGACCGACGATGGCGTGGGACTGAGCGAGACGTTCGACCCTCACACCGACGGCGGTCTGGGCTTTCGGGTGGTGCGCGGCCTGACGCGGCAGCTCGGCGCGAAGCTGGTCTATGAGTCCGGCGGCCTTGGCCTGACCGTACGGCTGCTCCTCGATTCCAACGAGGAACACCGGGTCATCCCGCTGTGGCCCGATCGCGGCTGAAAAAATCGCGTCCTAGGGTTTTACCTGATGGCGGCGGGGCGCCAGGATGTTGCAACCTGGGCGCGCCTGCGGGTGTCGAGGTGTCCTCCCCCCGATTCCTTCCGACCGCCGGGCCGCCTTTTTCCGACGGGGCGGGTCCGACCGCAGGCCGAGAGCCGGCCGGGGTGTCCCGACGCACGAATTCGGCCGGCTCTCCCCCAAGGTTTTTTCGTCAGGGCGCCGTCTTGGCGCCTGACTGCGCGGCGTCCGGCGCTTCCTCGACGGGCATGTCCAGGTCGCCCAGGCCCGCAGCCTTGATGGCGTCACGCAGCTTGGTAACCGGCTCGCCGGTTCCGGTGGTGAAGGTCAGCGCGCCGGGCTCGGCGCGATTTTCGGCCACGTTGCTGAAGGCCGGGCCGCCGGGCGCATCGGGGTTCAGGGCGACGGCGTAGGTCTTGCCCGGCAGGGTCGTGCACAGCAGGACGAAGGTCTTGTTGTCGTTCAGCAGGCGCGGCGTCTTCAGGCAGTTCAGTTTGTCGCCGCCCGCTCCCAGGCCGTAGGCGAAGTCGCGGGGCGTCATCTGCTGGTCGAACACCACCTTCAGCACCAGCACGCCCGGGGCGATCGCCTCGCCGTTGGCGGGCCAGGTGGCGACCACCTTGGGTTTCTGGGTCGGCGGCATGACCGTCACGGGCGAAACCGGCGTCGGCGTCTCGGCCGGCGGCTTGGTCGCCTGGGCCAGCACGGGGCCGGCCACGAGGCTGGCGAGCAGGGCGAGGAGGGGAGCGCGCATGGCGATCAACGTGTGGTCAAAGCACGGCGTTCTCAAGGCGCCGCTTGAGGTGAACGCGATCTAGCGCGTCATCCAGGGCTTGCTCTTGCTGCTCGAGGCGGCGGCGGCGGCCTGCTCGCGCTGGAATCGACCGCCGCGCGGCGGCTGCGGCTTGGCGGCGAGCGCGGCCTTCTTCAGGCGCAGGGCGCGCTGGATCGGGGTTTCGCCGGGAACGTCGGGATGGTCGTCGGTCTTGTCGGTCATGGGCGGCTTCTAGCACGATCGGCGACCGCGCGTCCCGGCCGGCGCGCAGCCGAGGGCCGTTGCCACGGGTGTCGATCTGTCTCAACCTTGGGTCATGCCATGAGGCCGGTGTGCGGGGGAGATTGTGATGGGTCTGGGTGTGAACCGGCGAGGCCTGCTGGCCGCGGGGCCCCTGTTGATGCTGGGCGGCGCCGGCCCGGCGACGGCGGCCGATCTTCCGGGCGAGACCATCGCCCTGTGGCCCGGCGCAGCCCCCGGCGGCGAGGCGGTGAAGGCCGCCGAGCGGCGCGTGCCCTACAACTGGCCGGACGGCCGCGTCGATTACAGCATCGTGGGCGTCACCCGCCCGACCCTGACGATCTATCGGCCCGTCGGCGTCCTGCCGCCGAAGTTCGCCGTGCTGGTGTTGCCGGGCGGCGGGTTCAACAAGGTGGTGATCGACAAGGAAGGCCACGACGTCGCCCGCTGGCTGGCGGGGCAGGGGATCGCGGCCGGCGTGCTGCTTTACCGCCTGCCGACCGACCGCTGGTCCGCAGGCGTCGACGCGCCGCTGCAGGACGCCCAGCGCGCCTTGCGACTGCTGAAGGCCAAGGTCGGGGCGTCTCGGACTGGAGCCTTGGGCTTCTCCGCCGGCGCGACCCTGGCGGCGGCCTTGGCCTCGCGGGGCGCCGCGCCGCTCTATCCGCCGGTCGACGCCCTGGACGGCCGGCCAGTGCTGCCCGATTTCATCGGCCTGGGCTACGTCTGGCTGACCACGCCCAAGCCCCGGGGGCCGGAATGGACACCGTTCCACGGCTTCACCGTCCCGACCCAGGCCTTCATCTTTCATGCCGCCGATGATCCCAAGGTCCCGATCGCCAACGCTCGCGAAGGCGCGGCGGCGATCCGTGCGGCGGGCGGCCAAGCCGAGGTGCATGAATATCCGACCGGCGGCCACGGCTTTGCCCTGCGCTCGCCGCCCGACGCGCCGGAAGCAGCCTGGGCCGGCCAGTTCCTGGCCTGGCTGGACCGCCTGGGCGGCTGAGCCGGTCCTGGCGTCACGGCTCCGCTTGAGGCATCGTCGCCGCGTGGGCGACTCGGCGATCAACGGCAGGACCTGGAACGAGGCCGAACAGGACCTGGTGGTCGGCGACTATCTGGTCATGCTCGACAAGACGATGTCCGGCCGCGCCTACGATCCGGCCAACCACCAGCGCACCTTGCGGTTCGTCACCAACCGATCGGGTGGAGCGATCACCTTTCTGCAGGGTGAGATCTCGGCGGTGCTGACCCTGATCGGCCTGCCGACCCTGAACGATCATCCGCCGCGCTGGGACTTCGGCGACGGCCTGGTCGACGCGATCGACCGCTGCCTGAGCGCGCGGCCGGGCGTCCTCAAGGACCTGGCCCAGCCGCCGGCCCTGCTGGGCCAGGCCGGCGCCCCGATCCTGGCCGAAGGCGCCCCGTCGCTGGCCCGTCATGCCCCGTCCAGCGAGCGCGCCCAACGGCTGGTCGCCAAGTTCGACCCCGCCGTCCGCGATCACGGGGCCCGGATCCTGGCCCGGATCGGTCTCGCCGCGGCCCTGGTCCACGAGCAGCGCCGGCTGGAGGAACGCGGCCGCCCGGACCTCGCTGCCCAGGTCCGCCTGGCCCTGCCGCCCGCCGACGAGGGGTGCGACCTAGTCAGCTTCAGCCGCACGGGCGCGCCCCGCCGCATAGCCGTGAAGACCACCACCGGCGGTCCGGCCACGCCCTTCCATCTGACCCTCGCCGAGGAAGCCTTGCGCACGGCGCAGCCGGAGGTCTTCGTCATCCACCGCCTGTACGACGTGGCGCGGGAGGCGCGGATGTTCCGGGTGAGGACGACCCAGCCGGCCACCTTGCCGGCGGCTGTCTCCTAGTCCTGCCCGGTTGTCTGCCTTCCGTACCGGGGAGCGGATCACAACCCGACAGGAGGTTGACCCTGAACCGTTTCGTCGTGCTCTCCGGCTGCTCCGGCGGCGGCAAGTCAACCCTGTTGACCGAACTACAGCGGCGCGGCCACGCCGGGGTCGAGGAGCCCGGCCGGCGGATCGTGCGGGAAGCGCTGGCCGGCGGCGGCGCGGCCTTGCCCTGGATCGACGCAGCGGCCTTCGCGCGACGGGCCGTGGCGGTGGCGCTGGCGGATCGCACGACCGCCCAAGGCCTGACGGGTTGGGTGTTCTTCGATCGCGGCCTGGTCGACGCCGCCGCGGCCCTGGAGCATGCGACCGGCGAGGCCGTGCTGGAGCCGCTGGGCCGGGCCCATCGCTACCATCGGCGCGTGTTCCTGGCCCCGCCATGGCCGGAGATCTATGTCAACGATCCCGAGCGGCCGCACGGCTTCGAGGCGGCTAAGGCCGAGTACGAGCGGTTGCTGTCGGCCTACCGACGGCTTGGCTATGCGGTCTCGATCCTGCCGAAGACCGACGTCGTCGCGCGGGCCGGCTTCGTGCTGGAGAGGCTGGAAGTCTAGGGCGCGATCGGGGACAGGCGCATGGGCCTGTCCCGGCCTCGTCACTGGCCTTTCAACTGGCGATCGAAGAACGCCAGATGCGTTTTGAGCACGTGCAGGCCCTTGGTCTTGCTGCCGGGCGCGCTGTGGCGCTCGCCCGGATAAAGCATCATCTCGAACGGGATGGCGTTCTTCTGCATGGCCGCGATCAGGCGGGTGCTGTTCTCGAAGATGACGTTGTCGTCGGCCATGCCGTGCAGCAGCAGGAGGCTGTTGGGCTTGAGGTTTTTCAGGCGGTTGAGCACGTCCGACTGGGTGTAGCCGTCCTTGTTCTCGTCCGGCTTGCCCATGAACTGCTCGGTATAGTGGGTGTCGTAGAGGCCCCACTCGGTCGGCGGCGCGCCTGCGGCCCCGGCCTTGAACGGCGTGTCTGGCGCGGTCATCAGCATCAGGGTCATGAAGCCGCCGTACGACCAGCCCATCACGCCCAGCTTGTCGGCGTCGACATAGGGCAGGCCGGCCAGGAACTTGGCGCCGACTAACTGGTCCTCAACCTCGACCGTGCCCATGCGGCGGTCCAAGGCGCGCTTGAACTTGGCCGAGCGGTTGGCGCTGCCGCGGTTGTCCAGCTTGAAGATGACGTAGCCATCCTCGAGATAGGGCCGCTCGCCGACCTTCTGCCAGGAGCGGCTGACGGTCTGGGCGTGCGGGCCGCCATAGACCGAGACGATGGCCGGGTACTTTTTGGCCGGATCGAAGCCGACCGGCTTGAGGATCTCGTAGTGCAGCGCCTCGCCGTCGGCCGCCGTCAGCGTGCCGAACTCGGGGGCGGGCAGGGTGGCGGCGTAGGGCCAGTACGGGTGCCCCTGGGCCAGCCGGTTCTCCTCGATCCAGCGCACGCGCCTGCCCGTGGCGTCATACAGCGCCATCTGCGGCGGGGTCTTCGGATCGCTGTAGCCGGCGGTGAAGGCGCCGCCCGTCTCGGCCACCTTGGCGGTCCACCAGCCGCCGGCCGGCGTCAAGGCCTTCGGCGTGGCCGGCTTGGCATAGGAGACCTCGTAAATTCGACGCTCCAGCGGGGTGTCGATCGAGGCTGAGAAGATCGCCACCTTGCGGGCCTCGTCGACGCCTTCCAGGTCGGCGACCGGCCAGTCGCCGGTCGTGACCTGGGCGATCAGCTTGCCGTCGGCGGCGTAGCGGTAGAGGTGCTTGTAGCCCGACTTTTCCGACGACCACAGGAAGCTTCCATCCTTCAGCGGATGGAAGTCGTCCGACAGCTCGATCCAGTGGGCGTCGGTGTCGGTGACGATCGTCTTGCCCCCAACCATCTGGCCAGGGCCCGAAGCCGGATCGTAGGCGATCAGCTCAAGGTTTTTCTGGTCGCGGGTCTGCCGCTGGACGTACAGGGTCTTGCCGTCGGCCGACCAGTCGACGCGGGCGACATAGATGTCCTTGTTCGGACCCAGGTCGATCTGGACGACCTTGCCGGTGGCCAGGTCCTGGACGAACAGGTCGACCACGGCGTTGGGGCGGCCGGCGCGCGGATAGCGCTGCTCGACCACGGTGGCGCCGCCCGGACCGATGTCGGCGCGGGGGATCACGTCGACGCCGCTTTCGTCGACCCGGGTGTAGGCGATGCTGGTCTCGCCCGGGTTCCACCAGTAGCCGGTGAAACGGTCCATTTCCTCCTGGGCCACGAACTCGGCCGTGCCGAACGACAGGGCGTCCTTGCCCTGCGTGGTCAGGGCCTTCTCCGGGCCGCCAGCCACGGGCTTGATGTAGAGGTTCTGGTCGCGGACGTAGGAGACGAAGCCGCCCTTGGGCGAGACCTTGGCGTCGACCTCATCGCCAGGGGTCTCGGTCAGGCGGGTGACCTTGCCGTCGGCGACGCTGTCCAGATAGAGGTCGCCGTCCAGCGGGACCAGGATGAAGCGGCCTTCCTCGTCCCAGCTGTATTCGACGATGCCGCGGGCCGAGACGCGGGCCCGTTCGCGGCGAGCCTTCTCGGCCTCCGACAGTTCCTTGCCGCCCGACGACAGGGCCGCGGAGTCGATCAGGCGGTAGGGCTCGCCGCCCTTCACATCGGCGGCCCACAGGTCCTGAACGTTGGCGGCCTCGGGCTTACCCTTCAGGTAGGTGACGCGCTTGCCGTCCGGCGACAGGGCCACGCCCTTGGCCGTGGGACCGTTCAGGGCGGGGTCGGCGAAGATCCGTTCGGGGGTGAGTTTTTCCGCCAGGACCGGCGATGACAGGGCGAGGCAGGCCGTGATGGCCAGGAGCGAGGGTCTGATCATGGCGCGGGACGCTAGAGGCCAGCGTGGCCGTTGTCAGCAGGGAAGTTCGGGTTCGCTCAAAGGGGCGCAGAGTGCGTCAGCTCGCCGCGTCCGGCAGGAAACGCTTGCCATGACGCATCTGTTAGCGCTAACAGGAGCTCGTGAGGCGCCGAGCGCCTCTGCCCTTCCTGGGCGTTTCCTCCCTAATAACTTTCAGCCCGGTCTTTTGGCCGGGCTTTCTTTTTGCGCGTCGGCAAAGATGCTAGCCTTTCGAGGCATCATCGAGAGGATGGCCATGAACCCTGGCAAGCCGCCCAAGAAGAGCGACATGCTCGAGGTCCGTCTGCCGCACGAGACCAAGGTCGCCTTCATGGCGCGATGCCGCGAGACGCGCCGCACCGCCAGCGAGGCGGTCCGCGTCTTTATCGACCAGGAACTGGACGGCCGGACGGGCCGTCCGAGCCGCTCGAACCTGGGCTGGCGTGTCCTGGCCGCCGCGGTGGCGGGCCTGGCCGTCGGCGCGGTCGCCGCTCCCTCCCTGGCCCGGCCGCTCGCGGCCCACGCGGCCTTCGACCGCCTGGACGCCAATCACGATGGCGCATTGAGCTTCGAGGAATTCAGCCGACGCTGACTGGGGGAGCACGCCGCGGGCGTGTCCCCGGTCAGCGGATGGGCTTCAGGAAGCGGTCGGGCTGCAGGTCCAGCCACGTCCAGGGCTTGAGGATCGACGCGCCTGGTCGCCATGAGGCCAACACGAACCCGGCCTTGCCGACCAGATTCTCGGCGGGCAGCAGCCCGACGCCCAACTCGTGCGGCCAGCGGCTATCCAGCGAGTTGTCGCGGTTGTCGCCCATCACGAAGTACTGACCGGGCGGCACGACATAGACGTCGGTGTCGTCGCCCGGCTGCCCGGGGCCGCCATCGTAGGTGACGTAGGCGCGGCCGTCGGGCGTGTGCTCCCCGATCGCCAGAACCCGCCGGTCCTGCGCGTCGTGGTCCCAGATGACGCCCAGCGGAGCCTGGGGGATCGCCCGGCCGTTGACGAAGACCTGGCCCCTGCGAACCTGGACCCGGTCGCCGGGCAGGCCGATCACGCGCTTGATCCAGGTCTGGGCCGGATCGCGCGGCAATCGAAACACCACCACGTCTCCCCGCTGGGCCGCGCGGCCCAGCAGACGTCCTTCGAACAGGGGCGGGTTCAGAGGAAGCGAGGCGCGGCTCCAGCCATAGGCCAGCTTGGAGACGACGATGTAGTCGCCGGTGACGAGACCGGGCTCCATCGAGGACGACGGGATGGTGAAGGGCTGAAAAAGAACGACCCGCAGGACCAGTGCGATCGCCAGGGCGACGCCGACGGTGCGGACGATGTCGATGATCTCGTGGCCCAGGGCGGCCATGGACGGGGCGGGGGAGGAGGTGTCGGTCATGTTCCGACGACGCTCCGGCGCGCGGCGAAAGACCAGAAAAGCCGTGTCGGGACAGCCCGGAAATCGTGTCCGGACACGGGAAAGCTGGCGTCGCGATCGGGGACACGCCGCAAAGGCGTGTCCCCGCCGGTCCTAGAACCGCTTGCGGACCGTCACATAGGCCTGGCGCGGGGCGCCCGGCAGCAGGGTCATGGCCGTGCCGCTCGGGTCGGCCTTGGACGCGCCGCCCGAGCCCACCGTCGAGATGTAGTCCTCGTCGGTCAGGTTGGTGATGTTGGCCTGCACCTCCAGGCCGCGCAGCCAGGCGTTGGTTTCGCCGGCGAAGCGGTAGCCGACGGTCAGGTCCGCGACGGTGAAGCCGTCGACCTTGCCGCCGTCGTTCTCGAACGTGTACCAGCGCGAGCTGGTATAGCTGACACCGAGGTTGCCGAAGAAGCCTGCGCCCTTGTCGTAGCCCAGGCTGGCCTTCAGCAGGGACTTGGGCGTGAAGACAACGTCCTTGCCCTTGGTGTGCATCGCCACCGTGCCGCCGGCGCCCGGGACGTCGTCCTCGTAGGTGGAGTCGTTGTAGGCGTAGGAGCCGTACAGGGACCAGGCGTCGGTGATCCGATACTGGCCGGCCAGCTCGATCCCCTTGGTCTTGACCGCGCCGACGTTCGACAGAACCGCCGGCAGGCCCAGGATCGGCGGGGCGGTGCTGGCGCTGTCCAGGCGGTTCTCGAAGTCGACGTGATAGAACGCTGCCACGCCCTGGAAGCGGTCGGTCTTGTAGCGGACGCCGCCCTCGAAGGTCTTGGACGTTTCGGGCTTGAGGTTGTCGCGGACGAAATCCACCACGGCCTGATTTTGAGAGGCGAACGGGCCCGAGGTGGCGGCCGAGACGTAGGCGGCCATGTTCTCGGTGTAGCCGCCGAACAGCTCCACGCCATTGTTCAGGTCATAGACGACCCCGACCTGGGGCAGGAAGTTGTCCTTGGACTGGATCTTGCCGTTCACGGCGCCGACGATCGACTTGACCTCGTTCTCGACCTTCAGGGCCTTGAAGCCGAAATTGACCTTCAGGGCGTCGGTCAGCGTCCAGACGTCCTGGACGTAGCCGGTCGTGGTCTTGGTGTTGAACTTGTACTCCCACGAGGTCTTGAAGGGGTTGGACTGGAAGTCCAGCGGGTCGCGCGACGGGGCGGCCAGGGTCTCGGCGTAGAACCGGCGGGCCTGGTGGAAGTCGTTGTCCTCGGTCCAGAAGCCGGCGCTGATCGCATGGCTGCCCAGGTCGACATAGAGGTTGCCGATCAGGCCCTTGCGGTCGATGTCGTACTCGGTGGTGCGGATCGCCAGCGGGGCGGCCGTCGACCCAGCCGCGCCATAGCCCGGGCTGACGGTGTAGGGCGTGTACCACAGGCCCTGACCCTGGTTCTTGTGGCCGTAGCCGGTCAGGTCGAAGCGGACCATCTCGCCCAGGTCGTGCTTCAGGGTGACGGCGTAGATGTCGTCGTCGCGGATGCCGGCGCCGGCGTAGTAGGCGTCGTCGGGGGTGGCCACGCCGTACTGGGCGTAGGGGTTGGTCCCCACCCCGGTCCAGTAGCCGCCGTTCAGGATCGGCGTCGCGCCGGCGTAGTTGGCCGGGTTGTTCAGTACGGTGGCCACGCCGATGGCCTTGTTCCAGTCAGGCTGGAAGTTGTCCCAGTTGCGGCCCAGGCGCTTGATCATGTCGAAGGACATGTCCTGGTAGTCCTGCTCGCGGCGCTCCGAATGGTTCCAGAACGCGGTCAGCGAGCCGGTCTCGCCCAGGGGCAGCACGACCTTGGCGTCGTACTGGCGCTGCTTCTGCTCGCTGCCGCCCTTCCACTTGTCGGCCTTCTGGTCGACGGCCGAGACGTAGGCGCGCAGGCCGCCCAGGCTCTCGATGGCGCCGGTGTCGATCCGGCCGAACACCCGGTACATCGAGTCCGAGCCGACCGTGGCGTTGGTCTGGACGTGGAACTCCTGCGACGGATCGCGGGTGAAGAACTGCAGCGTGCCGCCCAGATTGCTGGTCGAGGCGGTCGACAGCGAACCGGCGCCCTGGGCCAGTTCGACCTTGCCCAGGTCTTCGCTGATGACGGCGCGACTGACGTGCAGGCCGTTGTAGTTGCCGTAGCTCATGTCGCCCAGGGGCACGCCGTCCAGGGTGAAGCCAAGGCGGCTCTGGTCGAAGCCGCGGATCGCGACGCGGGTCGACCATTCGTAGGCGCCGAAGGCGTCGGCCGACTGGAAGCTCACGCCGGGCAGCTTCTCGACCGCGCGCAGCGGGCTGGAACCGGCGGCCAGGACCTCGATCTGGGTGGTGCTGATGGTCTGGACCTGGCGGCTCTGGCCTTGGCCCAGCACGATCACGGCGTCGACTTCGTTGGCGTCGGCCGCGGCTGCGTCGGCGGGGGCCGCGACGGCGGCGGGTTCGGCGGCCAGGGCCAGGTGCGGCGCGGTCAGCAGCAAGGCGCAGAAGGCCCCGCCCAGCATCAGGTGTCGTTTCATGCTTGTATCCCCACGCCGGCGCTCAAGGGGAGCGGCGCCGGCTTGGGGAGGTGCGGTAACAGCGCTCGACGACAGCGCGTCGACAGTTCCGTGTCGGGTTTCCGACGGAACAGCGACGGGGTGGTGACAGCGACGGTGCGTCCTTCGAGGCCCACGTTCGCGGGCGCCTCAGGATGAGGAGCTTTGTGGTTTCTGACTTCCTCATCCTGAGGTGGGAGGCGGAGCCGAGCCTCGAAGGACGCAAGGCGCGCGCCGAAACCCGCCGGGAACATTGCGGAATCCCGTCCCGGAGGCTATCTGAGCGCCCGACCCCCCGATCCCGAATACCGAAGAGGCCGACGCCCCCCATGGCTCAGCAATATATTTTCCAGATGCAAGGCCTGACCAAGGCCTATCCCGGCGGCAAGAAGGTCTTCGAGAACATCTGGCTGTCGTTCTATTCCGACGCCAAGATCGGCGTCGTGGGCGTCAACGGTTCGGGCAAGTCGACCCTGCTGAAGGTGATGGCCGGGATCGACAAGGAGTTCTCGGGCGAGGCCAAGGCCGCCGAAGGCATCCGCCGCGGCTATCTCCCGCAGGAGCCGGTGCTGGATCCGACGCTCGACGTCTGGGGCAACGTCATCGCCGACTGCGAGGACAAGAAGGTCTTCGATCAGTACAACGCGCTGGCCGCCCGGCTGGGCGAGGAATATTCCGACGAGCTCATGGAGGAGATGACCAAGCTCCAGGAGATCATCGACGCGCGCGACCTTTGGGACATCGACTCCAAGGTCGAGATGGCCATCGACGCTCTGCGCTGCCCGCCCAACGACGCCAATATCGAAAGCCTGTCGGGCGGCGAGAAGCGCCGCATCGCCTTGGCGCGCCTGCTGCTCAGCAAGCCCGACATCATGCTGCTGGACGAACCGACCAACCACCTGGACGCCGAGTCGGTGGCCTGGCTGCAGCACCACCTGGAAAACTTCCCGGGCTGCGTGATCCTGGTCACCCACGATCGCTACTTCCTGGATCAGGTCACCAAGTGGACCCTGGAGCTGGATCGCGGCAAGGGCATCCCCTACGAGGGCAACTACTCCGGCTGGCTGGAGCAGAAGCAGAAGCGCGTCGTCCAGGAACAGTCCGAGTCCGAGTCCCGCCAGCGCGCCCTGACCCGCGAACTGGAATGGGTGCGCAGCTCGCCCAAGGCCCGCCAGTCCAAGTCCAAGGCCCGCCTGGCGTCGTACGAGGAAATGGTCGCCGCCCAGGAGAACGCCCGCGCCGCCCAGACCCACGCCCACATCCAGATCCCGCCCGGCCCGCGCCTGGGCAACGTGGTGCTGGAAGTCACCGGCCTGGAGAAGGAGTACGGCGACAAGGTGCTGTTCAAGGACCTGTCGTTCAAGCTGCCGCCGAACGGCATCGTCGGCGTGATCGGCCCGAACGGCGCCGGCAAGTCGACCCTGTTCAAGCTGATCACCGGCCGCGAGCAGCCCGACCAGGGCACGGTCAAGGTCGGCGAGACCGTCAAGCTGTCGTATGTCGACCAGTCGCGCGACGCGCTCGACCCGAACAAGACGATCTGGCAGGAGATCAGCGGCGGCACCGACGTGATGATCGTCGGCAAGCGCGAGATCAACAGCCGCGCCTATGTCGGCAGCTTCAACTTCAAGGGCGGCGACCAGCAGAAGAAGGTCGGCCTGCTGTCGGGCGGTGAGCGCAACCGCGTCCACCTGGCCAAGACCCTGGCCACCGGCGGCAACCTGCTGCTGCTCGACGAACCGACCAACGACCTGGACATCGAGACCCTGCAGGCCCTGGAAGAGGCGCTGGAAGAGTTCGCCGGCTGCGCCGTGGTCATCAGCCACGATCGCTGGTTCCTGGACCGCCTGGCGACCCACATCCTGGCCTTCGAGGGCGACAGCCACGTCGAATGGTTCGAAGGCAACTTCGAGATGTACGAGGAAGACAAGAAGCGCCGCCTGGGCGCCGACAGCCTGATCCCCAAGCGCATCAAGTTCCAGAAGTTCGCGCGATAGCGCGAACGGATCGTCTTACGCGCAACGGGGCGGCCTGCGAGGGCCGCCCCGTCGTCGTTTGGGCTCAAGCCTACTTCGGTTCGGTCGGCGCGCCGGGCGTCGTGGTCGAGCCGGGGAGGTTCGAATCAGGGGCCGGGGTCGAGGCGTCGGGCATGGTCGGCGGGGTGGCCGGCATGCTGGTCGAGGAGTCCGACGGCATGGTCGACGAGGTCGGTGGGTTCACCGAGCCGTCGGTGGTCGTCGAGGTCGAGGTCGAGGCCGTGGCCGAGGTGTCGGTGGCGGGCGCCGTGGCCGAGGTGTCGGTCGAGGTTCCGGTCGAGGCCGAGCCGCTCCACCAGTCCTTGCTGGCCCGGGTCTTGGGCGAGGCCTTCAGATAGGCGTCCAACTGGCTGTAGGGGATCGGCTGCTTGGGACTGGCCGCGGCGGTCGAGCCCTTGGATTGGGGCGCGGCCGAAGCGGCTCCGGCGACGAGCACGGCCAGCGCGACGCCGGCGGCGAGCGTTCTGATCATCATGAGACTGTTCTCCAGGCCTGAGCGCGCCGACAGGGCGCGTCGGCAACAGAAACCCGCAAGCGGGGCAACGGGTTCACAGCTTGGCCTTTCGCGCGTGACGGACCCGCCGCCGCAGGGGGCGGAACCTCGGGCGGCGCGACGGGTTTTGGCTGGCTGGTCGCCGTTCGTTTCAGGAGCCCCGCCATGTCCGATTCCAAGCTCGCCGGCCGCAAGGTCGCCGTCCTCGCCACCGACGGCTTCGAGCAGTCCGAGCTGGAAAAGCCGGTCGAGGCGCTGAAGGCGGCGGGGGCGCGGGTCGAGGTCGTTTCGCCCAAGCCCGGTCAGATCCAGGGGTGGGAGCATCAGGACAAGGGCCGAGCGGTGCCCGTCGATCGCGAGTTGGCCTCGGCCCAGCCCGCCGACTACGACGCCATCGTCCTGCCGGGCGGGGTGATGAACCCCGACGCCTTGCGGCTGGAGCCCAAGGCCATCGACTTCATCCGCCACTTCGTCACCGAGAAGAAGCCGGTGGCGGCGATCTGTCATGGGCCCTGGACCCTGATCAACGCCGGCGGGGTGGAGGGCCGGGAGATGACTTCGTGGCCGTCGCTGGAGGCCGACCTGAAGAACGCCGGCGCCAACTGGGTGGATCGCGAGGTCGTGGTCGACCAGGGGCTGGTCACCTCGCGCAAGCCCGACGACCTGCCGGCCTTCTGCGCCAAGATGATCGAGGAATTCGCCGAAGGCCGTCACAAGGCCTGGAGCATCGCGCGGAAAAGTGGACGCCGATTTTCCGCAAAAGCGATGCGAAAATAAAGATCTAGAGCGAACCGCACGATTCCTGCATCGCGCGGTTCGCTCTAGGGTGATCACTATTCCGGGACCTGGCGACCAATAGCGTTCGCCAGGAACTGGAGTAGCTTGATCTGGCGAGACTGATCCCGATCTTTCAGGAACAGGTCGCGGAGGCGTTGTCCTGATGGATCGCGCGTCGTCCGGGATGGAGAACAGCATGCCCCAAACGCCCGCCGAGAAGCCCCACATCGTCCTCTCGCACGAGATGCTGATGCCGCTGCAGCCGCTTCTCGAAGGGGCGTACCAGGTGCATCGCCTGTGGGACTATCCTGACCACCTGGCGTTCCTGGACGGGCCGGGGCGACAGGTGCGGGCCATCGTTCACGCCGGCGAGCTGGTGCTGGCCAAGGACCTGCTGTCGGAGATGCCCCGACTGGGCCTGATCGCGTGCGTCAGCGTCGGCTATGACGGCGTCGACGTCCCGTGGTGCAAGCAGCACGGCATCGCCGTCACCCATTCGGTCGGCCTCAACGCCGCCGACGTCGCCGACCACGCCGTGGGCCTGGTGCTGGCCGCCTGGCGCGGCATCGTGGAGGGCGATCAGAAGCTGCGTAGCGGCCACTGGACCAGCATGGAGCGGATGAGCCCCCGCCATGGCCTGCGCGGCCGCAAGGCGGGCATCGTCGGCCTGGGCCACATCGGCGAGGCCGTCGCCCGGCGGCTGGAAGCTTTCGAGCTGAAGGTCTCGTGGTGGGCGCCGCGTCTCAAGGACACCGACCGGCCCCGCGCCAGGAGCCTGCTGGACCTGGCCCGCGACAGCGACATCCTGGTGGTCTGCGCACGGCCCGACGCCACCAACCGCCACATGATCAACCAGGCGGTCATCGAGGCCCTGGGGCCGCAGGGTTTGCTGGTCAACATCGCCCGCGGTTCGCTGGTCGACGAGGACGCCCTGATCGCCGCGCTGAAGGACGGCCGGCTGGGCATGGCCGGACTGGATGTGTTCGACCACGAGCCGACCCCGGCCTCGCGCTGGGCCGGCGTGCCTCACACGGTCCTGACCCCTCACACCGCCGGCGCGACCCTGGACAGCATCCCGGCCATGGTCGGGCTGACTGTCGAGAACCTGCGCCGGTTCTTCAAGGGCGAAGCCCTGGCCTCGCCGGTGGACGGGTAGGATTCCGGAGGTCGAAAACCTCGTCCTTCGACAAGCTCAGGATGAGGTTTTCGACTGCTGGGCCTGCCAATGGTCCTCATCCTGAGCTTGTCGAAGGACGAGGACCACGCTCGGCCTTGAATGTCAGTCCCGCCTGGTCACAAACTTGGGGTCGAGGATTGAACGCGCGGCATCCGCGCGGCGCTGAGGGAGATCCGGATGGCCAAGGTGTTGGGGTTGGGCGGGGTGTTCTTCAAGGCGGAGGATCCCGCCGTCGTGCGGGACTGGTACGCCCGGGTGCTGGGATTCGAGGTGCAGGACTGGGGCGGGGTCATGTTCAAGTCGCTCAAGACGGGCTTCGCCAACTGGTCGCCGTTCGCCGCCGACACCCGCTATTTCGAACCGTCCCAGGCGCCGTTCATGATCAACTTCATCGTCGACGACCTGGACGGCGTGCTGGCCAAGGCGGCGGCCGAAGGGGTCGAGCCGACCGGGCGTCAGGACGAGGAGATGGGGAAGTTTGCCTGGCTGATCGACCCGGCCGGGGTCAAGATCGAGCTTTGGGAGCCGTCGAAGCCGTCTCCAGAGGCATAGTTTGCCGCGCCGGGCCGTTGGCGTTTCGGTCATTCACAGACGCGTCCCGGTCGGATTTTGCTTGCCAAATCGGACATAAAGATATCTTTATGTCCCTATGAAGGTATCGTCCGAACAGGTGGTGGATCTGCTGCGCGCGGCGGGCGAGTCGACCCGCCTGCGCGTGCTGGCCTTGCTGGCGACCGAAGAGCTTTCGGTGCTGGAGCTGTGCCGGATCCTGGACCAGAGCCAGCCTCGGGTCTCGCGGCACCTGAAGCTGCTGGCCGAAGCCGGGCTGGTCGAGCGGTTTCCGGACGGCGCGTGGGTGTTCTACCGTCTGGCGCTGAAGTCGGCGGGGCGGGCCGTGATCGAGCACGCCCTGGACCTTATCGACTCCCAGGATCCCGTCGCCCGGAGCGACGCCGAGCGACTGGCCTTGGTGCGCGCCGAGCGGACGGCTGGCGCCCAGGCCTATTTCGCCCGCAACGCCGCGCGCTGGAACGAGATCCGCTCGCTCTATGTCGACGAGGCCGAAGTCGAGGCCGCTATCCTGCAGGCGGCGGGCGAGGGGCCTTTCGACGAGATGGTCGACCTGGGCGCCGGCGCGGGCCGCATGCTGACGCTCTTTGGTCGTCGGGCGGGCGCGGCCCTGGGCTTGGACCTGTCGCAGCAGATGCTCAACATCGCTCGCGATGAGGTGGCCAAGGCGGGGCTGGTCCAGTGCGAGCTGCGCCACGGCGACATCTTCGCCACCGGCCTGCCGGGCGGCTGCGCCGACCTGGTGACCGTGCACCAGGTGCTGCACTATCTGGGCGATCCCGCCGCCGCCGTGGCCGAGGCCGCGCGTCTGGTGGCGGGAGGCGGCCTGCTGCTGATCGCCGACTTCGCGCCTCACGATCACGAGTTCCTGCGCGAGAGCCACCAGCACCGGCGCCTGGGCTTCGCCGACGCCGAGATCATCGCCTGGATCGAGACGGCCGGCCTGGTCCTTGACGCCAGCATCGCCCTGCCGCCGGCGTCCGACGAAGGCCTCACCGTCAAGATCTGGACGGCGCGCCGCCCCCACGACCCGACCGCCGTTCAAAACGCCGCCAAGACTGCCGAAAGAAGCGCCGCATGACCGTTCCTCCTCTTCGTCGCGTCCTGGGCCCGGTCGCCCGCGCCGGCGAGCGCACCGACCGGCCGCGCGTGTCGTTCGAGTTCTTCCCGCCCAAGACCGAACAGATGGAAGAGAACCTGTGGGCGGCGATCAAGCGCCTGGCCCCGCTGGACCCCGCCTTCGTCTCGGTGACCTACGGGGCTGGCGGGTCGACGCGTGAGCGCACCCATCGCACGGTCAAGCGCATCCTGGACGAGACCAACCTGAAGCCGGCCGCCCACCTGACCTGCGTCGGCGCCAGCCGCGCCGAGGTCGACGAGGTGATCCGCGAATACTGGGAGACTGGCGTGCGCCACGTGGTGTCGCTGCGCGGCGACCCGCCGCCCGGCGAAGGCGGCATCGGCGGCGTCTACGTGCCCCGCGAGGACGGCTACAGGAACGCCACCGAGCTGACCTCGGCCCTGAGAGCGGTCGCGCCGTTCAACGTGCTGGTCGGGGTCTATCCGGAGAAGCATCCCGAAAGCCCCTCGATCGAGCATGACATCGAGGTGCTGAAGGCCAAGGTCGACGCCGGGGCCACCCTGGCCATCAGCCAGTTCTTCTTCGATACCGACGCCTTCCTGCGGTTCGTCGATAAGGTGCGGGCGGCCGGGATCACCATCCCGATCGTGCCGGGCATCATGCCGGTGACCAATTTCAAGGGTCTGGTCAAGATGTCGGCCGCTTGCCAGACGGCGGTGCCGGCCTGGCTGGCCAATCTGTTCGATGGCCTGGACGAGGACGCCGACACCCGCCGGCTGATCGCCTGCTCGGTGGCCTCGGAGATGTGCGCCAAGCTGCAGGAGCAGGGTTTCTCCGACTTCCACTTCTACACCCTTAACCGCGCCGACCTCGTCTACGCCATCTGCCGCGTGCTGGGCGTGCGCGAGATCGCGCCGGCGCCGTCCCCCGTCTCGGCGGAGGCGGCGGCATGAAACGGGCGGCCCCAATCCTCCTGGCGATCGTCGCCCTGGCGGCTTTCGCGCCGGGAGCCACGACGTTCGCCGCCGATCCGGCCAACTGGTCCAAGCCGATCCGGCCCTACCGGGTGGTCGGCAACATCTACTATGTCGGCTCCGAAGGGCTGTCGGCCTGGCTGATCTCGTCGTCGGAAGGCCACGTGCTGCTCGACAGCGGGGCCTCGCCGGCGGGCGCCAAGCTGATCGAGGCCAACATCCAGGCGCTCGGCTTCAAGCTCTCGGATGTGAAGGTCCTGATCAACACCCACGCCCACTACGACCACGCGGGCGGGCTGGCCCAGTTGAAGGCCGACACCGGCGCCAAGGTCTGGGCCTCGCGGCCGGACGAGCCGGCCCTGAAGAAGGGCCAGCACTTCGGCGACAACGACAACGGGCTGACGCCGTTCGCGCCGGTCAAGGTCGACAAGGGGTTTGGCGACGGCCAGAAGCTGAAGCTGGGCGAGACCACCCTGGTCGCCCACCTGACGCCGGGCCACACGATCGGCTGCACCACCTGGACCACCCAGGTGGTCGACCGGGGGCGGCCGCTGAACGTCACCTTCCCCTGTTCGGCCTCGGTGGCCGGCAACGTGCTGGTGGGCAACAAGACCTACAGGACCATCGTCGCCGACTACCGCGCCACCTTCGCCACGCTGAAGGCGCTCCCCACCGACGTGATGCTGCCCGCCCACGAGGAGCAGGGCCATCTGCTGGACAAGCGCAGGAAGATGCTGGCCGGAGACGTCAACGCCTTCATCGACCTGACCGAACTGGCGCGCTATGCGGCGACTTCGGAGGAGGCGTTCGACAAGGAGCTTGCCCGGCAGCAGAACGCACGCAGGCCGTGACCTTCGCCCGACATTGGGCTCGGCGAGCAAAATTAGAGTTTTCGTTTCCTCGCGAAGCGCTGGAAAGACCCGGCAGGAGCCGACCATGACCGATCTTACCACCCGAACTGGCCGCATCGCGGCCCTGAAGGCCGCCGCCAAGGAACGCATCCTGATCCTCGACGGCTCGTGGGGGGTGATGTTCCAGAAGAAGAAGTTGTCCGAGGCCGACTACCGCGCCCAGCGCTTCGCCGACTACGACGGCCAGATGAAGGGCAACAACGACATCCTGTGCCTGACGCGGCCGGATCTGGTGGCGGAGCTGCACGACGCCTATTTCGCCGCCGGCGCCGACATCTCCGAGACCAACACTTTTTCCGGCACCACCATCGCCCAGGCCGACTACGGGCTGGACGCCGCCACGGTGCGCGACATCAATTTCGAGGGCGCGCGGATCGGCCGGTCGGTGGCCGATCGCTGGAACGCGGAAAACCCCGCCGGCCCCAAGTTCATCGCCGGCTCGATCGGGCCGCTGAACGTCATGCTGTCGATGTCGTCGGACGTGAACGATCCGGGCGCGCGCAAGGTGACCTTCGACCAGGTCTACCAGGCCTATCGCGAGCAGGTGGCGGCGCTCTACGAGGGGGGCGTCGACCTGTTCCTGATCGAGACCATCACCGACACCCTCAACTGCAAGGCCGCGATCAAGGCGATCATGGACCTGCGCGACGAGGGCCACGAAGAGCTGCCGATCTGGATCAGCGGTACGATCACCGACCGCTCGGGCCGCACCCTGTCGGGCCAGACGGCCGAGGCGTTCTGGAACTCGATCAAGCACTGCAAGCCGTTCGCGGTGGGCTTCAACTGCGCCCTGGGGGCGGACCTGATGCGCCCGCACATCGCCGAGATGGCCCGCATCGCCGACACCCTGGTCGCCGCCTATCCCAACGCCGGCCTGCCCAACGCCATGGGCGAGTATGACGAAGAACCGCATCAGACCGGCCACCAGCTGCATGAGTGGGCCAAGGACGGCATCGTCAACATCCTGGGCGGCTGCTGCGGCACCACCCCCGACCACATCCGGCATGTGGCCGACGAGGTGCGCGGCCTGACGCCCCGCGCCATCCCCGAGCGCCCCAAGGCCATGCGCCTGGCGGGCCTGGAACCGTTCGAGCTGGCTTGAGACCTTTCACGATGCGCACGACGATCCTCTTCGGCGGCATGAGCCGCGAACGCCTGGTCTCGGTGGCCAGCGCCAAGGCTCTGGCCAAGGCCCTGCCGGACGCCGACCTGTGGTTCTGGGCGCCCGACGACCAGGTCTATGTGGCCAGCGACACGGCGCTGCAGGCCCATGAGCGGCCGTTCGAGATCGACCTGCCGACCGAGGGCGCGCCGATCGGCGGGATCGCGGCGGCGCTCGACAAGGCCAGGGCCGAGGACCGCGTGCTGGTCCTGGGCATGCACGGCGGTGCGGCCGAGAACGGCGACCTGGCGGCCCTGTGTGAGGCGCGGGGCGTGGCCTTCACGGGGTCGGACAGCAAGTCCAGCCGCCTCGCCTTCGACAAGATCGCCACCAAGGCCGCTGTGGCCAAGGCCGGCGTCGTGGCGCCGTCGACGGTCGCCCTGGCCGACGCGGAAGCCGCTTTGGCGAAGTACGGCAAGCTGGTCGCCAAGCCGGTGGCCGACGGTTCCAGCTACGGCCTGATCTTCGTCAACGAAGCCGCCGACCTGGAGACCCTGAAGGCGGCCGCCGCCCGCGAGGCCTATGTGATCGAGCCGTTCGTGGCCGGCGCCGAGGCCACCTGCGGGGTACTGGAGCAGGACGGCCAGGTCTTCGCCCTGCCGCCGGTCGAGATCCGACCGGCCGACGGCGCGTTCGACTATATCGGCAAGTACCTGGCCAAGACGACGGAGGAGATCTGCCCGGCCACCTTCGCCCCCGAGGTCAACGCCGCCATGCAGGAGGCGGCCCTGAAGGCCCACAAGACGGTGGGCGCGGGCGGCTATTCGCGCAGCGACTTCATCGTCACGCCGAACGGCCCGATCTTCCTGGAGATCAACACCCTGCCGGGCATGACGGCGGCGTCGCTGTATCCCAAGTCGCTGAAAGCCCAAGGGATCACGTTCCGGGACTTCCTGGACGGCCAGATCGCCCTGGCGGTCGCGCGGGTCACGGCCGAGGGGGTCTAGGATGGGAACGTGGAATGAGGGGGCGTTCGACAACGACGACGCCAGCGACTTCATCGATGATCTGGCCGAGGCGCCCGACTGGCGCACGGTCATCCAGATGCTCGACCATGTCACGAAGAGCGCCGGCTATCTGGAAGCTCCAGAGGGGCAGATGGCGGTGGCCGCCGCCGCCATCGTCGCGGCGGCGGTCGGCGACGTCGCGATCCTGCCCGATGACCGACGTGACCTGAAGGCCGCCCTCGGCGCGCCGCCGCAAGGCGCGGTCGCCCTGGCCCGATCGGCCTTGGCGCGCGTTGTGGCTCCAGCCTCCGAACTCGACGAACTCTGGCAGGAGGGCGATGACCACGACGCATGGCTCACCCAGATCGCCGCCCTGCAAACGACCTTGAGCGCATCCCAATGAGACCCGTGTTCGTCAACATCGGTGAGCGCACCAACGTCACCGGATCGGCCAAGTTCAAGAAGCTGATCGTCGAGGGCGACTATGCCGCCGCCCTGTCGGTGGCGCGCCAGCAGGTCGAGGCGGGCGCCCAGGTCATCGACGTGAACATGGATGAGGGCCTGCTGGACTCCAAGCAGGCCATGGTCACCTTCCTGAACCTGATGGCGGCCGAGCCCGACATCGCCCGCGTGCCGGTGATGATCGACAGCTCCAAGTGGGAGGTGATCGAGGCCGGCCTGAAGTGCGTGCAGGGCAAGGCGATCGTCAACTCGATCTCGATGAAGGAAGGCGAAGAAAAGTTCATCGAGCAGGCCAGGCTGTGCCTGCGCTACGGCGCGGCCGTGGTGGTCATGGCCTTCGACGAGGTCGGCCAGGCCGACACCGCCGCCCGCAAGATCGAGATCTGCGAGAAGGCCTACGGCATCCTGGTCGACAAGGTGGGCTTCCCGCCGGAAGACATCATCTTCGATCCCAACATCTTCGCCGTGGCGACGGGGATCGAGGAGCACGACAACTACGCCGTCGACTTCATCGAGGGCACGCGCGAGATCAAGAAGCGCTGCCCTTACGCCCGCATCTCGGGCGGGGTGTCGAACGTGTCGTTCAGCTTCCGCGGCAACGAGCCGGTGCGCCGGGCGATCCACTCGGTGTTCCTGTACCACGCCATTGAGGCGGGCATGGACATGGGCATCGTCAACGCCGGCGACCTGCCCGTCTACGATACCCTGGATCCTGAACTGCGCGAGGCCGTCGAGGACGTGATCCTCAACCGTCCGCAGCGCACCAACGTCTCCAACACCGAGCGCCTGGTCGACATGGCCCCGCGCTACAAGGGCGACAAGAGCCAGGTCCAGACCGCCAACCTGGAATGGCGCAAGGGCACGGTGAACGAGCGCATCACCCACGCCCTGGTCAACGGCATCACCGACTATATCGACCAGGACACCGAGGAAGCCCGCCTGTCGGTCGAGCGGCCGCTGCACGTGATCGAAGGCCACCTGATGGACGGCATGAACGTGGTCGGCGACCTGTTCGGCTCGGGCAAGATGTTCCTGCCGCAGGTGGTCAAGTCGGCCCGCGTTATGAAGCAGGCCGTGGCCTGGCTGGAGCCGTTCATGGAAGCCGAGAAGGCCGGCAAGCCGCGCGAGCAGGCCGGCCGGATCCTGATGGCCACGGTCAAGGGCGACGTCCACGACATCGGCAAGAACATCGTCGGCGTCGTGCTGCAATGTAACAACTACGAGGTCATCGACCTGGGCGTGATGGTGCCCGCCGACCGCATCCTCGACGAAGCGCGCAAGCACAATGTCGACATGATCGGCCTGTCGGGCCTGATCACCCCGTCGCTGGACGAGATGGTGTTCGTGGCCTCGGAGATGGAGCGGCAGGGCTTCACCATGCCGCTGCTGATCGGCGGGGCCACCACCAGCCGCACCCACACGGCGGTCAAGATCGAGCCGGCCTATCGCAGCGGCTCGACCACCTATGTGCTGGACGCCAGCCGGGCCGTGGGCGTGGTCTCGGGCCTGCTGTCGGCCAGCGAACGCGACCGGCTGCAGGCCGAGACCCGGGCTGAATATGTCCGCATCCGCGAGCAGTACGCGCGCGGCCAGACGGTCAAGGCGCGCACCAAGATCGCCGACGCGCGCAAGCGCAAGTTCGCCATCGACTGGAACGGCTACACGCCGCCCAAGCCGGCCTTCATCGGCGCGCGCACGTTCGAGCCCTCGCTGGCCGAACTGGTCCCGTTCATCGACTGGTCGCCGTTCTTCGCCAGCTGGGAGCTGATCGGCCGTTTCCCGCAGATCCTGGAAGACGACGTGGTCGGCGAGGCCGCGACAGATCTCTATCGCGACGCTCGCGCCATGCTCGACAAGGTGGTGGCCGAGACGTGGTTCGAGGCCAAGGGCGTGGTCGGCTTCTGGCCGGCCCAGGCCGATGGCGACGACATCGTCCTTTACACCGACGAAAGCCGCTCGACCGAGCTGGCGCGTCTGTTCACCCTGCGCCAGCAGATGGACAAGTCCGAGGGCAAGGCCAACCTGGCCCTGGCCGACTTCGTCGCGCCGGTCGGCCAAGGGCCCGACTACATAGGGGGCTTCGCCGTCACCGCCGGCCATGGCGAGGACGAGATCGTCAAGCGCTTCAAGGACGCCGGCGACGACTACAGCGCCATCATGGCCTCGGCCCTGGCCGACCGCCTGGCCGAGGCCTTTGCCGAGTGGCTGCACTACAAGGCCCGCGTCGAACTATGGGGCTATGCGCCGGACGAGTCGCGTGACGTCGACGTGATGATCGCCGAGAAGTACCAGGGCATCCGCCCGGCCCCCGGCTATCCGGCCCAGCCCGACCACACCGAAAAGGGCACGCTGTTCAAGCTGCTGGACGCCGAGGCGGCCACCGGCATGATCCTGACCGAGAGCTACGCCATGAGCCCCGGCGCGGCGGTCTCAGGCTTCTATTTCAGTCATCCGCAGAGCCACTATTTCGGGGTCGGCAAGGTCGATCTCGACCAGGTCGAGGACTATGCCCGCCGCAAGGGCTGGGACGTGGCCCTGGCTGAGAAATGGCTGTCGCCGATCCTCAACTACGATCCGGCGGCGCGGGCGCGGGGGGAGGCGGCTTAGGGCCATAAAACGCTAACGCTGGCCGCGGGCGCCGCGCGAGCGACGCCACGCGACCTCCGGGTGTCCTATGCCTCACTTTGAGGTAACGTCGGCGCCATGGCTGACCAGCGCGCTCCTCGCCTTGCCGTGCTCATCGACGCGGACAACGCGTCTCCCCGCATCGCGCCGGGGCTGTTCCAGGAAATCGCCAAGATCGGGGAAGCCAGCCTCCGACGGATCTATGGCGACTTCTCGAGCCCGCGCCTGAAGGGATGGACGGACCTGCTGTCCGTCCACGCGATCATGCCCTACCAGAACTTCGCCCATACGCCGGGCAAGAACGCCTCGGACATCGCCCTGGTGATCGACGCCATGGACCTGCTGCACGGGGCCCGCTTCGACGGGTTCTGCCTGGTGTCGTCAGACAGCGACTTCACCAGGTTGGCGGCTCGCATTCGCGAGCAGGGCGTCGACGTCTACGGCTTTGGGGAACGCAAGACCCCGGAGAGCTTCCGGCAGGCCTGCAGCCGGTTCGTCTATACCGAGAACCTGCTGCCCGAAACTCTGGCGCCGGTATCGCCCGACCACGCGTCCACCACGCTCGTCTCGGCGCGTCAGTCGCCGACCGCGGCGGTCCCCCTGATCCGAACGGCCCTGGCCCAGTTGGATGTGGACGAGGGGGGCGGCTGGACGCCCTTGGGCCGGGTCGGCCAGCAACTTGCGATCCTCGCGCCCGATTTCGATCCGCGAACCTATGGTCAGGCCAAGCTGAGCGACCTCGTGACCAAGGTCGGCCTTTTCGAAATCCGAAACTCGGACGCCGGCGCCGTTCAGATCAGGACGAAGCCCACGCGGGGGGCGGGTGTCCGCAAGGCGTGAAGTCGGTGCGCCGAGGTTTGGTCGGGCGCCTGGGCTTGCCCTGTCCGGGGCGGCCTTGAGGCTCGACCAGCCTAGTCCAGCAAGCTGGTCAGCCTCATCGCCAGTTCCGGCGCCAGCAGCGCCGCCAGCTCCATGTCGGCGTCGAACGACCGAACCGATCGATAGCCCTGGTCCGTCGGGTCGCGGTGAACAATTACCCGCCGCGCTTCGCCTCGTCGCGTGGCGGTTATTACGGCGAGGGCGCCCCGACCGTCGGCCTCGACCATCAGGAGACCTATCTGAAGGGTCTGTTCGGCTTCCTGGGCGTCACCGACCTGCGTTTCATCCGCGCCGAGGGCGTGGCCCTGGGCGAAGAAGCCCGCGGCAAATCGCTGGAGGCGGCTCAGGGCGAGATTCTGAAGTTGGCGGCCTAGACGCATCGATCCCTCTCCCCTTGCGGGAGAGGGAAACCGCGCTAGGACTCTTCCCACCTCGGGGAGATCCAGCGTGAGTCAGCTCAATCGACGTGATGTTCTAGCGCTCGGTGCGGCCGCCGCTGCGGCGGGCGGCCCAGCCCTGGCCGCCGCCGCCCCCGGTGACGCCGCCGCCGAGGCCCTGCTGGCCCGGGTCGCCGAGGATCTGATGCGGGAATATCCGGAGAACGCTTCGGCCCTGGGGCTGGACAAGGACAGGCGCGCGGCCCTGAAGTCCAGCCTGACCGACCGTTCGCTGGCGGGCCGGGGCAGGCTGGCCGCCGCCGCCAGGGCCCGCGTCGCCCGGATGAAGGCGGTCGACCGCAAGGGGCTGAGCCCGGCGGCCGCCCTCGACCTCGGCGTCGTCCAGACCGCCCACGAACTGGCCGTCGAGGGGTTCGATTTCCCCTATGGCGACGCCATCGGCCTGTCTTCGCAGTGGTCCTATCGCAACGCGCCCTATGTGGTGGCCCAGAACACCGGGGCGTTCGTCGAGACGCCCGACTTTCTCGACAGCCAGCACGCGGTGGCCAACGCCGCCGACGTCGAGTCCTACCTCCACCGTCTGGAGCTCTACGCCGTCCAGTTGGACGGTGAGACGGCGCGCCTGAGGCATGACGGCGCATTGGGTGTGGTCGCCCCCGACTTCTTGCTGGACAAGACCCTGAAGCAACAGAAGGGCGCCCGCGCCCAGCCCGTCGCCGATTGGGGCTTGGTCACCTCGCTGGCCCGCAAGGCCAAGGACGTCCCGGGCGACCACGCGCGCCGCGCCGCCGCCATCGTAGAGGGCAAGATCGCCCCGGCCATGGACCGCCAGATCGCCGAACTGGCCGCCCATCGCGCCAAGGCGACCGCCGACGCGGGGGCGTGGAAGCTGCCGGACGGCGGCGCCTATTACGCCTGGGCGCTGCGGGCCGGCACCACCAGCCGCCTGACGCCCGACGAGGTCCACCAGATGGGCAAAGAGCAGCTGAAGGCGCTGTTCGCGCGCATGGACACCCTGCTGAAGGCCCAGGGCCTGACCCAGGGCAGCGTCGGCGCACGGATGAAGGCCCTGGGCGAGGACCCCAAGAACCTGTTCCCCAACACCGACGAGGGCCGGGCCCAGATCCTGGCCTATCTGAACGGCCGGGTGGCCGACATCCGCACCCGCCTGCCACGCGCCTTCGCCACGATGGTTCCAGGCAACCTGGTCATCAAGCGCGTGCCGGTCGAGATCCAGGACGGCGCGCCCGGCGGCTATGCGGCGGCGGGCTCGATCGACGGCACGGTTCCCGGCAACTACTACATCAACCTGCGCGACACGGGCATGTGGCCGCGCTACGGCCTGCCGACCCTGACCTATCACGAGGGCCTGCCCGGCCACATCTGGCAGGGCGAGTACACCTACAAGCTGCCGCTGGTCCGCTCGCTGCTGGCCTTCAACGCCTATTCGGAGGGCTGGGCCCTCTACGCGGAACAACTGGCCGACGAGCTGGGCGTCTATGACGGCGATCCGCTGGGCCAGCTGGGCTACCTGCAGTCCATCGCCTTCCGCGCCTGCCGCCTGGTGGTCGACACCGGCATTCACGCCAAGCGCTGGACCCGCGACCAGGCGATCGACTGGTTCGTGACCACCAACGGCTCGACCCGCCAGGAAGTGCAGGGCGAGGTCGACCGCTACTGCGCCTGGCCGGGCCAGGCCTGCGGCTACAAGGTCGGCCACAGCGAGATCGTGCGCTTGCGGAGCAAGGCCCAGGCCGCGCTGGGGCCGCGCTTCGACCTGCGCACCTTCGACGATGCGGTGGTGATGGGCGGCAACGTCCCGCTGACCCAGTTGGAGGGCGTGATCGACGCTTACGTGAAGGGCAAGCGGACAACCTGAGCTCCCTCAAATCCTACTCATCCCGGCGAATGCCGGGACCCAGATCCCTTGACGGCATGGCTGATCGGAAGAGCTCCGCGCTCGCGGCGTCGGCCTCACAGCTAGTCCATCTAGGTCCCGGCATTCGCTGGGGGGCGGAAGGCCGGATGCGCCGAGCCCCCTAGCCAAAGCTCGCGCTTTGCGTTCATCCTGACCTTGCACGGAGGCGCTCGACCTCCGGTGGGGCAGGGGGCGAAGGTGGACAACGGCATCAGCCGGAGGGCGCTGGGCGCGCTCGCGGCGGGGGGCATGGCCAGTCTGGGCCTGGGCGGCTGCGACCGCGTCGGACCGACGGAGGCGACGATCCGATCGCGTCAGTTCCCTAAGGACTTCGTCTGGGGCGTGGCGACGGCGGCCTTCCAGACCGAGGGCTCGCCCGTCGCCGACGGCCGCGGACCAAGCATCTGGGACACCTTCGAAAGGCAGCCGGGCCGGATCAAGGACGGCTCGAACGCCGACGTCGCGACCGACAGCTATCGGCGTTACGCCGAGGACGTCGACCTGATCGCCGGGGCGGGCCTGAAGGCCTTCCGGTTCTCGATCGCCTGGTCGCGGGTGCTGCCCACCGGGGCGGGGACGGTCAACGCCGCGGGTCTGGACCATTACGAGCGCCTGGTCGACGCTTGCCTCGCCAAGGGGGTCACGCCCTACGCCACCCTGTTCCACTGGGACCTGCCCCAGGCCCTGCAGGACAAAGGCGGCTGGAGCGCGCGCGACACCGCCAAGAGCTTCGCCGAATACGCCGCGGCCGTGGCCGGACGGCTGGGCGACCGGCTCAAGCATGTCATCACCCTGAACGAGCCGGCCGTGCACGCGGTGTTCGGCCATGTGCTGGGCGAGCAGGCGCCGGGGCTGAAGGACATCGCCCTGCTGGGGCCGACCACCCACCACATGAACCTGGGTCAAGGCCTGGCGATCCAGGCCCTGCGCGCCGGGGGCGGCGACCTGCGGATCGGCACGACCCAGGCGCTACAGCCGTGCCGCGCGTCGGGCGGGCCGCTGGCGTTCTGGAATCGCCCCGCCGCCGACGGCCTGGACGCTCTGTGGAACCGAGCCTGGCTAGATCCGCTGCTGAAGGGGACCTACCCGGCGCTGATGGACGAGTTCCTCGAGGGCCACGTCCGCGACGGGGACCTGAAGCTTATCCGCCAGCCGATCGACTTTCTGGGGGTCAACTACTACGCCCCCGCCTATGTGAAGCTGGACATGGCCAGTCCCAGCCACATCGCGGTCGGGTCGCCGCCGAGGGGCGCCGAGCTGGACGCCTTCGGCCGGCAGATCGATCCGTCAGGCCTGGCCGAGGTGCTGGAGATGGTGCGCCGCGACTATGGCAATCCGCCGGTGCTGATCACCGAGAACGGCTGCTCGGACGCGTTCGGCGATGGTCCGGCGGTGATCGACGACGGCTTCCGCTGTCAGTACCTCCGCCGCCACCTGGAGGCGGTGAAGAGCGCCATGGAGGCCGGGTCGCAGGTCGGCGGCTATTTCACCTGGACCCTGATCGACAACTGGGAATGGGACATCGGCTACACAGCGAAGTTCGGCCTGGTGGCCATGGACCGCGCGACCGGGGTGCGGACGCCCAAGACGTCGTACGGATGGTTCAAGGGCGTGGCGACGACAGGATTGCTGCCGCCGGCGTAGAGGCGATCGGGGCGGATCGACCTTCGGTTCCGGGATCAGGAACCTTGTCCTTCGACAGGCTGAGGATGAGGTTTTCTTGCCGTCGAGCCTGGTCCTCATCCTGAGCTTGTCGAAGGACGAGGACCACGCGGTGCCTTGAATGTCGATCCGCTTCAGTCCGCCTTGCAGATCAGCACGTTCTTGCCGCCGCGCTTGGCCGGGACCAGGCTGCCGGCGCAGGGCTTGGGATCGTTCGGGTCGATGATGATCTCGCCCTTGGCGGCGATCGGCATGGCGGCGGGCTTGGCGCCGATCGGCGGCAAAGCGGTCGCGGTCTTCTTGGCGGCTGGCTTGGTCGTAGGCTTCGCCACGGCCGGCGTTGCGACCGGAGCCGGGGCTGCAGGAGTCTCGGCCGGCGCAGCTTCCGCGACCGACGGCGGAGGCGCTTCGGGTTCGCTCGCGGGCGCGGCGGTTTCGGCGGCGGTGGGCGCGGGCTCCGGAGCCTTGGTCTCCTCAACGGGGGGCGCGGCGTCCTTCTTGACGTTGTAGTTCAGGGCCTGGCCGAACAGGTTGGACTTGGTCTCAAGCGTCTTGGCGCGGGTGTCGCAGTCGCTGGGCGGGCTCCAGCTCATCCACACCTGGGCCAGGCGGGCCTTGTCGATCTGGTCGGCGCCGGTCCAGACCGAGTGGCCCTTCTTGATCGCCGCCGCGCCATATTCCGAAATCGGGCGGGGGCTGGCCTTCTCAGCCGCGACGATCGCCGAGCGATAGGTCGCCAGGTCCTTCTTGGCCTGGGCGCGCATCGCCGGATATTCCTTCATGGCCGCGTTGAAGCCGTCGGGGCCGGGGAAGGTCTTCTCGATGCGGGTCACCTCCGGCATCACCTTGTCGTACAGCTCGACATAACCGCCCAGCGCGCCGTAGCACCAGCCGACATAGCCGTAGTCGTCGGTCGGGGCAGTCGCGGCGGGCTGGGTGCGGGGCGGGGGAGCCGAAGCGGTCGGCGCGGTGGACACCGGAGCGTCCTGGGCGATCAGGGCCAGGGCGAGAAGGAAGGCGGTCGCCATGCGGGCGGAGGTCCTCTTGTAGGGCGTCGCTCAGAGAGTCGGTCGCGTTCGAATAGAGCATTTCCGGCCCGTTTGAGACCAGAACGTGGCGCCGGATGTTTTGCACCGCGGTCGACCAAGCGTCGCCATAACGGTTGGATCGGCGAAAGCGCTCCCGCTTGCGGCAAAGATTCCTGTGCGTGGCCAAGCGTCGCGTGAGTCGCAACGGTCTCTGCACGTTACAAAGTTTCAATGTGCGCCGCAGCAAGCAGCGGGTGGGGACATGGCGTTTTTGTGCTAGAAGGCAAAACGGGAGCGTGATCCGTTGAGAGGCGGGGGACGTGTCCGCCGTCATCACTCCGCCACGCTTCTGGACTTTCGTCACGGCATGACCTTCTGGCGTAACATCGCAACTCTCGCCGCGCGCCGGCTGGACATGGCCGAGTGCCAGGAGTGTCCGCCGGGTCTGCCTGGTCAGGACCCGGCCTTCTCGACCGCGGTCACGGCGCTGGGCGCGAAGCTGGCCAAGGCCGACGGCTCGGCCGACGGCGACGAATACGCCGCCTTCGCCGAGGTGTTCCACCCGGCCCCCGAGTCAGAGAACAATATCCACCGCCTGTACGACCTGGCCCGCCAAACGACGCATGGCTTCGAGAGCTACGCCAAGCGGCTGGCCAAGCGCTACCGCACCTGCCCGCAGATCCTCGAGGACGTACTGGACGGCCTGTTCCACATCGCCAAGGCCGACGGGGCGGTGACTCAGGACGAACTGAGCTATCTGGAACGGGTGGCCGACCTGTTCGGCATGTCGCCGCTCTCGTTCCGCCGCCTGACGGCCACCCACGTCGGCACGGGCCCGGACGACCCCTATCGCATCCTCGACGTGCCGGCCGACGCCGACGACGCGGTGGTGCACTCGGCCTGGCGCGCGGCGATGTCGGAGGCTCACCCCGACCGCGCCCGGGCCCGCGGCTTGCCGCTGGAGTTCATCGAGGTGGCCGAGGCCAAGTCGGCGGCGATCAACGCGGCCTTCAGCACGGTGATGCGCGAACGGCGCGAATTGGCGGGTCTCGGCGCCAACTAGGGCGTCGCGCGGCTCGCCCAAGGCCGACAATTCGCCATGGTTAGCGCCGAATTCATTTTACGGAACGATCCGCCGGGTGTTCAGTTGACGTTCAGGACTGGCGCCCCATCTTGATTCATAAGGCGGGGCACGCCTGCGAGGACGACCATGGAGACAGGCAAGGCTACCGGTATCGCTTGGCGCAGCCTGGTGACGCTCGCCGGCGCCGTGGCGACCTCGATCGCCGTCGCCGCCGCCGCGGTGATCGCGGTGGTGTTCGCCGCCACCCTGGTGGTGATCGGCTTTATGGCCACCGCCTTGCTCGGCCTCGCCGCCTTCGCGTTCCGTGGCCGCCACGCGCCCGCCGCCGCTGCCAGCGGCGACCCCGGCCTGATCGAGGCCCGTCACATGGGCGGCCATTCGTGGGTGGCCTATGGCTGGAACGAGCGGCGCTGATCTCGCGCCGCCGTCTAGAGTTCCATGCGACAACCTGATTTCAGCGTTGACGGCTGGAGCCTCGAAGACGGCGAAGACTATCATCGCCGTGCGCCGGCGACGTTTCCCATTCCAGACTTGGCGGTGCGCCAGATCCTTCAGCCCGGCGACTTCGCCAAGCTGATCTTCAGAATCGCCGTCGACAGCGCCGAGGAGCCCGAGGCTTTCGAACGAATGTGGGTCATCGTGCGGGAGCGAACGCCAGGCGGCTATCTCGGCATGCTCGACAACGAACCATCGGCGATCCAGCAGAACAGTGAATTTTGGGAAGGCAGCGAACTGCCTTTCGAACCCAGGCATATCATCGCGGTCCAGCAGGCCAGCGCCGAAAGCCGACGTCTGGCGAGTCGACCGGCGCCGATCCCGTGGGCCCGTTAGCTCCGCCCTGGCGACCAAGCTCAGCAAGCCCCTTGCCCTTCGCCGCCGCTTCCCCGACACTGCGTTCAAACAAGTGTTTGGCCGGCAAGGCCTCGGGAGGACGACATGATCGGCGTGGTGGCGGTGCTGAAGGTGCAGCCGGACAAGACGGCGGACTTCGAAAAGGTCTTCCTCGACCTGCAGAACAGGGTGAAAGCCAACGAGCCGGGCTGCCTCGTCTATCAGCTGACTCGCAGCCGGACCGAGGCCGGAACCTACAAGGTGCTGGAGCTCTACGCCTCACAGAACGCCCTTAAGCATCACGGCGGGACCGATTATTTCAAGGCCGCCGGCGCGGCCATGGGGCCGCTCATGGCCGACCGGCCCGAGATCGAATATCTCGACGCGGTGGAGTAGGGGCCTTGGATCTCGCCTTCTCGCCCGAGGATCTGGCCTTCCAGCGCGAAGTCCGCGACTGGATCGCCACGGCCTATGACGACGACCTGCGCCGCAAGATGGCGCAGTCGAAGAACGGCTACCTGGACAAGGCCGGTCAGGTGAAGTGGCAGAAGAAACTGTTCGAGCGCGGCTGGGTCGCGCCGGACTGGCCAGTCGAGCTGGGCGGGGCGGGCTTCACGCCGTCGCAGCGCTACATCTTCAACATGGAGATGTCGCTGGCCGGCACGCCGCATCCCTCTCCGATGGGGCTGAAGATGTGCGCGCCGGTGGTCATGGCCTTCGGCACGCCCGAGCAGAAGGCCCAGCACCTGCCGCCGATCCTGTCGTCCGACACCTGGTGGTGCCAGGGCTATTCCGAACCCGGTTCGGGCTCGGACCTGGCCAGCCTGCAGATGAAAGTCGAGCGGGACGGCGACGACTACGTGCTGAACGGCTCGAAGATCTGGACCACCCACGCCCAGTGGGCCGACTGGATGTTCTGCCTGGTGCGCACTTCGAGCGCGGGCAAGCCGCAGGAGGGCATCAGCTTCCTGCTGCTGCCGATGACCCTGCCGGGCATCCAGATCAAGCCGCTGCCCACCCTGGACGGTCCGGCCGAGGGCGAGCAGGAGATCAACCAGGTCTTCTTCGACAATGTCCGCGTGCCGGTCGCCAATCGCATCGGCGAGGAGAACAAGGGCTGGACCTACGCCAAGTACCTGCTGGAGTTCGAGCGCGGCAACGCCTATGCGCCCGGGCTGATGCACATGCTGCGCAAGGTCAAGAAGATCGCGGCCCTGGAGCGATCCGATGCCGGCGGGGCGCTGATCGACGATCCCGATTTCCGCGCCCGGATCGCCGAGCTGGAGATCGCCGTGGAGTCGCTGAACGCCACCGAGCTGCGGGTGTTTTCCGGGCGCGGGGCCGGCAAGGCGGTGGGGCCGGCCTCGTCGATGCTGAAGCTGGCCGGATCGGAAACCCAGCAGGCGATCACCGAACTGGCCCTCGAGGCGGTGGGGACCTACGCCGCGCCGTTCGTGCGCGACACCTGGGCGACGACCAATGACGGCCGCGCGGGTCCGGACCATGCCGGCCCCGTCGCCCCGTCCTACTTCAACTACCGCAAGACCACGATCTATGCGGGGTCCAGCGAGATCCAGAAGAACATCATCACCAAGCTGGTGTTGGGTTTGTGAGGGTCGGCCATGTCGGTCCTCCCCCTGTGGGGGAGGTGTCGGCGCAGCCGACGGAGGGGGAGTGATCGGCAGGCTGCCACGACCTGGATCGCGATCCAAGAGCTCCCCCCACCGATCGCTTCGCGATCACCTCCCCCACAGGGGGAGGGCCTTAGTTTTTCTCTATCGTCTTTAAACGCAACCCACCCTTATAACCGCTGCTAACCTAGCCCTTTCGGAGCCGCCCATGGCCCTCGACGCCCTGTTCAAGCCGTTCGAATTCAAGTCGCTGAAGCTGCCGAACCGGGTGGTGATGGCCCCCATGACCCGGTCGTTCTCGCCCGGCGGCGTGGCCACTGACGAGGTCGCCGCCTATTACCGTCGGCGCGCCGAGAACCAGGTCGGGTTGATCGTCACCGAAGGCACCGGGGTGGCCCGGCCGGCCTCGCTGAACGACGCCAACATCCCGCGCTTCCATGGCGAGAAGGAGCTGGCGGCCTGGAAGAAGGTGGTCGACGAGGTCCACGCGGCCGGCGGCCTGATCGCCCCGCAACTGTGGCACGTGGGTTCGGCCAAGGGCAAGGACGTGCTGGGCAAGATCGATAGCCCCTCGGGCCTGTCCAAGCCCGGCGGCAATCCCTTTACCGAGCCGATGACAGATGAGGAGGTGGCCGACACCATCGCCGCCTTCGCCAGCGCCGCCGCCAACGCCAAGGCCCTCGGCTTCGACGCCGTCGAGCTACATGGCGCCCATGGCTACCTGATCGACCAGTTTTTCTGGAACGGCACCAATGTGCGCGGCGACGCCTTCGGCGGTCCTGGCATCGCCGAGCGCAGCAAGTTCGCCGCCGAGATCCTCAAGGCCGTCCGCGCCGCCGTCGGCCCCGACTATCCGGTGATCATCCGTCTGTCGCAGTGGAAGCAGCAGGACTACGCGGTCAAAAACGCCGAGACCCCCCAGCTGCTGGAAGCCTGGCTGCAGCCCCTGGCCGACGCCGGCGCCGACATCTTCCACTGTTCGCAACGCCGGTTCTGGGAGCCGGAGTTCGAGGGCAGCGACCTGAACTTCGCGGGCTGGGCCAAGAAGCTCACCGGCGCCCCGACCATCACCGTCGGCTCGGTGGGCCTGTCGGGCGAGTTCATCGCGGCGTTCGGCGGCGAAGGCAGCCAGCCCGCCTCGATCGACGGCCTGCTTGAGCGCCTGGAGCGCGACGAGTTCGACCTCGTCGGCGTCGGTCGCGCCATCCTGCAGGATCCCGAGTGGGTGGTGAAGATCCGCGACGGCCGCGAGGACGAGTTGAAGAGCTTCGAGCGCTCGGCGCTGGGGGTGCTGTACTAGAACAAAGTTTTCCCTCCCTCTCGTGGGGAGGGAAGGGACAAATAGCTAAGCGATCGTCGTGACCAGTCCGCCCTCGGCCTTCAGCGAAGCGCCGTTGGTGGCCGCCGAAAGCGGGCTGGCGACATAGGCGACCAGGCTGGCGATCTCCTGCGGTTCGATCATCCGTTGCAGCAGGGACGACGAGCGGTGCTTGGTGAAGAACTCGGCCTCGTGCTCCTCGGGCGAGGCGTCCGGATTGCTGGACACGCTCTTTAGGAAGTCGGCGATGGCTGCCGCGCGGGTCGGACCGGGCAGGACCGAATTGACCGTCACGCCCGTGCCCTTGGTCTGCTGGGCCATGCCGCGCGCGACCGCCAGCTGGGCGCTCTTGGTCATGCCGTAGTGGACCATCTCGCCAGGGATCGCGAGGCCGGACTCGCTGGAGATGAAGATCACCCGGCCCCAGTCGCGCTCCAGCATGCCGGGGAAGTAGCCGCGCGACAGCCGCACGCCGCTCATCACATTGACCTCGAACAGATGCAGCCAGTCCTCGTCCGAAATGTCGACGAAGGCCTTCATCTCATAGATGCCCAGGTTGTTGACCAGGATGTCGACGGCTGGAACCGCCTCCAGGATCGCGGCCGCGCCGTCGGCGGTGGCGGCGTCGGCCAATACGCCTTCGATCTTCTCGCCGCCGGAGGCCCGGATGTCCGCGACCGCCGCGTCCAGCCTGTCCTGGGCCCGGCCGGTGACGAACACCTTGGCGCCCTCCACGGCGAGGGCGCGGGCGATCTCCAGGCCGATGCCGGCCGTCGAGCCGGTCACCAGGGCGGTCTTGTCGTTCAGTTTGAGGTCCATCGCCGGGCTCCATGGTCGGGGAGCCAAAAATGGGCCCGCCGCGGCCCGAAACTAAATCAAGGCCAGAACCTGGACTTGTGAATTCCGGTCACAAAAGACGGCTTCACGCCTTGAAGTTCAGTTTCAATCCCGGCCGGGGCCATCGGGCCTTGTATAGCTTGCCGGTCCCCGAAGCGGTGATCCAGGCGTCGCGCATGTCGGTTCCACCGAAGCAGATATTGGTCACGATCACGTCGGGCACGGCGTAGTGCTCGGTCGTCCCATCGGGCGAGAAGGCGGTGACGCCGCCGTTGATGATCGTCGCCACGCAGACCCTGCCGTCGGCCTCGACCGCCAGGCTGTCCAGCAGCTGGTAGCCCGGCAGGTTGCAGATCACGTTTCCCGGCTGCAGCGGCGCGGGATCGGCCAGCACGCCGGGCTCGACCACGTCGAACGACCACAGCCGGCCCAGCAGGGTGTCGGCCATGTAGACGGTCTTCTCGTCGGGCGAAAGGCCCACGCCGTTGGGCGAGATGAGGTGGTCACGCCAGCGGGTGATCTTCGAGCCATCGGGCAGGGCGTAGTAGAGCGCGCCGTATTTCCGGCCGTCTGGCGTGCTGCAGCCGTGGTCGGTGAACCAGAAGCCGCCCTGCCGATCGAAGACCAGGTCGTTGGGGCCCACCAGCCGTTTGCCGTCGCATTCGGTGTAGAGGGTGGTCACCGCGCCCGTCGCCAGATCGACCCGCTGGATCGAGCCGCCCGTGTGCGTGGGCGGGGTGGGGCCGGGCACGTTGAGGCCGCCGATGTCGATGAACTGGAAGCTGCCGCCGTTGTTGGCGACATAGATCGCGCCATCCGGACCGATGGCCGCGCCGTTGGGGCCGCCGGGGACCTCGGCCACCGTCTCCTTGCCCCCGTCGGAACGCACCCGGGTCAGGACCTGGCCCTGCATCTCGACGAGGATCACCGAGCCGTCGACCATGGCGATCGGGCCCTCAGGGAATTGCAGACCCTCGGCGAGGAGTTCCAGTTCCATGCGTCTCTCCCGGCATCTGCGCCTCTCGCGGGCGGGTTGTGGGAGTAAACGGGCGTTTGAACGGCGCGGCAAGCGCCTTGCGTCCTTCGAGGCTCGCCTACGGCTCGCACCTCAGGATGAGGAATTCAGTGCAACGGACGTCCTCTTCCTGAGGCGCCCGCGAAGGGGGCCTCGAAGGACGCACGGCGCTTCAGTTCAGATCGTAGAGCTCGTAGGCGATCAGGCCGCCGTCACTGCCCAGGAAGGCGCGGCCGTGGGCCGAGCGCACCAGGGCCTCGCGGTCCACCCACTTGGGCGTGGCGTCCGAGGCGTCCGCGCCCTGGGTCGCGCAGGGGACAATGAGGCGCACCGATTGGCGCGGCCTGAAGCGCTTGCCCCGCTCGGCCCGGATGGCTCGGCCGAACACCCGGCAACTGGCGACCTCGCCGCCGTCCAGCGGCCGCACCCTGACCACGTTGAACACCACCACGTCGGTGGCCGCCGCCCGCGCCAGGCTGTCGCCCTGGCCCAGGCCGATGTCGGCCCTGGCGGCGTCGGCCATGCCCACGGAAAGGGCGAGGCTGCAGAGAAGGCCGGTCATGGCGCGGGGACGGGCGGTCATCATCGACGCTCCAGGACACGGAAGACAAAGGCGTGGTCGTCGTCAGGACCGGCGGGATGCTCCTCGCGACGCACCTCGGTCCAGGCCGCCTCGTCGAAGGCGGGAAAGCTGACGTCGCCCTGAACCTCGGCCTGGACCTCGGTCAGGTACAGCCGCTTGGCCTTGGGCAGGGCGGTCTCGAACAGGGCGCGGCCGCCGATCACGCAGACTTCATCGACGCCGTCCTCGGCCGCCTGTTCCTTGGCCATCTGCACGGCCTCCAGGAAGCTCTCGCAGACCACGGCCTGGGGCGGCTCGAACGAACCGTCGCGCGACAGCACGATGTTCATCCGCCCCGGCAGGGGCTTGCGCGGCAGGCTGTCCCAGGTCTTGCGTCCCATGATCACCGGCTTGCCCATCGTACAGGCCTTGAAGATCGCCAAGTCGGATTTCAGCCGCCATGGCAGGTCGTTGTCCCGGCCGATGACGCCGTTGAGGGAGCGAGCCACTGGGCCGACGGTCAGGATAACGGACATGGGACAAGTTTACCCTGCGTCGGGCGCTGCGGCCACCGCTCTGTCGGATTTGCGACGCCGGCGGACGGTTCAGCCGCCGAAAGGGACGACAATCTGCTGGGCGCCGGCCCGGGCGATCAGTTCGCCGTCGGGACGGCGGAAGTCGGCCTCGACATGGATCATGCCCCTGGTCCGGGCGACCACCCGGCCTTCGATCGCCAGAACCTCGGCCTTACCCACACGGATGAAGTCGATCTTCAGGTTGCTGGTGCGGAACATCGCGTCGGCGGGGGCGACGGTCATGGCCGTGAAGGCCAGGATTTGGTCGGCCAAGGCGGCGATGTAGCCGCCGAACAGCGAGCCGTCGCTGTTGAGCAGCTCCGGGGCCGGCGTCCAGGTCTTGCGGACCCAGCCCTCGCCCCAGTCGTCCAGGCCGCCGAGCCTCAGGGTCTGGACGACGGGCGGGAAAACAACCTCGCCGCCCTTGATCTGGTCGAGCCGGTCGGTAGCCCAGGTCAAACCGCGACCGCGGCCTTGATGTGCGGGTGGGCCTCGTAGCCTTCCAACTGGAAGTCCTCGTATTCGAAGGTGAACAGGTCGCGCTTGTCGGCCATCTTCAGGGTGGGGAAGGGCTTGGGCTCGCGCTGAATCTGCTCGCGGGCCTGGTCCAGGTGGTTGAGGTAAAGGTGGGCGTCGCCGAAGGTGTGGACGAACTCGCCGGGCTCCAGCCCCACCACCTGGGCGACCATCATGGTCAGCAGGGCGTAGGAAGCGATGTTGAACGGCACGCCCAGGAAGACGTCGGCGCTGCGCTGGTAGAGCTGGCAGCTCAGTTTTCCATCGGCGACGAAGAACTGGAACAGGCAGTGGCAGGGCGGCAGGGCCATGTCCTCGACATCGGCCGGGTTCCAGGCGCTGACGATGTGGCGGCGGCTGTTGGGATTGGTCTTCAGGCCCTCGACGAGGTTGGCGATCTGGTCGATGGACTGGCCGTTCGGCGCGGCCCACGAGCGCCATTGCTTGCCGTAGACGGGCCCCAGGTCGCCGTTCTCGTCGGCCCACTCGTCCCAGATCTTGCAGCCGTTGTCCTGCAGGTACTTCACGTTGGTGTCGCCGCGCAGGAACCACAGCAGCTCGACGATGATCGAGCGCAGGTGCAGCTTCTTGGTGGTCAGGACCGGGAAGCCCTTCGACAGGTCGAAGCGGATCTGCCGGCCGAACACGCCCAGGGTGCCGGTGCCGGTGCGGTCGCCGCGCTGGACGCCGTTCGCGAGGATGTCAGCGAGCAGGTTCAGGTATTGCCGCTCGGGATGGTTGGCGGCGGCGGGATCGGCGTGGACGGGCGCGTGGGCGTTCATGGGGCCACTGTCCTACGCGAATCGTCGGGATGGCCAATCACAAAAACGCCCCGCTCGAGGACTCGGGCGGGGCGTCTTGTCGCGGGTCGTTCGCTGGCCTACCGCGCCGGCTCCAGGCCGGTGTTCAGCACCCAGCCGACATTGTCGTTCTCGTCGGCCACTTCCCACCACAGGCCGTTCTTGGTCCCGGTGGGGTAGACGATGGCGCCGGCGGGCAGGGCGCGGATCAGCTTGCCGCCGGCCGCGGCCGTGGCGCGCATGTTGGTCACGCGCGTGGCCACGAAGGTCTTGGACGGCGCGTCCGCCGCGGCCGTGGTCGTCGTCGACAGCAAGCCCAGGTCGGTGACCAGCTTGGTGTAGCTGTTGATGAACGACAGGGTGATGATCCGGCCGATCTCGGTGTCCTCGTAGCCGCCGCCGACAGCGCCGCCGAAGCCCCAGCCGCCGCCCGCGCCCCAGCCGATGTCGTTCTTGGCCGCGTAGCCCTCCTGAACGGCCACCGTCTCGGTGGTGCGCACGTTGGTCAGCGACAGGACGGTGTTGGCTTCCAGCTTCTTGGTCTTGATGCCGCCGACCAGGCCGCCGACGCGACCGCCGATCAGGCCGCCGATGGCGCCGGCCACCGCGCCGCCGCCGGCGTTGCCGTCGCTGGCCTGGACCTCGGCCACCAGGACGTAGTCGGCGGCCTTGACCTGCCCCTGGCCGACGTTGGAGCCACGCTGCAGGCCCAGATTGCCGCCGATGTTGCGCTCGATCTGGGCGGCGTTGAGCCCCGCGCCGCGGTCGACCAGATTGAAGCAGCCCGACTTCTGGACCATGGCCTTCAGCAGCTTCTGCGGCGAGGCCAGATTGTACTGCATCCAGCCGCGCGTATCGTCGCCGTCCATGATCGACAGGGTGCCCAGCTTGCGGGCGCAGTGGGGGATCTCGGCGACGGCCTGGGTCTGGAGCTTCTGGGCGTTGCTCGGTTTGGCCTGGGCTAAGGCCAGGCTCGGCGCGAGGATCGACAGCGTGAGGCCGGCCGTGAGCAGGCCCGATAGCAGTTTCATGATGTGCTCCAGTAATCCCAGACTTCGAGCGCCAACCTTAGCTTGCGCGAAGGGCGCGGCCAAGCTCGCGTCAGCCCGCGAAGCCGCCTTCGTCCAGGAAAGCCTGCTCGGCCGACGTCGTGCTTCGGCCCAGGGCCTTGTTTCGGTGGGGGAAGCGGCCGAAGCGGGCGATGATGTCCCGGTGGGCGATGGCCCATTTCAGACTGTCGGCGTCGCCGGTGTCCTTCAGCAGCCCCTCGAACAGGGCGATGCTGGTTTCCTGGTCGGCCAGGGATTCGGAGTGCTCGTAGGGCAGGTAAAAGAAAGGCCGCAGTTCGGCCGCGACGGCCTTGTCGTGGCCGGCGGCCACCGCGGCGGCGGCGATGGCGCGGGCTTTGCCGTCGGTGGCGAAGGCGTGGCCGCTGTCGCGGTAGAGGTTGCGGGGGAACTGGTCCAGCAGGATCACCAGCGCCAGGGCGCCCTGCGCCTCGGCGGCCCAGGCGTCGTACTTGCCACGGGCGGCGGCCAGGTGGACGGGCTCGAACTTCAATCGGATGGCGTCGTCGAAGGCGTCGGACTTGGCGAACCATTTTTCGGGACCGGCGGCGGCCCAGAAGCCCAGTACGTCCTGTGGTCTGGCGGTCATGGCGGATCCCCCTTTTTGGACAATCTTGGATAGGCGGAGTCGTTCAAACAAGGTTCATGGAGCAAGGCCGACACTTCAATACAAGGGATGAGCGACGGGGTCAGCACGAGGCCCCTTGGAGCACTTGGAAAGACATGAAACGTCTGATCACGACGGCGATGATCCTGTCGCTGCTGGGCGGGGCCGCGGCGGAAGCCGCCGGCGCCGGGCAGGACCGCCCGGATCGTCGCGGCGAACGCGGCGCCGAGGGCGGCGGCTGGCGTCAGCGGCAACAACAGCAACAGCAGCAGCCCCAGGCTCAGGCGCCCCAGGCTCAACCGCAACAGCAGCCTTCGGGCGGCGGCGATCGCGGCGCCTGGCGTCAGTCGCGCGGGGAACGCGGCGACCGGGGCGATCGCGGTGGTCGTCCCGACTGGAACGGCGGCGCCCGGCCGGCGCCCGAGGCCCAGCAGCCCCAGCAACCGGCGCCGGCGCCGCAGCCCCGCAATCCGCGGGAAGGCTGGCAAGACCGGGGCGGCCGCGACGGCCGTTGGGATCGTGGCGACCAGAACCGTGGCGACCAGAACCGCGGCGATCAAAATCGGGGTGACCAAGGCCGCGATGATCAAAATCGCGGCGACCGGAACCGCGGCGACCGGAACTGGAGCGATCGCGGTGATCGTGGCGACCGCAATGGCGGCTGGGACCGGGGTCCCGGACGTGGCGACCAGGGCCGCCCCGGCCAGGGACGCCCCGACTGGGGCCGGCCGGGCCACGACGGCCACTGGCGCGACCGTGACAACGACCGCCAGCGCTACGACCAGCGCCGCTACCGGCCATCCTATCGCGCCACCCAGCGCTATCGCGTCCCGGCCTATCGCTATCCACGCGGATTCTATGCGCGCCGCTGGTCGTTCGGCGACTACCTGCCGGGCGGCTGGTACGGCTCGTCCTACTATCTGGACGCCTGGCGCTACGGCCTGCCGTATCCGCCGATCGGCTGCGAGTGGGTGCGGGTCGGGGACGACGCCGTGCTGGTCGACGTCTGGAGCGGCCAGGTGCTGAGCGTCTACTACGACCTGTTCTGGTAGGCTTGGCCGCCTCTTGAAGAAGCCCGGGCGGATCGCCGATCCGCCCGGGCTTTGTCGTTTCCAGCGTCGGCATCTCGGTCCGAGCTTCGACGGTGAAGTTTTTCGAGGGGGACTTGTCGGGTCGCGGGCCGCGGGATCGTCCTCGGGGCAATGGCGCAACGCCTTGCCCGCCGCGCGACGGCTTCGAAAGGAAACGACGATGTTGAAAGCTTCGCCCATGGTCTGGACGGGACGCGTCCTGACCGGTCTGTTCGCCCTGTTCATGCTGGGCGCATCGGTCCTGCCGAAACTGGCCGGCATGCCGGTCGCGACCGAAACCCTGACGGCGCTGGGCTGGAAGGCCGACTACGTCCTGATGATCGGGATCATGGAACTGGCCTTCGTCGCGCTCTACCTGTTTCCGCGCACGGCCGTGCTGGGCGCGGTCCTGATGACCGGCCTGCTGGGCGGCGCCATGGCGACCCAGGTTCGGGTCGAGAACCCACTGTTCAGCCACGAACTGTTCTCGATCTACCTGGGCCTGTTCATGTGGGGCGGCCTGTGGCTGCGCGACCCGGGGCTGCGGGCGCTGTTTCCCTGGCGCGCGGCGGCCAACGCCTAGACGTTCGTGGTCGACTTCGCCGCCCGCTCGTCTTCCTTGGTCGCCACGATCCCCTTGAGCGCCACGTGGGTGATGAAGGCATCGACCCAGGCGTCGAACTCGGCGACGTGGTCGGTCTCGGCCATCATGTCGTCGGCCTGGTCGTCGGCGTAGGGCTTGCCCTCGCCGAACACGCCGGCGGTCCACAGGCGGTCGGGGACCTCGATCCCGCTGTAGCGGCACTGCCAGACCAGACCCTGATAGGCCAGGCGCTCGTCCTGGTACGGCTCCTGGCCCGGGTCGAACCAGTCCTTGCGTTGGACCAGTTGGGGCCGGCCGTCCTCGCCGAGCTCGTTGGCCCCGCCGTCGCAATAGGTGAAGAACGCGGCTGTGCGCCCCTCCAGGTGGTTCCTCGTCAGCCGCCGCCACTGGGGCGAGCGCTCCAGGGCCTGGGCCTTCAGCGTGTCCTTCTTGTCGATCAGGTCGGGACGCGGATTGCCGCCGGCCGCGCAGACCAGGCGGTCGAACATCAGCTTGAAGTTGGTGGAAGGGCCGTACCAGTTGGTGGGGCCGATGAAAGCCCAGGCGTCGGCCCGGGCCAGGCGGCCATAGAGGTCCAGGTCCCACATCAGGTCGGGTTGGGTGGTGCTGCGCGGGCCGTAGCAATTGCAGGGCCAGACGCAGAGCGCCATCGACGAGCTGACGCAGGCGTTGCAGGCCTGGATCTTCGGCCTGCCGTGCTGGTTGCCCAGGTCCTCCGTGTCGATCTGCCACGCGGCGGGCAGGCGAGCGGCCATCCGCAGCATCAGGGCGCGGGCCTTGGAATCCAGGCCCGGGCAGCTGTTGTGGCGTCGCTGTGAGCCCGCCACCACCAGCACCCGCAGGGCGCGGTCCTCGGTCGGCCGGGGAGCGATCGTCGGGGCGTGTTCGGATGCTTCTTCAAGGCTGGCCATGGCGGGGAAACGCTCTAGCGTCTAAAACGTCGCCACAGAGGCTTTCCGGCCACAACGTTCTGTCGTCGTCGCCTTGACGAAACGGCAAAAAAACGCTCAAACGCCCGGCCTTTGTCGCTCCGCCGTTGCGCGGGGTGGCCATATTGACCAAGTCCTGGAGAAAAAACATGCGCGTCTATTATGATCGCGACGCCGACCTCGCCCGCATCCTGGACAAGAAGATCGCGATCGTAGGCTATGGTTCGCAAGGTCACGCGCATGCCCTCAACCTTCGGGACTCGGGCGCCACCAACGTCGCCGTCGCCCTGCGCGCCGGCTCGCCGACCGCCAAGAAGGCCGAGGGTGAAGGCCTGAAGGTCATGACCGTGGCGGAAGCCGCGGCCTGGGCCGACCTGCTGATGATCCTGGCGCCCGACGAGCATCAGGCCGCCATCTACAAGAACGACATCGCGCCCAACATCCGCGACGGCGCGGCCCTGCTGTTCGCCCACGGCCTGAACGTCCATTTCGGCTTGATCGAGCCCAAGGACACCATCGACGTGCTGATGGTCGCCCCCAAGGGCCCCGGCCACACCGTGCGCGGCGAGTACCAGAAGGGCGGCGGCGTGCCCTGCCTGATCGCGGTGCACCACAACGCCACCGGCAACGCCCTCGACCTGGGCCTGGCCTACGCCAGCGCCATCGGCGGCGGTCGCTCGGGCATCATCGAGACCAACTTCCGCGAGGAATGCGAAACCGACCTGTTCGGCGAGCAGGCCGTCCTCTGCGGCGGCACGGTCGAACTGGTCCGCGCGGGCTTCGAAGTGCTGGTGGAAGCCGGCTACGCGCCGGAAATGGCCTATTTCGAGTGCCTGCACGAGCTGAAGCTGATCGTCGACCTGATGTATGAAGGCGGCATCGCCAACATGAACTACTCGATCAGCAACACGGCCGAGTATGGCGAGTACGTCACCGGCCCGCGCATCATCACGCCGGAAACCAAGGCTGAGATGAAGCGGGTGCTGGACGACATCCAGTCGGGCAAGTTCGTTCGCGACTTCATGTTGGAGAACCAAGTCGGCCAGCCGAGCTTCAAGGCGACCCGTCGCCGCTCGGCCGAGCACCAGATCGAGGAAGTCGGTGGCCGCCTGCGCGCCATGATGCCCTGGATTGCCAAGAACAAGCTGGTGGACGTAGCCAAGAACTAGGCCTTCGCTCCATCGCTGAACCGACGAACGGCGGGCTCGCAAGGGCCCGCCGTTTTTCGTTTTCTCAGATCTCAGGAGCTTTCATGAGCTCCCAGCACCGCCGGGGTTTCGATCCGCTGGCTCGCCACGGACTCGGGTTGCACGGACTCGGCGAAGCTCTCGATCGCCGCCGTGTAGAGGTTCGCCCGTTCCAGGAAGCCCATGTGGTTGACGCCGTCGACCATCTGCAATCGAGCCTCCGGCGCGGACCTGGCGATCTCGCGGCTCGCCTCCAGTTTGGTGATGATGTCGACTTCGCCGCCGATCACCAGGACAGGCGTCTGGAGGCCTTCGAGCGCGCCGGTCGCGTCCCAGCGGAACATGGCCAGATTGCCCCGCGCCTGGACTGCGGGGGCGTTGCGCGTGGCGAGCAGGGTGGTGTGCTCCAGCTGGCTGCGCGTGACGAACCGGCCAAAGCCAAAGCGATTGGCCAGGTGCGCCGATCCGCTCAGATAGCTCTGCCAAGCGCTGAGCCAGGCCACGGGCTGCAGCCAGATCGTCAGGTGAAGCAGCGGCTCCAGCAAGGGTCGTCGCAGGGCCTGGAACAGGCGGCTGAAGACCATGGTCCGCAGAGGATTGGTGTAGGTGGTGTTCAGCAGGGCCACGCCGCGAACCTTGTCGGCGAAGAGGCGCGGGTGGTCGCGCGCCAGGGTCTGGATGGTCATTCCGCCGATGCTATGCCCGACGAGCACCGCGGGGCGTTGGCCGGTAAGGTCTAGGATGGCCGCCAAGTCGTCCGCGAAGCGAGACAGATCGATCTTGCCGGAGGAGCCGCGTCGCGACTTGCCCAGCCCCGCCAGGTCCCACGTGATGACGCGAAACCGCCTGGCCAGGTCGTGCCGGGCGTAAAACCAGATCGTACTGTCCAGGCCCCAGCCATGGGTCAGGATGATCGGCGGTCCGTCGATGGGGCCCGAGACCTCCACATGCAGCTCGCCGCCGCCGGGGCTCTTGACGATCTGCCCAGCGACTCGGTCAGGACGTGTGCGCCGCGTGTCGGGCTTGGCCACGAGCGGGACAACCAACCATTTGCCCAGGAACGACCAGGCCAGGAGGGCCAGGCCCGCCCATAACCGCCAGTCCTCGTCGCGAACGCGCCGCGCCAGGCCATCGGGAGCGACCACAAGGTCGCCTTGCCACCAGCTCCAGATCAGATATCCCGCCGCCGCCAGGACGGCCCAGGAAAGCAGGGAAAAGATCAGTCGCAGCAGGAAGAGGAGAGGCATTGGCGGGTCCGGTGGGTGGAAGATCCCAACGACCGCCCGGCTGTGATGTTCCCGGGGCGACGCCCAGGGAAAACATAGGATAATCGCCGCCGCTCTGGCTTCTCACCCCAGCACGAACACCGGCCCCCAGGCCACCTGGTACTTCCGGGCGCCGGTCGACAAGTGCGGGCGCAGCTGCCAGGCCCCCGGCGGCAAGGTCCGGGCGCCGGGGGCCTCCACATAAGTCTCGACCAGGGGTTCGGCGCCAGGCTCCGACACCGAGAACTGGTCGATGCGCGGGACCGCGTTGGACAGGGCCGAGGCGATGGAGGCGACCGAGGCCACGCGGAGCGGGGCCGGGGCGGCCAGGCGGGCGGAGACCTCGGCATAGGCCCCCACGGCGATCACCTCGCGGCCCCGGCGCAGCACCCCGTAGCCGACATGGGTGAAGCCTGGCGACAGCAGGTTGGCGCGATGGCCGGCGCTGCCCTTCCACTGGCCCATGATCTGATCGGGTCGCACGGCGCCGTCGGCGTTCAGGCGCTCGGCGATGTTCTCGGCCGGGGCGCCGACCAGGTCGCGGGCCAGCAGCCCGACCCGGGCGGCGGGGCCGAAACCCTCGCGGGTCATGTGGTCGAAGACGCCGGTGCGGGCGATGTCGGCGGCGTGGGCGCGGGCCGCCAGGGCCAGGCCGGGATCGGGCGCGAGTTCGGAGAGGCTCCGGCCCCGCCGGAAGAGGTCGCCCAGGTCGCGCAGGTTGGTCTCGAAATCGGGATCGAAGTCGCCCCGGCTCTCGGCCAGTTGCTGGCGCAGGCGGCGGTCATAGGCCAGCCACGGGTCGCTCTGCGCGGCCTCGGCCAAGCTTGGCGCGGCGAGGGCGGCGGCGGTCGCGGCGATCAGCGCGCGGCGGTTTGGGGCGATCATGGTCTTCAAGGCGGTTGACAGCGTCCTGTTTCGGCAAGTTGTAAGGGGCATGAGACCCGTACGTTCCATCTGGCTGGCCGGCCCCGAGCCCTGGCTTCCCGACGCCGAGGCGCAAAGCGCGCGCCAGCGCGCCTTCTGCGCGGACAACGGCTTCACCGGCCTGACCGCGCCGGCCATCGTCGAGACCCAGGCCGACAATGTCGAGGTCCAGGCCCGCGAACTCTACGCCGAGAGAATGGCCAAGCTGCGGCAGGCCGACGCCGGGATCATCAACCTGACGCCGTTCCGCGGACCGTCCTGCGCCAGCGCCGCGGCGTTCGAGGCCGGGGTGCTGGCCGGGCTGGGGCGTCCGGTCATGGCCTATGTCAATATCGCCGACGAGAGCGAGGCCGAATATGTCGACCGGGTGGAGGTGCATGTCGGCGCCCAGCGCGACGAGCACGGCGTCTGGCGCGACGGCGACGGCTGCGTGGTCGAGGACTTCGGCCTGCCCGAGACCCTGATGCTGTGGGCCGAGGCGCGGCGCCTGTTCGTGATCATCACCGACGATCCGCTGCACGACCTGACCGGGCTGGAGATGTGCCTGGAGGCGCTGGCGCTGTACGCGGAGTAGGGAGCTTCGAGGTCCTCCCCCACGGGGAGAAGTTCGCTCACCACCCCAGCGCCGCGTCCCCCCGCAAAATCGCCTCGGCCGCCGCCGAATGCCCCGGCGCGTCGCGCTCGTGCAGCACCAGCGGCGGCAGCAGGACCAGCGGAGCCTTGCCAGTCTTGATCGCCCGGACGATCACTCGCTTGGCCGGGGCGTCGGCGAAGGGCGCGATCGGGCGGATTTTGAACGAGCCGGCCTTAGGGGCCAGCAGCGCCAGGAGGTCGGCCAGGCGGTCGGCGCGGTGGATCAGGGTGAGGCTCCCGCCCTCGCGCACGGCCTTCAGGCAAAAGGCCGTCCAGGCCCCTAGCCCGCCGTCGGCCATCCAGGCGCCGGATTTCTCCGGCGCGGGCGCGCGCAGGGCGGCGGGGTCATCGAAGAACGGCGGATTGCTCATGACCGCGTCGAACACCGGCAGGTCCAGCGCGCGAAAGCCGCGCTCGACATCGCCGCCGACGATCTCGACCCGATCCTGGAGCGCGTTGAGCTCCGCATTGCCTCGGGCCAGCTCGACGGCGACGGAATCGCGCTCCATGCCGACGAATCGGGCGCCGGGGCGCCGGACGGCCGCCGCCAGCAGCGCGCCGCCCACCCCGCAGCCGGCCTCTATCACCCGCTCGCCGGGCCCCGCGTCGCAGGCGGCCGCCAGAAGGGCCGCGTCCATGCCCGCCCGGTAGCCCGCCACGGCTTGGCGCAGTCGCACGCGGCCGTTCAGGACGGCGTCTTCGGTGACGCTTGGCGGGCTTCCGGCCGCGGGTATCTCGTTCGGCAACGTTTCAAGCCTTGTGCTCGCCTTGACCCTGACCTATCCCGCCACCATTGTCGCTCGCAACGGCTGATCAAGCCCAAGGGACGCGAGGCGTACGCCGACCGCCGGCGGGCGTCAGCAGGGAGAGTATGGTTTTGGACGCAGCTGCAGCGACCCTCGCCCGCCAGCCGGGATCGGTGGATCGTCTCGTGCGGCTGGCCGCCGCCGACATGGCCGGGGTCGATGCTCTGATCACCGCGCGCATGCAAAGCGAAGTGCCGGTCATTCCCGCCCTGGCCGAGCACCTGATCGCCGCCGGCGGCAAGCGCCTGCGTCCGCTGCTGACCGTAGCCGCCGCGCGCCTGGCCGGGTCGGACAACGACACCTGCCTGAAGCTGGCGGCCGCCGTCGAGTTCATCCACACCGCCACCCTGTTGCACGACGACGTGGTCGACGGCAGCCAGCTGCGGCGCGGCAAGGTCGCGGCCCATCTGATTTGGGGCGCCGCGCAGAGCGTGCTGGTCGGCGACTTCCTGTTCGCCCGGGCGTTCGAGCTGATGGTCGAGACCAACTCGATGAAGGCGCTGGAGATCCTGGCCCGTGCAAGCCGCGTCATCGCCGAAGGCGAAGTGCTGCAGCTCACCCGCAGCCACGACCTGAACCTGTCGCAGGCGCTGTACCTCGAGATCATCGCCGCCAAGACCGCCGAGCTGTTCGCCGCGGCGTCGGAGGCTGGCGGCGTCTCGGCCGGGGTGACGGCGGCCCAGTCGGACGCCTTGCGCGCCTATGGCATGAACCTGGGCCTGGCCTTCCAGCTGGCCGACGACGCCCTGGACTACGGCGGCACCACCGAGGCGCTGGGCAAGAACGCCGGCGACGATTTCCGCGAAGGCAAGGCGACCCTGCCGCTGCTCCTGGCCATCGCCCGCTCGGGCCCGCGAGAGGCTGAGTTCTGGGAACGGGCCATTGGCCGCCGCGAGCAGACCGAGGCCGATTTCCGTCGGGCCCGCGAGCTGATCGTCGGCACCGGGGCGCTGGAGGCCACGCTCGACCTGGCCGCCAACTACGCCGACAAGGCCAAGGCGGCCCTGGCGGGCTTCCCGGCCAACGACTGGCGCTCCAGCCTCGAGAGCCTGGCCGACTTCGCGGTCAGCCGGCGAGCCTGACATGGCCAGGGCGGGGCGGCGGGCCTCCTCCGAAACAGCTCGCGACGAACGGCACGGCCACGACCACGCGCACCACGCCGGCGAGGCGGCCGGCCGGGTGATCGGTGGCGGCCTGGGCGTGGTGATCGGTTTTTGCGTCCTGCTGCTGATGTTCGGCCCGGTGCTGTGGGCTCCACTGTGGGCGGCCGTTTCCACAGCGATGCAGGTCAAGGCGCTGGCGCACAATGGCTGGCTGACCGCTGGCGCGGCGATCGCCGCCGGCCTGGCCGTGGCGTTCCTCCAGGTCCTGCTGCTGGTCCAGAAGAGCCCGCTGCTGCGCTATCCGGCCGTGCTGCTGTTCTCGCTGGCCTGGGTGGGCGGACTGTGGCTGGAACTTACGGCGCCGCCGCACAACTGGCTGGCGCCACCGCCCTGGCATGCGCCCGGACCCTGGGCGATGGCGGTCGTCGGCGCCGGCACGGTGATCTATGCGGGACTTTACCTGCTGATCCTCACCCGCTTCGGCAAGGGGCGGTGGGCCAAGCGGTGGCAGTTGATCAAGTAGGCGGTTGCGCCTTGCGTCCTTCGAGGCCCGCTGCGCGGACGCCTCAGGATGAGGAGCTTTGTTGCTGCTGAATTCCTCATCCTGAGGTGCGAGGCGAAGCCGAGCCTCGAAGGACGCACGGCGTTCAGCCCTACGCCTTCAGACACAGGTCCAGGTGCGTGCCGTTGTCGTCCTCGACGTGGCGCGTCCAGGCGGCGTCGATTCGGGCGATCACCTCGGCGGCGTCGGCGCCCTTGACCGTCTCGCGCTTCTTCTTGCGGTGCAGGATCTCGACGCCGTAGCCCAGGTCCAGGAAGAAGCTTAGCAGGGCCGAGCCCTCGGCGCGCGAGGTCTCGGCCTGGAAGCGCGGTGAATATTCCAGGAAGGTGATCGGTTTCTGCTCGGCCATGAAGGCCTTGGCGCCCATGAAGGCGCGATATTCCATGCCCTCGATGTCGATCTTCATCACGTCGACCTTACCAAGTTCGCCGCGCAGCAGGTCGATCGGCACCACCGGTGCGAAGTCGTAGTCGCTCAGGTCGTCCGGCGCGGCCTGGCCGGCCGGCTCCAACTGGTGATTGTTGTGCATGGTCTGGCGGCGCAAGAAGGCCGTCTCCAGGGTGTCGGACACCCCCACCAGGATCAGGCGGATGTTGTCTATGGCGTTGGTCTTGGCGCTCTCCAGGATCACCCGGCCGTTGCCTGGGCTCATCTCGATGGCGATCACCCGGCCGGTGGGACCGACTTTCTTGGCGGCGGGCAAGGCGAAGGCGCCCCAGCTGGCCCCGACGTCCAGCACGGTCATGCCGGGTTTCAGGGTCTGCAGGAAATAGTCCAGCACCCAGGGCTCGTAGTCCTTGCCGTCCAGCAATTGCTTGGTGATCACCCAGTGGTCGGGCATGCGGAACGTGCAGCCGCGGAACTTCACCGAGGCGGGCACAGGGGCCGCGCCGACCGGCAGCGAGATCGCCTGGTGCTTCTTCTTGCGGAACAGACCCATCGTGCCCTCGTTCTGCGCCTCGCGCGGAATCGCGTCGCGCCTTTGTTTCGAGCGCGTCACATAGCGATACCTTGTGGCAAGGTCACGTCCGGCGAAGGGAAAGGCGAAGCTCGACATCACCCGCGATTCGTCCCACGCCTAGGCTTGCGACTTCCGGAGGCCGTCATGATCCGCCTGCTGCTCAACATTCTGTGGTTCATCTTCGGCGGCTTCATCTCCGGTTGCCTGTGGCTGCTGGGCGGGCTGCTGCTGGCCATCACGATCGTGGGCCTGCCCTATGCGGGCGCGGCCTGGCGCATCGCCGGCTTCGCCTTCTGGCCCTTCGGCAAGGAGATCGTGCCGCGCGACCTAGTGACCGGCCGCGAGGACCTGGGCACCGGTCCCCTGGGCTGCGCGCTCAACGTGATCTGGTTCGTCCTGGGCGGTTGGTACATCGCCCTGGCGCATCTGATCGCCGCCGTCGCCGAGGCGGTGACGATCATCGGCATCCCGTTCGCGATCAAGGACCTGCAGCTGGCCGTCGTGGCCCTGGCCCCGATCGGCCGGACCGTGGTGGACCGGCGCTAGAAGCCGGTGAACAGGCGGTCGACGGCGCGGCGGATGTCGTCTTCGTAGGCGGCGAGGGAGCCGCGCGAGCGGCCCAACCGCAAACGTTCGATGTTGGTCAGGAAAGCCGTATTCACGACCAGGCGTTCATCCGCGAAGTTCACCTCGACCAAGATCTTGCCGCCATGCACCGATTGATCGAGCCGCATCATGGGCGCGATGACCAGCGTTGGCAGCGCCTCGAACAAATGGGATTGCAGAACGACGACATAAGGGACCTTGGCGCGCGTGATCGCGCTCGGATTGTCGAAGACGTCGTACTGACGGATCACCACGTCCGCAGATCGTCCCCGAAGGCGCCGTGTTCCTCGACGAACCGATGAAGCGCTTTGATCGCGTCGGCGTTCTCGTCCGCCCACCGCCGCGCACGTTCCTCGGCGCAGGCGGGGTCCACTTTCTGGAGATGCAGTCGAAGCTGCGTCTCGCTCATGCCGGCCACGGAAATTTCCAGCCGCTTGGCCTGCGCCAGCAGTTCCGGATCGATGCCGATGTCGAGTTCGACCTTGCCCATGGGCGAAGGCTAACACGCCCCTCGCCGCGCGTCAGGCTTCGAAGTCGTCGTCCGCCAGCAGCACGTCCAGGAAGGTCTGGCGACGGTTGAGGAAGTTGCGGGTCACCTGGAAGTGCTCGGTGTCCTCGTAGTCCACGCGATCGAGGCCGCGCTCGGAGGCCTGGTAGATCCAGGCGTCGGGATAGCCCAGCAGGATCGGCGAGTGGGTGGCGATGATGAACTGCGAGCGGGCCAGGACCAGTTCGTGCAGCCGCGCCAGGAACGACAGCTGCCGCTGCGGCGACAGGGCCGCCTCGGGCTCGTCGAGGATGTAGAGGCCATCGCCGCGGAAGCGGTTGTCAAACAGGGCGAAGAAGGCCTCGCCGTGCGACTGTTCGTGCAGGAGGCGCTCGCCATACGCCGGTCCGATCGGTGGGCCGCCGGCGGGATCCTTGTCGAGATTTTCGATCTCTGTCCCAATATTGAAGTAGCTCTCGGCGCGCAGGAAATAGCCGTCATGCGCGCGAAGGGGACTACGCACGGGACGAATGAAGCGATGTAAATCCGAATGTGAGCTGCGGGTCGAAAAACTGAAATTGCGTGACCCGCCCTCGGCGTTGAAGCCCCAGGCCACCGCCAGGGCCTCGATCAGGGTCGACTTGCCCGAGCCGTTCTCGCCGACCAGGAAGGTCACATGCGGATGGAATGCCAGGGTGTCGAGATCTCGCACCACCGGCAAATTGAAAGGGTAGGCGCCAGCGTCCCAACCCTCTCGCCGCTCAACGCGGGCCTCGATCCAATAAGGGCGGTCGAGGGCGGTCATCCGCTGGAAAGTCCCGCCCAAGCCAGGCCGCCGGGCAAGTCGAAATCGGCGTAATCGATCTGTAGGACCCGCCTGCGTCGGGGCGGGTTGGCCCGGTCGGAGGTGTGCAGGATCGGGGTGGCGTAGACCCAGACGTCGCCGGGTTCGGCCAGGCAGGTGATCACGGAATGCTCGGCCGCGCGGACGGCGGCGTCCTCCGCGGCCACGCGGCCCAGGCGGTGCGAGCCCAGAGCCGCGCGTAGCGGGGCGTTGCTGGCGTCGACGGGGTCGAGATGGACGCGCAGGGTGATCATTCGCGCCAGGATCTCGAACGGCGGGGCGACGTGCAAGACGCCGTCCTTGGTCGACCAGGGGCCGAAGCCCGCCACCTCGACTCGACGGGCGACGGGCAGGGTGCGGTCCTGGTGCCAGGCCACGGCCCAGTTGGCCTCGGCCGTCTTGTCGAACATCACCGCGCGCACCACTCGGGCGGCAGGAGAGGTGAGGGTGGCGGCCAGGGCGCCGATCGCGCCCCGGAAGGCCAGCAGGTCGGCCAGTATCGCGTCGCCGCGCAACCTGGCGCCGGGACGGGCGCCGATACGCTCGTTGGCCAAGGCGCGCAGGACCTCGACGGTCGCGTCGTCGAGCACGGCAGGAAACAGCGCCGCGCCATCGCGGGCGAAGGCGAGGGACGGGGTCATCCGACGCTCCGCCGCAACAGGTGGGTCCAAGGTCCCGAAGGATCTGGCGAGAAGCCTTGCGCCTCCCAGAACGGCGCGGCGACGGGGGAGGCGGCGGCGTTGCAGGTGAGGAGGTCGACCTGGTCGAAGGCTTCCTGGATCAGGGCGGAGGCCAGGGCGCGCGCCACGCCCTGGCGGCGGAAGGCGGGGCGGACATAGAGGCGGCGCACGCGGCGGGCGGGTTCGGCCGCGGCGGGCTCGACCGACAGGCCGCCGATCCCGGCCAGTTCGCCGGCCAGCAGCGCGCCCAGCAGGGCCTCGCCGTCGTCCTCGAAGCGCTGGTCGGCGCTGGCCCAGCCCTCTGCGAGCCGAGCCATGGCGCCAACGCCCTCACTCGCCGCGTCGGCGAGGAGGGCGTCAAAGCCGTCCGGCAGGTCGTCGATGATCCGGACCAGCTGGATCAAATTCAGCCCGGCGAGATCATGTTCTCGGGGCGGACGTACTGGTCGAACTCTTCGTTGGTCAGGTAGCCGCCGCCGACGGCTTCCTCGCGCAGGGTGGTGCCGTTCTTGTGCGCGGTCTTGGCGATCTTGGCGCAGGCGTCGTAGCCCAGCTTGCCGTTCAGGGCCGTGACGAGCATCAGGCTGTTCTCGACGCCCTTGTTGATGTTGTCGACGCGCGGCTCGATGCCGACCACGCAGTTGTCGGTGAAGCTGATCGCGGCGTCGGCGACCAGGCGCACCGACTGCAGGAAGTTGTAGGCCATCACCGGGTTGAAGACGTTCAGCTCGAAATGGCCCTGGCTGCCGGCGAAGGTGACGGCGGCGTGGTTGCCGAACACCTGGACGCAGACCTGGGTGAGAGCCTCGCACTGGGTCGGGTTGACCTTGCCCGGCATGATCGACGAGCCCGGCTCGTTTTCCGGCAGGCTGAGTTCGCCCAGGCCGGCGCGCGGGCCGCTGCCCAGGAAGCGGATGTCATTGGCGATCTTGAACAGGCTGGCGGCGACGGTGTTGATCGCGCCGTGGCTGAAGACCATGGCGTCGTGGGCGGCCAGGGCTTCGAACTTGTTCGGAGCGGTGGTGAAGGGCAGGCCGGTGATGGCGGCGATCTGCTCGGCCACCTTCTCGGCGAAGCCGATGGGGGCGTTGAGGCCCGTGCCGACCGCGGTGCCGCCCTGGGCCAGCTGCATCAGCTTGGGCAGGGTCTGCTCGATGCGCTCGATGCCGTTGGCGACCTGCTGGGCGTAGCCGCCGAACTCCTGGCCCAGGGTCAGGGGGGTGGCGTCCTGGGTGTGGGTGCGGCCGATCTTGATGATCTTGGCCCAGGCGTCGGACTTGGCCTTCAGGGCCTCATGCAGGTGCTTCAGGGCCGGCAGCAGATCGTGGACGATCTGCTCGGCGCAGGCCACGTGCATCGCCGTCGGATAGGTGTCGTTCGACGACTGGCTCATATTGACGTGGTCGTTGGGGTGGACGGGCTTCTTGCTGCCCATCTCGCCGCCCAGCATCTGGATCGCGCGGTTCGAGATCACCTCGTTGGCGTTCATGTTCGACTGGGTGCCCGAGCCGGTCTGCCAGACCACCAGCGGGAAGTGTTCGTTCAGCTTGCCTTCGATGACTTCGTTGGCGGCCGCCACGATGGTCTCGGCGAGTTTCGGGTCCAGCTTGCCCAAGGCCAGGTTGGCCTCGGCGGCGGCGCGCTTGACGATCCCCAGGGCGCGGACGACCGGAAGCGGCTGCTTCTCCCAGCCGATCTTGAAATTGCCGAGCGAACGCTGGGCCTGAGCGCCCCAGTACTTGTCGTTCTCGACGGCGATCGGGCCGAAGGTGTCGGTCTCGTTGCGCGTGGCGGTCATGCGGCGGGTCTCCCGGAAAAACGGTCGAGCGGGGTCTAGACCCAAGGCGCGCCCAGGGCAACGTTCCCCGGTTGCTCACGGACGCGGTCGCGGGTACGACGGGAACAATCAAGGAACGGAGTTCGCCCGATGAGCCCTCACATCGCCCTGCTGCGCGGCGTCAACGTCGGTGGCCGCAAGGTGCTGAAGGACGACCTGCTGGGCCTGGCCAAGGACCTGGGCTTCGACGACGCCAAGACCCTGCTGGCCAGCGGCAACCTGGTGCTGTGGGGCAAGGCCGAGGCAGACGCCCATCTGGAAAAGCGGCTGGAGGACGGCCTGGAAAAGCGTATGGGCCTGCGCACCGAGTTTTTCGTCCGCACCTCCGCCGAGTTGAAGGCGATCATCGACGCGAACCCCTATCCGGACGAGGTCAGGAGCCACCCCAACCACCTGCTGGTGCACTTCATGAAGGCCGCACTGCCGGACGGCGACGAAGCCACGCTGCGCGCGGCGATCACCGGTCCGGAGACCTTCAAGGTCGGAACGCGCGAACTCTATATCGATTACCCCGAGGACGTGGGCCATTCGATGCTCGACCGGGACTGGAAGAAGACCAAGAGGTCCCCTCTGGGCACCGCCCGCAACTGGAACACGGTGCTGAAGCTGGCGACGATGGTGGGTTTGTAGGGGACGCGGCCCGCCGGCCTTGGCTATATCGACGGCACGCCAAGGAGATATCCCATGCTCGTCGCCACCACCAATGACCTGCCCGGCCACCGCATCGTCGCCCATCTGGGCCTGGTGCGCGGCGTCACCGTCCGCTCGCGCAGCGTGATCGGCAATATCGGCGGCTCGATCCAGTCGATCTTCGGCGGCAAGCTGTCGATCTATGTCAACCTGGCCGAGGCGGCCCGCAAGGAGGCCTACGACCTGCTGGTGGCGCACGCGACCGAGATGGGCGCCAACGCCATCCTGGCCATGCGCTACGACGCCAACGAGATCATGGAAGGCATTACCGAGGTCCTGGCCTACGGCACCGCCGTGAAGGTCGAGCCGATCGCCTAGCGATGCCTCCTTTGGGTGAGAGTGACGGCTGGATCCACCACGGCAAGGTCCGGGCCCGCGAGGCCGACGGTGAACTGACCCTGGTGGTCGACGGCCTCACCACCCAGGCCAAGTACTACAAGCCGCTGATCTACGAGTTCTTCCGCAAGGTCTGGCGCGGGGCGCGTCCGACCTGGGGCGAGTTCTCGGTCGAGATCGGCATGGAGTTCGTCGGCGAGCCGCCGTGGATGGACCTGGACAACTTGGCCAAGGCCCTGCTGGACGCGATCAAGGGCTACGCCTTCCACGACGACGCCCAGGTGGCCCGGCTGCTGGTCGAGCGCCGGCCGGCAGAGCGCGAACGGATCGTCATCGTGGTGCGCCGGCTGGAATCGCGTTTCCTGCGGGCGACGCTGGAAGACTGAGGAGCGGCTGAGAACAGGCCCATGGGCCTGTCCCCGTTTTCGCTCTAGGCGTTCCAGAACTCCAGGAAGCCCCAGGCCGCCAGCAGCAGGGCGAAGCCCAGGAAGATCAGCGTGGTGCAGCTGAAGGCCAGCTTGCGCAGCGCGGTCCAGCTGTCGACCCGCCGGCCGCCTCGCCACACCACCGGCAGCATGGCCAGGGTGGCGATGGTCAGCAGGGTGGCCACGAAGGCGCAGGCCGAGGCGCTGAGCAGCCAGCCGCTGGGCCAGCCATAGAACGCCCGGGCCATGTCGTCGGCGCCGCTGGCGAACACGCCCACGCCGACGAGGGCGACCAGCCAGAGGATCGCCTGGATGGTTTGCAGCAGGCTGGCCCGGGCCTGGGTCGGGGTCTGGCGCGCCTCGCGGCGGTCGCGGGTGGCCACGCCGACCAGGGTCGCCAGGGCGGCCAGGGCGGCCAGGACGGCGAAGGTGGTCAACAGGCTGCGCTGGTGGGGGAAGTCGATGCGCTCGAACGCCGCGCCGCCGGTGGGCGAGAAGAACCGCGCCACCTTGCCGTCCTCGCGCTGGAACACCAGCAGGCCCGCGCCGCTGGCGGGCGCGAACGTGTCGGGCTGGTCGGTGGCGGTCCATTGGCTGGACTGGCCGTCGATCGTCAGGGTCAGACGGCCGTCCGGCGCGGCCCGTACGGTCGCCTGGCCGATCAAGCGGTCGATGAAGCCTTCCAGTCCGCCATAGGCGCGCCGGGTGGTCAGGAACTGGCCCTCATAGGCGCGGGCCTCGTCGCGGGTGATCTTGCTGGCGGCGGGGATCTCAGGGCGCGGGGCGTAGAAGCGCTCGATGATCGTCGAGGGCAGGCTGGCGGGCAGGTCGGCGCCGGTGTCGGTGTTGACCGCCACGAACACGCCCAGGCCCAGTTCGGGGACCATGACCAGGTTGGAGTGGAACCACAGGGTCGCGCCGGCGTGGCCGAAGCCGCGGCGGCCGCCGGGCAGGGGGATGTCCATGAAGCCGGCGTTCCAGCCCGGGGCGCCCTCGGCCGGGCGGTACATCGGCGTGCGGAACATCGCGCTGGTCCGGGGCGAGAAGATCGTCCTGCCATCGATCGTCCCGCCGTTCAGCAGCAGGGTCATGTAGCGGGCCATGTCGCCAGCCGTGCTGGAGGCGGCGCCGGCGGGGGCGATGTGGCCGATGAACTCGGGCGCTTCGGTCTGGAAGCCCAGCGGGGTCCAGCGGAAGCCGTCCGACAGGCCGGCCGCCAGGGCCGGCGCCATCGGGGCGGGCAGATCGTCCCGCCACGGGCGGTTCTCGCGGAAGGTCGTGTGGGTCAGGCCGGCGGGCAGGATCACCTGGTCGGCGATCACCTTCTCGAACGGCTGGCCGGTCACGTTGGCCAGGGCCTCCCCCGCCAGGCCGACGCCATAGTTGGAATAGGCCGGCAGCAGGCCCGGCTCGCGCACGCGGTTGGGGCGCTCCTGGCGCAGGTACAGTTCCAGGGGCCGTTCGCGACGTGGGTCGCGCTCGAACAACTGGCCCAGGGCCCGGTCCTCGAACCCGGCGGTGTGGGTCATCAGGTCGCGCAGTCGCACCGGGGTTTTCTTGCCCTGGTCCTTCAGTTGCAGTTTCTCGGGCAGGTAGACGTTGATCGGGGCGTCCAGGCGCATGCGCCCGGCCTCGACCTCGTTCATCAGGGCGATCCAGGTGAAGGTCTTGGAGATTGAGCCGACGCGGAACAGGGTGGTGTCGGGATCGACCTGGCGACGGTCTCTCAGGCTGGCGACGCCATAGCCCTTTTTCAGCACCACCTGACCGTTCTGGACCACGGCGACGGTCACGCCGGCGATGTGGTCGCGGGCCATGCGGTCGCGGACGACGCCGTCGACATAGGCTTCCAGGTCGGCGGGGGGCAGCGGGGCGACGGTGGAACTGGCGGGGGCGGGCGACAGCGCGGGCGCGGCGGTTTCCGGCGAGGCCGCCGTCGGGGGCGCCGCCGCCGTTGCGGCCGTCGCCGTCGTGGCGCGGGTCGGGGTCGCCGTACGGGCGGCGACCGGCGCGGCGGGGCGTGGGCGCGGCGCGCGGCGGCGCACCGTCGAGGTGTAGGGGATCGGTTTGGAGGGCAGGACGGCGCTCGTTGCCGCCGGCCGTCGGGCCGGAGCGTCCTGGGTCTCGGCCACCGTCGCGCCAAACAGGCCGCACCCGATGATCGCCGCCGAAACAACAGCCCTGAACGAAAGACGCAGCGTCACGAACAAGACCTCGCCGGCTTCTGGAAAACTAAGAGTGATCAGACTTCTAGGGCGCCCCGGGCGGGGATCAAGGGGATGTGGTCCTGCCCGGGCGTCTTTCCCGTGGACGCCTGGCCGGTCAGCGTCGTTTTGGGGAAGCGGCGGGCTTGATGGGAGCGCGTGGCGGAAAGGCGTAGAGCGGCAGCAGCGGCCTCAGGCCCGCGCCGATCCACAGCTGCGGCTCCGAGGCCGGTTCGGCGCCGGTGTCGCGCTCCCGCCGCGCCACGCAAGCCTGCACCGCCCGGCCCAAGACCGCGAAGTCGTGGGCGGCGGGGGCCGACGACAGGAAGCAGTCGTCGAAATAGGGGTACTTGTCGTCCTCGCTGCAGCCGAACGACGTGCGGTCGGGCCGCGCCGCGGTCAGGATCATCCGGTCTTCGCGCTGCAGCGGCTTGACGAACACCCCAGAAAAGCAGGCCGAGACCACGATGATCGATGGGCGGGCCGGGCAGGCGTCGTCGACCATGGCCGCCAGCAGGCTGGGCGGAAGGATGTCCTCCCCCAGCAGCGCCCCCTCGGGCGCGCCGTGGCTGGTGAGATAGACCAGGCATCCGGCCGTGCGCTTGGTCGCCAGGTCGCGCAGGTCGGCGTGGATGGCGCCCAGGTCGGTCTTGCGGGGCTTGGGGGCGGGATAGCGCCTGGGGCGCATCGAATATTGACGGATGGCGTCGGGAGAAAATCCAAGGCCGAGCAGGGTCGCGCTCACGTCGCGGCGAGCGTTGTCGAAGGCCTCCGTGGGGCCGCCCGAATGGGCGCGCCAATCGCCGGCCACCACGACGGCGGCCCAGTTGGAGAACGACGGGGTGTCGGCTTGAGCCGGCGCGGCGGCCAGCAGCGACGTCAGCAGCAAACCCAGGATCAGGCTCGCGAACCGCCGCATGATCCCGTTACGTCTTGAACTTCGAGAACGGCGTCGGGATCGCGGTAGCGCTGGCCCGGGCCAGCAGCCGGCCTTCCGGATCGTAGAGTTCGCCCTCCAGGAAACAGACCGTCCTGCCCTGCTTGACCACCCAGCCGACACCCTTGAGCGGGCCGGGCAGGGCCGGACGCAGGAAGCTGGTCTTCATCTCGAGCGTCGGAACGACGGACGTCATGCCCGAGGCGATCATGCCCGCCACCGACATGCACTCGTCCAGCATGGCGCAGACGAAGCCGCCCTGGACCTGGCCCATGGGATTGCCGACCGCCTCGACCGAGGGCGCAAAGGCGATCTCGACCCGGCGTTCGACCTGGTTGACCGACAGCATGTGGAAGCCCAGCGTGCGGGCGCTGCCCGGCGGGTTCTTGGACGTCTGAAAGCGCGCCAGGATCGCCTCGTCCGTCAGGCTCTGCGGCGCATCGAAAGCCACATCGTTCGGGGCGATGTCGCTCACCCGGCTACTTCTTGCGGAACTGGTCGAGGGAAATGATCTTGGGCGCTTCCTCGCCGCCTTCGGTGGCGGCGGCGACCTCGGGTTCCGGCTCCGGCTCGGGCTCCTGCGGCGCGATCTCGGGCGCCTCGAACTGCAGGGCGAACTGCACTGACGGGTCGTAGAACCGGGTCACCGCGGCATAAGGGATCGACAGCCGCTTGGGCTGGCCGCCGAACTTCAGGGTGACCGAGAAGAAAGTCTCGCCCGGCGCCAGGTCCCAATACTGGTGCTGCAGGATGATGGTCATCTCGTCGGGATACTTGCCCAGCAGGTCCTGGGGGCCCGACACGCCCGCCGCCTGGGTCTTGAAGGTGATGTACAGATGGTGCGGCTCGGGCAGGCCGCCGGGCGCGGCGGCCTTCTTCAGCGCGGCCTTGACGACGCCGCGCAGGGCGTCCTGGGCCATCGCCTCGTACTGCATCAGGTCTTCAGGCGGATTGGTCTGGGCCATGCGGTCCATCGTAAGGCGGGAACTGGAACGAAGCGCGCAGAGTAGCGTGTCGCAGGGGCGGCGAGAAGGTGGGGGAGTAGGGGAATTTTACAATTGGCCCGACGGCTTTCCCTGCTGCTGGAGGAGGGAGTCTCGGCGATGTCGTGAAAAGTGGAGGGATTCTGTTGGCAGGCTCCCGCATCCTTCAGCAAGGAAGAGGAGGGAGCCTCGGCGATGTCGTGGAAAGTGGAGGGATTCTGTTGGCAGGCTCCCTCATCCTTCAGCAAGGAAGAGGAGGGAGCCTCGGCGATGTCGTGGAAAGTGGAGGGATTCTGTTGGCAGGCTCCCTCCGGGCCCCGCCTAAGGATCTGAACCCCTAGGACTTAAGAGGCGAGATCACCCGCACCGCATTACGCGGCGATGGCGAACTCTTCAGCGAAGTTATCGTTCGCAGTTAGTTTAGCGGCCCGATACGGTGAGCCACGCCGAGAGAAAGCATACACCTTTACACGTCTGTCGATGCTGATCGGCCCCATGAAGTCCCGTGATAACTCGGGAGGTTTTGGTGGAGCCGCCGGGAATCGCACCCGGGTCCAGTCCGCTTATTACGTGCGCGTTTATCCCCATAGTCCGGGCGAACCCGAACGCCCTCAATATAGGGGGTGAGGCTCGCCATGGGAAGAGCGACGCCGCCATTGACGAGGGTGGGGCGCAGGACGTGGCGGCGGCGCCAGGCTCAGCCGGCCCTCGGTCAGGCGGCCCGACAGTTGGCCGCCGCCGTCCTCGAACAGCCGGATGTCGTCGCCGATCAGCTCGTAATGACCGGCGAACACCAGTTCCCCTTCGTGGCGCTCGTCGAAGCGGCCGTCGGGGCGCAGTTCCAGGCTGACGCCTCCGTCGGCGCTGGCCCAGACGCCGGAGACGCGGCGGCCGGTCAATGGACAGCTCCCCATGCGGCGCCGCTGAGGGCGGAGGCGGCGGTGAAGAGGGCGGTGGCGGTCAGCCAGGCGGCGACGAACCACCGAGGCGCGGCCTGGGGCCGGCGGGGCGTGTAGCGGGTCATGACATCCTCGGGGGCGGACGGCCGCCGCGTCGTCCGGTCCTGGGCCGACGGCTGTGGCCGAGAGCTCGGGAAGGGGCGGCGATGGCGGCGGGGGCGGGACATCCCCACCATGACCCATGGATCGTCGTTCGCGATAGACCGATGCTGCTCCTTGATTGCACGATCCTGCACATCATGTCTGGCGGAGGTGACGGCCCCCCGCGCCGGGTGTAGGGCAAGCGCCATCAGAAAAAGGAAATGTCGATGGTCGAGCCGGGCGAACTCGCCGCTCTGATTGAACGATACGCGCCTACGGACGGCGATCACAAGGTCTGCGAAAAGGCCTCCCTGCATCGCGCCAGCCAGCCCAGCGAGCCGACCCACGGGGTGTTCGGCGCCGCGGTCTGCGTGGTGGCCCAGGGACGCAAGCAGGTGCTCAGCGGCGGATCGGTCCTGGTCTACGACGCGCTGAACTATGTGGTCGCCTCGGTTGACCTGCCCGTGATCGGCCAGGTGGTCGAAGCCTCGCCGGAGGCGCCGTACCTGTCCTTCCGGATGACGCTGGACCCGGCGGTGATCGGCGACCTCCTGCTGCAGCTGGGCGGCGAGCCGGCGCTGGCCCAGGACGCCGGGCCGCTGGTCGGAGCCATGGCCGTCAGCCAGGTCAATCCGCCCCTGCTGGACGCGGTGATGCGGATGGTCCGGCTGATCGACACGCCGCGTGACGCCGCCGTGCTGGCCCCGCTGATCGAGCGCGAGATCCTCTACCGCATGCTGCTGGGCGACCAGGGGCCGCGCCTGGCCCAGATCGCCCGCGCCGACGGCCGCATGCGCCAGGTCAAGCGCGCCATCGGCTGGATCACCCAGCACTTCAACCAGCCCTTCAGCATCGAGGAACTGGCGGCCGAGGCGCGGATGAGCCCTTCGGCCCTGCATCGCCACTTCAAGGCGGTCACGGCGCTCAGCCCGCTGCAGTACCAGAAGCAGATCCGCCTGCAGGAGGCGCGCAAGCTGATCCTGGCCCAGCGGCTGGACGCCGGTTCGGCCGGCCACGCGGTGGGCTACGACAGTCCCTCGCAGTTCAGCCGCGAATACGCGCGGCTGTTCGGGGCTCCGCCCCTGCGCGACGCGGCCCGCCTGAGAGGCCGGCCCGACATGCTGCTGGAGACCTGACGCCCGTCGGTCGCCCGCCGATCGCCAGCGCATTTCCCCTATTCCAGGACTCGCCAAATAGAGACAAGGTTGTACCGCTTGTCTTCAAGGTGAAGTGCGGGCGCGGAGCGGGAGATCGCGAAATGTCAAAAATTGTTGCCGAGTTCATCGGCACGTTTGCTCTTGTGTTGTTCGGTTGCGGTGCGGCCGTGCTGGGCGGCGACCATGTCGGACAACTTGGCATAGCCTTGGCGTTCGGGTTTGCGATCGTGGCGATGGCCTACGGCATCGGTCCGGTGTCGGGCTGCCACGTCAACCCGGCGGTCAGTCTGGCGGCCTTCGTGGCCGGGCGGATGAGCGCCAAGGAGATGGGGTTGTACTGGATCGCCCAGTTCGTCGGCGCGACGGCGGGGGCGGCGGTGCTGCTGCTGATCGCCGGCGGCACGGCGCACGGCCTGGGCCAGAACGGCTGGGGCACGGGCTACGGCGGCGGCTTCGGGGTCGAGGCCGCCTTTGCGTTCGAGGTGGTGATGACCGCCCTGTTCGTGATCGTCATCCTCGGCTCGACCGGCACCGACGCCGCCCCAGGCTTCGCGGGGCTGGGCATCGGCATCGCCCTGGCGGTGATCCACATCGTCGGCATCCAGGTGACCGGCGTCTCGGTCAACCCCGCCCGCAGCTTCGGCCCGGCCATCCTCGTCGGCGGCCAGGCTGTAGCGCAGCTGTGGCTGTTCTTCGTCGCCCCGGCGATCGGCGCCGTGCTGGGCGCGCTGCTCTACCGCTTCAACGTACTGAAGGTCGGCTAGCTTCGGCGGAACGGCGGACCACTGAGGTCATAACCGCAGTGGTCTGTCGGAAGCTTAATCGCAGGGCGTGGAGGTGACGTCCGCATACGCCGTCTGCACGCCGTTCGAGAAGAAGTGACCGTTGCAGGCGAGCAATGTGTGTCCGACCTCCTCGGTGTGGGAGGCGTCGGAATAGTAGTAGGTCTCGACCTCGTGGGTGGGCAGGGCGAAAGCGACGCCGGCGGCCAGGGCCGAAGCGGCGACGACCGACAGGGCCAGAATCTTAAAGGTTTTTGACGGGCGCATGGTGGACTCCTCCTGGAGCGCTCACTCTTGCATCGCGCCGCGAGCGCCACAATCGAAGATTGATCTCGTCCCTATGGGCGAGTATTTACGGTTGGCGGGTCTTCCGGCGGCAACGGCGCCGCCGGTGGCTGAGGGCGGTTGTTCTCGCCGGGCTTCAACTGACCGCCCGAGGCGATCAGGGAGTCGTAGGCCCGCTGCTGGCGCGAGAAGTCGCCGCCGCGCGCGAAGACCGCGTCGAACCGGGCGTCGCGGCCCGAGGCCGCCGACAGCGCCGCGGCCAGGGCCGGCGCGATGGAGCCCACCTCGGCGTCGTCACAGGCTCGGCGCAGGTGGCGGGCCTGGCCGGGGACCAGCAGGGTGACGTCCCACGAGACGCCCTCCAGGCACACCGGCTCCACGGCCCCGCCGCCATAGTCGACGATCACCGACCGCGGTTGGCTCCACATCGGCGCGCCGACCAGGGCTTTCAGCGGCGGGATCTGCTGGGTGGCGAGCTCGGCATCGATGTCGACGCGGCGGCCGATCTCCGGCGTACAGCAGCCCAGGCCGGCGCGAGCCTGGACGAAGGCGCGGCCGTCGCGGCGCACGGTCACCCGAACCACCGCCTGGCGCACGCCTGTGGCCGGGCGAGCCCAGACCTCCAGCACCAGTTCGCCGGGCTTGATCAGCTGGCTCTGCAGGGGCTGCAGGCCCCAGAGCCGGTAGAGCAGGGGATCGACGCCGTTGTCGATCGGAACCAGTTGCTCGCCCTTGCGCAGGCGGCGGCCCTGAAACGGGTCCTGCTCCGGGGGCGGCTTGGGAATCTCGGGCGACCACCAAACGGCAGGATCGGGCGGCGGGGCGGGCGGAGCCTGGGCGGCGGGCTGCTGGCCGACCAGGGCGAACCCCGTCAGCAGGCCGGCCAGAAGCATCGCGCCCGTCATGGCTACATCCCTTCAACACCCCGCTCGATGGAAAGCACGCCGGTGCGCGACAGTTCCACCAGGCCCAGCGGCCGCATCAGGTCCAGGAACTTGTCGATCTTCGACGGCGCGCCCGAGATCTCGAACACGAAGCTTTCCAGGGTGGTGTCCACCGGCTTGGCGCGGAAGATCTCGGCGATGCGCAGGGCCTCGACGCGGTCGACGCCCTGGCCGCGCACCTTGACCAGCGCCAGCTCGCGTTCGACGCCGTTGGGATCGCGGGTCACGTCGTGCACGCGGCGGACGCTAACCACCTTGTGCAGTTGGGCCTCGATCTGGTCGAGCACGTGACGGGTGCCGCGGGTGACCACGGTGATCCGGCTGGTGTGGGCCTTGCGGTCGGTCTCGGCGACGGTGAGGCTCTCGATGTTGTAGCCGCGGGCGGCGAACAGTCCGACCACCCGGTGCAGCACCCCCGGCTCGTTGTCGACCAGCAGGGCGAAGGTCGCGGTCTGCTCGACCTGTTCGTTCGGGGCCATGTCGTAGGCGGAGGCGGGTTGGAGGTCGGTCATCTAGGGCGCTCTGACTCTGTGCTCTTGTTGTTTGGGTTTGCCGCTGCGACGACGCGACAGGGACGGTAGTGCATCCCAATCGCCGCGCATCATCGCTTCTTTCTTGGCGCGGGACCAACCTTTGATCCGACGCTCGGTGTCGATAGCGTCGACGATGTATTGGAAGGGCTGACACCATACGAGCTTCACGGGAAGCCGACAGGCTGTGTACTCGCCGCGGCGACCCTCTTGATGCTGAGCGACGCGCACCTCTACATCCGGTCCTCGATGAGAGCCGACATAGTATGAACCGTCGCGGCACTGGAGCATGTAAACCCATGCGCTGTTGAGATCGTACATCGGCCCTGCGTCCTTCGAGGCGAACCTTTCAGGTTCGCACCTCAGGATGAGGAAGGATGTGGACGACACGAAAGCAGAAAAACCGCGACCTTACTGAATTCCTCATCCTAAGGCGCTCTCCGCAGGAGGGCCTCGAAGGACGCAGTGCGTTAGACCAGTCCCGCGCCCGCCGCTCCGATCACGTTGCCGATGTCCTCGACGTCGCCCATGATCATCTCGTTATGGGCCTTGCCCGAGGGGATCATCGGCAGGCAGTTCTCGTGCTTCTCGACGCGGCAGTCGAAGACCACGACCTTGTCGCTGTTGATCATTTCCAGGATCTTGCCGTCCAGCTCGGCCGGGTCCGAGCAGCGGATGCCGACCGCGCCATAGGCTTCGGCCAGCTTCACGAAGTCGGGCAGGCTGTCGGAATAGGAGTGGCTGTAGCGCTCGCCATGCAGCAGCTGCTGCCACTGGCGGACCATGCCCATCCATTCGTTGTTCAGGATGAAGATCTTGACCGGCAGGTTGAACTGGATCGCCGTCGACAGCTCCTGGATGCACATCTGGATCGAGGCCTCGCCGGCGATGTCGACGACCAGGGCGCCCGGATGGGCCAGTTGCACACCCAGGGCGGCGGGCAGGCCGTAGCCCATGGTGCCCAGGCCGCCGGAGGTCATCCAGCGGTTGGGCTCCTCGAACCGGAAGAACTGGGCCGCCCACATCTGGTGCTGGCCGACTTCCGTCGTGATGTAGACGTCCTTGTCACGGGTCAGGGCGTACAGGCGCTCGATGGCGTACTGCGGCTTGATGACCGTGTCGGAGCGCCGGTAGTTCAGGCACTGGCGGGCGCGCCACTGGTCGATCTGGGCCCACCAGTCGGTCAGGGCGGCCTTGTTGGCCTGGTGGCCGGCGGCCTTCCAGGCGGCGATCAGGTCCTCGAGCACGCTGCCGGCGTCGCCGACGATCGGCAGGTCGACGCGGACGTTCTTGTTGATCGACGAGGCGTCGATGTCGATGTGGATCTTCTTGCTGCCCGGCGAGAAGGCGTCGAGCCGGCCGGTGACCCGGTCGTCGAAGCGGGCGCCGACGCAGATCATCACGTCGCAGTCGTGCATGGCGTTGTTGGCCTCGAACGTGCCGTGCATGCCCAGCATGCCCAGCCACGCCGGGTCGGCGGCCGGGAAGGCGCCCAGGCCCATCAGGGTCGAGGTGACCGGCGCGCCAGTCAGGGCCGCGAACTCCCGCAAGGCTTCGGCCGCCTTGGGACCGGCGTTGATGACGCCGCCCCCGGTGTAGAAGATCGGTCGGCGAGCGCCGGCGATCAGTCGGGCGGCTTCGGCGATGCGGTTCTGGTCGCCTTTGACCCGCGGATTGTAGGCGTGGGTCGAGGCGACTTCGGTCGGGCCGTAATATTCGCCCTTGGCGAACTGGACGTCCTTGGGGATGTCGATCAGCACCGGGCCGGGCCGGCCGGTGGTGGCGATCTTGAAGGCCTCATGGATGATCTGCGGCAGGTCGCGGACGTCCTTGACCAGGTAATTGTGCTTTGTGCACGAGCGGGTCATGCCGACCGTGTCGGCTTCCTGGAAGGCGTCGGTGCCGATCAGGTGGGTGGGGACCTGGCCGGTGATGACGACCATCGGGATCGAGTCCATCAGGGCGTCCATGATGCCGGTGATGGCGTTGGTCGCCCCCGGGCCCGAGGTGACCAGCACGACGCCCGGCTTGCCCGAACTGCGGGCGTAGCCCTCGGCGGCGTGGGTTGCGCCCTGCTCGTGGCGAACCAGGATGTGCTGCAGGCGCGATTCGTGGAACAGCGCGTCGTAGATCGGCAGGACCGCGCCGCCCGGATAGCCGAACAGCACCTCGACGCCCTGGTCCACGAGGCCGCGGACCACGATCTCGGCGCCGGTCATGGCGCGGGAGGCGGTGTCGACGGCGGCCGAGCTCTCGATGGTCTGGTGGGCGGTCATGGCGGTGATCCCTGGGGTTGGGAAGCGAGGCGGCGGGAAGCGGAGAAGCGGAAAAGAAAAAAGGCCCCGAAGGACCTTTGTGCGCGCGACCGATCTATCAGCGTGACTTCGAGGTCACGCCGTGAACGGCCGCTCCATAAGTACGATCATGGTGTTGCGCACGAGTGTTGCTCCAAATGGATGATTGGGGAATGCCATGCTCGCCCAAGGGCGTCAAGGCGCGCTTTGACGCAAGAAACGACCCGTTGCGCCGGCGCAACGGCGTTCCGTCAGGCGAAATTCAACCCAAGCGTTCCAGGAGCAGGGCAAGGGCGTGCTCAGCGAAGCGCCGCATGTTCGTCTCGCGGTCGTCCAGGCCCGTCTCGACGGTAAGACTGACCTCGGTGTCCGGCCCGACCACGGCGGCGCAGCTGTGACCCGCCGCGTCGCCATAGCGGTTGCCGTCCGGCCCGGCCGCCCCGGTTTCCGAGAGTCCCCAGGTCGCCTTCAGGTTCTTGCCGGCCACCCGGGCCAGCAGCACGGCGTAGGGCTCGCTGGCCGAGCGCAGGCCGTCCATGGCCTTCTGCGGGATGTCCAGCAGGGTAAGCCGGGCGCGGGCCGTGTAGACCACCGCGCCGCCGACATAGAACTTCGACGCGCCGGACACGGCCAGCAGGGCCGCCGAAATCAGGCCGCCGGTCGAGGATTCGGCCACGGCGACGGTTTCACCCCGCTCAGTCAGGCGAGCGGCGACGGCGGCGGCGAGGCGGGCGAGTTCGGTCATGAATGTTCCCTAGTTTGCATCTTCGCTGAAAGCGATCTGATCCATCAGCGACTTGGCGCAGGCTGTCTCCTCAGACGTCACCCGCAGGCCGCGTTCGGCGATCAGCCGGTCGAACGTCGCCGCCATTTCCCGGCTTTGCGCAGCGGGGCCCTTGATGACACCGCCGTCGATCATCGTGACGATCCCGACGTCGGCGGCCTTGAAGGTCATTGGGCGAGCGGTTCGCCAAGCGCAGGGTCGGAAAGCCATGCGGTGCGTATAGAGCCGGACGCGCTCGCCGTTGAGCGGTTCGGGCAAGCCAAGACTGAAGAGCAATCCTCCTTTGGAGTCTCTATCGACGACCATGCCCAGCTGCGCGTAGCTGGGCTGCTCGACGGGATCCGGCGTGGCGCAAGCGGTGAGGCCGGCCAAGGCGAAGAGCGTCAGCGCGTATTTCATGGAACCACCCTCTCCCAATCCGGCGTCTGGTTCCTGAACCAGGTCATCTGCCGCTTGGCGTAGCGCCGCGTCTCCTGCCGCGCGGCTTCCAGCGCCTCGTCCAGGCTCGTCTCGCCCCGCAGATGAGCGGCCAGTTCGCGGTAGCCGACGGCCTTGAGGGCGGGCAGGGACGGGTCCAGGCCGCGCGCTTCCATGGCCGCCACCTCGTCCAGGGCGCCGTGCTCAACCATCAGGCCCAGGCGGGTGTCGCAGCGCTCGTAGAGCTCGGCGCGCGGCGGCTCCAGCACGACGCCCCGCCAGCTCCCCGCCGCCAGGGCCGGTCGGGTGTCGGTCTGCCAGGCGGTCAGCGACTTGCCGGTGGCCACGGCCACGGCGTGGGCCCGGACCAGGCGTTGGCGGTCGCCGACCTCGATACGGGCCTCGGCCTGAGGGTCGAGCGTGGCCAGCACGTCGCGGAATTCGGGCTCGCCCTGGGCCGCGTAGAGCAGGGCCGAGATCTCGCGCTGGCTTTCAGGCACCGGCGGCACGTCGGCCAAGCCGTGGGTCAGGGCGCGGAAATAGAGGCCCGTGCCGCCGACCAAGATGGCAGGACGGCCGCGCGCCGCGATCTCCGCCAAGGCGTGAGTCGCCGCCGCCAGCCAGCGCCCGACCGACCAACCGTCGGCGGCGTCGGCGACGCCGAACAGGTGGTGCGGCGCCTGGGCCAGCTCGTCGGGCGACGGTCCGGCCGTCAGCACCCGCAGGCCGGCATAGATCTGCATGGAGTCGGCGTTGACGATCTCGCCGCCGGTCTCGCGCGCCAGTTTCAGGGCCAGGGCGGACTTGCCGCTGGCGGTTGGCCCGGCGATAAGGACGATCTTTGTATCAGGCAATCTCGGGTCGAGTCCTTTTCCGGTCTCGAGGGGTTCGCGTTATCGGGGACAAACCATGAAAACCACCTTCGGCGCCATCCTGGCCGGCGTTCTTGTCTTGACCGCGTCTTCGGCCCTGGCCGCATCGGGCGATCGCACCACGCCAGCCCAGGCGACCGCCGAGACGGCGCCTCAAGCCGAAGGGCCCGCCACCTTGGACGAGCGCCTGGGCTGCGGCGTGATGCTGGTGACCATCGACGAGGTGCTGCAGCGCAATCCACAGCTGGCGGCGAAGTTCTCGCAGGGCAACGGCGCCGGGGCGGCGATGGTCCCGATGTTCAAGCTGCTGGGCGTCAGCGGCGGCCAGGTGCTGGACAAGGCCTATGCGGAGGGCGTGGCCCAGGGCTCGACGCCCTCGACGCTGTACCGCCGAGGCGTGGCCGCGCTGTCGGCCAAGATCAACCAGGACGGCGGCGGCAAGGACCAGGCCATGGCGGTGTTCAGCCGTTGCATGTCGGTGGCCGCGCCCCAATCCTGAGCCTTCGGAACGCTTGAAGGTTGACGCGGGCGGCTTCCTCCAATAGCCGCCCCGTCATGCTCGCGATCACACTCGTCTCGCCCGACCCTGCCGCCCTGGCGCAGGCCGCCGCCGTCGTGCGCGCCGCCGTGGCGATCACGTCGGATATTCCGCTGGGGGAGGGCGCGCTGGACCTGCTGGCCGACTCGCCGCCGGTCGAGACGCACCAGGCGGTGAAGGCCACCGTCGGCGACCTGCCGGTCGACTTCGCCGTGCAGCCCGTCGAGAACCGCCGCAAGCGGCTGCTGATCGCCGACATGGACTCCACGATCATCAATGTGGAGTGCCTGGACGAACTGGCCGACTTCGCCGGGGTCAAGGACAAGGTGTCGGAGATCACCGAACGGGCGATGCGCGGCGAATTGGCCTTCGAGGGCGCGCTGCGCGAGCGGGTCGGCATGCTCAAGGGCCTGTCGGTTGACGCCCTGCAGGCCTGCTACGACGACCGCGTGAAGCTCAATCCCGGGGCGCGGACCCTGGTGCGGACCATGGCGGCCCACGGCGCTCGCTGCGCCCTGGTCTCGGGGGGCTTCACCTTCTTCACCTCGCGCGTCGCCGACGCCGCCGGTTTCCACCTGAACCGCGCCAACACCTTGATCGAGGCGGGCGGCCTCCTGACTGGCACGGTCGGCGATCCGATCCTGGGCAAGGAGGCCAAGCTGGCGGCCCTGCGGGAGGAGACCGCGGCGCTGGGACTGACCCCCGCCGACGCCCTGGCCGTGGGCGACGGCGCCAACGATCTGGCGATGATCGAGGCCGCGGGCCTGGGCGTCGCCTACCGCGCCAAGCCGATCGTCGCGGCCCAGGCCCACGCCAAGGTCGACCACGCAGACCTCACCGCCTTGCTCTACTTCCAGGGCTACACCGCCGCGGAGTTCGCCTCGTGACCTTCCCACGCGGCGTCCCCTTTCCGGAAGAGATTCGGGCGGTGGTGTTCGACATGGACGGGCTGCTGCTGGACACCGAGACCGTCTACCAGGCGGCGATGATCGAGGCGGGCCAGGCGTTTGGCGTCGACTTCACGGCCGCCACCTACCGCTCGATGGTCGGCAAGACCAACCCGGAATGCGGGATGATGCTGCGAGAGCTCTACGGCGCCGGCTTCCCGGTCGAGGACTATTTCGCCCGCACCTGGGCCGACGTTGAGGCGATCCTTGAGGCCGAGGTGCGGCTGAAGACCGGGGTGATGGAGATCCTCGACTACCTGGACTCCCTGGGTGTGCCGCGCGCCATCGCCACCTCCAACAGCCGCCAAGCCGTCGACCGCTATCTAGGCCGCTTCGACCTGGTCAAACGTTTCCACGCGGTGGTCGCCAACGCCGACGTCGTCCGCCACAAGCCGCATCCTGACCCGTATCTGGAAGCCGCCCGCCGGCTGAACGTGCACCCGACCCTGTGCCTGGCCTTGGAGGATTCCCACCCGGGCGTCCGCGCGGCCCACGCGGCGGGGATGATGACGATCATGGTGCCGGACATTCTCGATCCGAATGAAGAGATGCACGACAAGTGCGTGCACATCGCGGAGAGCCTGCACGTGGTCATGGACCTGCTGAAGGCGGCGGCTTAGAGCCGTCCAGCCGGGACTTCCTTCTCCCGCAAGGGGGAGAAGGATCAGGTCAGCCCGCCGGACCCTTCTCGAAATATTTGAAGAACGCGCTGTCGGGCGACAGCACCAGGGTGGTGTCGCCCTGGCCCAGCGCCTTCTCGTAGGCCGACATCGAGCGATAGAAGGCGGCGAAACCCGGGTCGCGGCCGAAGCTTTCGGCGAACAACTGGGCGCGCTGGGCATCGGCCTGGCCGCGGATCTTCTCGGCTTCCTCAGTCCCCGTCGCGATGATTTCCAGCCGCTGTTGCTCGCCCTTGGCCCGCAGTTCGGCGGCTTCGCGTTGACGTGCGGTGCGCATGCGTTCGAAGACCGCCTGCTGGTTGGCCTCGGGCAGGTCGGCGCGCTTGATGCGCACATCGATGACCTGTACGCCCAGGTTCGAGGTCGCGGCGCGGCGGACCATGTCGTCGCGAGTCCGCTTGGTAAGGGCGGCGCGACCGCCGGAGACGATCTCCTCGGACGAGGCCCGGCCCAGTTCCTGACGCAGCGATGAGTTGACCAGGCGGGTCAGGCGGTCGGCGGCGGTGCGTTCGTCGCGCAGGGTGCGGTAGAATTGGCGCGGGTCGGTGACGCGATAGCGGACGAAGGCGTCGACCACCAGGCGCTGGGCGTTCGACGCCATGATCTCCTCTTGGTCGACGTTGAGCGCGATGCTGCGATTATCGAACCGCACGACGTTTTCGACGAAGGGCGTCTTCAGGTGCAGGCCGGGCGACTCGACCTCGCGGATCGGATCGCCGAAACGGACGATCAGCGCCTGCTGGCGCTGGTCCAGTTGATAGACGGTCTGGGAGAGAAGGATCAGGGCGCCGATGGCCAAGGCGGCTCCGGCGAACAGGCGACGATCGGTCATCAGTTGGCTCCCGCCGGCGTGGAAGAGGTGACTCGAGCGGTCGAGGTGCGCGGGCGGAAGGCGTCGGGGGGCAGAATGATCGGGGCGCTGGCGCCCTTGCTGTCGACCACCACCTTGTTCGACCGGGCCAGCACGCGCTCCATGGTCTCGATGTAGAGGCGTTCGCGGGTGACGGCCGGGGCCAGCTTGTACTGGTCATAGACCTGGTTGAAGCGAGCGGCCTCGCCCGAGGCTTCACGGACCACCTGGGCGCTGTAGCCGCGCGCGGCCTGCACGACCTTGGCGGCTTCGCCGCGGGCGATGTTGGCGTTTGACTCGGCGTTCTGGCCGGCGGCGGTGACGTCCTGGAAGGCGGCGATCACCGGTGGCGGCGGGTTGGCGGCGCGGATTTGCACGCCGTCGATGAACACGCCGGCCTGATAGCGGTCGAGAATGGCCTGGGTCAGGCTGCCCGCTTGGTCCTGCACCTGGCCGCGGGCGGTCGTCAGGATGGGCTGGAGGGCGGTCTTGCCGATCACCTCGCGCATCGCGCTCTCGGCCACGGCCTTGATCGCCGCGTCGGGGTCACGAAGGTTGAACAGGTACTTGGCCGGGTCGGAGATGCGGTACTGAACCGAGAAGCTGAGATCGACGATGTTCTCGTCGCCGGTCAGCATCAAGCTTTCGTCGGGCAGGGGCGCGGTGGGAACGCCGCCCACGTCGATGCGCTGGAGCGAGGTGACCGAGACCTTCTCGACCTGTTCGATCGGGAAGGGCAGGTGATAGCGCAGGCCGGGCGAAGCGGTGCGCGAATAGGCGCCGAAGGTCGTGACCACGGCTTGCTCGTCGGGCTGCACCACGTACGATCCGGACATCGCCCATAGGCCGACAGCCACCGCCGCCGAGATGGCGAGCGCGCGGGACCGGCGCGGGCCGCCGAGGACCTGGCGCATCCGGTCGGACAGCCGTTCGAGCAGGGCGTTGACGTCGATGGGCGGCGGCGGACCGCCGGGACCGCTCGGACGCGGCTCTTCGCCCCGGTTACGATCCGCGTCCTTCTTGCCGTCGTTCGGCGGCGGGGATCCCCAGGGTCCGGGGCCGGCGTTGTCGTTCCAGGGCATGGGCGGCTTGGTCTTCCGTCACAACGAAGGGCGGGGTTGTAAAACGACCCCCGCACGCGGATATGAAAGCCCCCGCAGAACAAGGCAAGACAATCCCGTGACCGCAGCTTCCCCCGCCACCCTCGACGACGCCCGCGCGGCGCTGAACCTGATCGTCGATCCGGTCTCCGGCGAAGGCCTGGTGGCGGCCGGTCTGGTGCAGGGCCTGGTGGTCCGCGCCGGTCGCGCCGGTTTCATGCTGGAGGTCCCGGCGTCCCAGGCGGCGACCTACGCCCCGGTGCGTGAGGCGGCCGAGAAGGTGCTGGCCGGCTTGCCGGGCGTCGACGTCGCCCAGGTGGTGCTGACCGCCCAGGCCGCCGAGGGCGCGACGCGGGTGCGCAAGGGCGCCAAGGTTTCCGAAGACGGCCAGGCCAGGCTGGTCCCGCCGCCGGAGGCCGAGAAGCCGGCCCATGTGAAGCACGTGATCGCCGTCGCCTCGGGCAAGGGCGGGGTGGGCAAGTCGACCGTGGCCACCAACCTGGCCTGCGCCTTCGCCGCCCTAGGCTTGCGGGTCGGGCTGCTGGACGCCGACGTCTACGGGCCCTCGGCCCCGCGGATGATGGGCGTCGACGGCGAGCCCAGCTTCGAGGACGGCAAGCTGCAACCGCTGGAGGCCCATGGGATCAGGCTGATGTCGATCGGTTTCCTGGTCGACGAGGGCAAGGCGATGATCTGGCGCGGTCCCATGGCGTCGTCGGCCGTGCGCCAGATGATCCACGACGTGGCCTGGGGCTCGGAGGCCGCGCCGATGGACGTGCTGGTCGTCGACCTGCCGCCCGGCACCGGCGACATCCAGCTGACCCTGGTGCAGAAGCTGAGGATCGACGGCGTGGTGCTGGTGACCACGCCCCAGGAGATCGCCCTGATCGACGCCCGCCGGGCCGCGGCGATGTTCGGCAAGACCGCCACGCCGATCCTGGGCCTGATCGAGAACATGGCCTTCTTTGCCGACCCGGCCACGGGCGCCCCGATCCCGATCTTCGGGGCCGGCGGCGGGGTGGCGGAGGCCAAGGCGCTGGGCGTGCCGGTCCTGGCCCAGGTCCCGATCGAGATCGTCGTGCGCGAGGCGGGCGACGCGGGGACCCCCGTGGTGCTGCGCGCGCCGGACAGCGCCGCGGCCAAGGCGTTCGTCGGGGCGGCGAAGGCGCTGTGGGACGGGGTGAAGGAATAGTTCGCCATGGGGCTTCCCCTGCGGGGGAGGATCAAAAGAAAAAGGCCGCCCGGATCGCTCCGGACGGCCTCCTTTCGTCAACTCACGCCAGGGCTTAGAAGCTCCAGCGCAGGCCCGTCGACAAGACCACGGCCGAGCCCCCGACGTCGCCCTTGAGATTCAGGGTCGTCGCCGCGGCGGTGCCGCGATAGATCGTTTCGGTGCGGTTGATCTTGGTGTCGTCGAAGCTGATGTACGACAAGGCCGCGTCCCACTGGATGGCGTCGGTGGCCTTCCAGGTCGAGCCGATGGCGTACAGCATGCGGTCGCCGTCTGGCACGCGGGCGGTGCGGCCGACGTCCGGGGTCGGGGTCGGATCGTACTGCACGCCGGCCCGCAGGGTCAGCTTGTCGTTGACGTCATGATCGACGCCGACCGCCACGGTCGTGGTGTCCTTGTAGTTCTGCTCGCTGACGCTGCCGCCGTTCGGATAGGTGACGACGATCTGGTCGAACTCGCTCCAGCCGATGCGCGAGACCGAGGCGTTCAGGGTGGTCTTGTCGGTCACCTGCCAACGGGCGCCCAGGTTGGCCATCCACGGAGTGGTGATCGTCGCCTTGCCGTCGGTGTCGACATTGGCCGCGGCGAGCGGGCCCAGCAGGCCGGAGACGACCACGTGGCCGTCCAGCTTGTGCTTGATCTCCGAGCGATACGAGGCGCCGATGGTCAGGGCCGGGGTGGCGTGGAACTGGGCGCCGACGTTCCAGCCGTAGTCCCAGTTGCCGTCGCCCTTCAGCGACGAGGAGCCGTCGGGCAGCAGGGGCGACAGGTTGGGCAGGGCCGAGCTCAGTTCGGCGTCGGTGTACTGGGCCGAAACGCCTACGCCGAGGTCCAGCATGTCGTTGACGCGGTAGGCGATCACGCCGTTGACGTCGATGGTCTTCAGGTTCGACTTCAGGGCGTCGTAGCGGGTCCAGCTGCGGCTGTTGTAGTCGGTGGTGAAGTTGTAGGGCGCGGCGACGGACAGGCCGACTGCCAGCTTGTCGTTGACGCGGAAGGCGCCGGCCAGGTTGGGCACGATGCCGTTGTTGATCGGGCCGCCGGCATAGGGCTCGCCGCCGACCGGGGTGGTCAAGCCGCCGGGGATGACCGGGCGGGTCAGGGTCGAACCGGCGTTGTTGACCTGGGAGTCGACCTGGACCAGGTGCACGCCGCCGTAGATCTCGTTCTTGTCGAGGCCGGCGATCGAGGCGGGGTTCCACCACAGGCTGGCGGCGCCGCGGTCGGCGACCTCGCCCGAATAGGCGCGACCGGCGCCGCGCACCGATTGTTCCTGCAGGTAGAAGGCGGCGGCCGAGGCCTGGGAAGCCGCGACCAGCGCGGCGAGCGCCACGCCGGCGGCGAGGGAGATACGCGTAATGGACATGAGAGACGACCTTCTGGGGAGGAAGCTCCGGCGCCCTTGGTGGCGCCGGTTGCCGTCGCTCTAACGCATCCAGTCAAAAACCGTTGCTATTTATTCGCAAAACCGTGAATTTTGTGCAGAGCGCCCAAGAATGTCGGCGTCGAACGGGATCTATATTTCGATGTTCTGTCAGTTACGTTTGAAGTTGCCTGAAAAGGACGCGGAAAAGCTGACGTAAGGGAAATCTACGCCACGTTCTTCCGCGTCACAATTCAAGATCTCGCCTTCGCGAGCGGAATTAACCGCCCGCCAGCTTGCGGAAGAACTTCGCGCCCTGTTCGCCGCCATTAAAGTAGGCTTTCTGGTCGGCCTCGGCGGTGATGCTGTCCCAGTTGTCGCGAACCTCCTCGGCCGAGAGGCCGCCCTCGCCCAGATAGACGCCTTCGGTCTCGAAGATCCGCGACAGGGCGAAGGCGCCGGCGCCGGCGGTCAGGATCGCGCCGGTCGGGGCGTCTTCCGACACCAGATAGACCACGCCCGGGGTGACATATTCCGGCTTCAGCTTCTCCAGAACCTCCGGCGGCATCAGGCCCTCGGTCATGCGGGTGGCGGCGACCGGGCTGATGGCGTTGATCTTGACGTTGTTCTTGGCGCCTTCCAGCTTCAGCGTGTTCATCAGGCCCAGCACCGCCATCTTGGCCGCGCCGTAGTTGGACTGGCCGAAATTGCCGTACATGCCCGAGGACGAGGTGGTCACGACGATGCGGCCGTAGTTCTGGGCTTTCATGATGTCCCAGACCGCCTTGATCGGCTTGAAGGTGCCGAACACGTGGACCTGGATCACCGCCTCGAAGTCGGCCAGCTCCATCTTGGTCAGGGTGCGGTCGCGCAGGATGCCGGCGTTGGCGACCAGGATGTCGATCCGGCCCCACTTTTCCATCGTGGTCTTGACCATGTCGGCGACGCCGGCGTCGTCGGTCACCGACGCGCCATGGGCGATGGCCTGGCCGCCGAAGGCCTCGATCTCGGCCACGACAGCCTTGGCCGCCTCGGACGAGCCGCCCGAGCCGTCGACGCTGGCTCCAAGATCGTTGACCACCACCTTGGCCCCGCGCCGCGCCAGCTCCAGCGCATGCTGCCGGCCCAAGCCCCCGCCCGCTCCCGTGACGATCGCCACCTGACCGTCGAACCGGATATCGTCCGCCATGCTCATATCTCCCTCAAACGCGTGTTTTGTTTGGGGCGTTTGTGCGGTGCGGGAGAATTGGCGTCAAGAGAGCGGTCCACCCGTCCGGTCCGGCTCAACGCATATGCGATAGCCCCGCCCGGGAGGGGAGGAGGGCGCTTTACGCCTTCTTCTTGTCGCCGCCGGCCACCGGCGGCTTGGGCTGGTCGCGCTTCACGCCGGCCTTCTGGCCGGGCTTCATGAACTTCACCAGCACGCGCTGGCCGACCAGGATCGGGGCGCCGTCGGCGCTGACCACCACCTCGACGACGCGCTCGTCGCTGCGTTGGCTCGGATCGTCGGAGGCCAGCTTGCGGGCCCCGAACACGGCGGCGCGGCGGAGCACCTTTCCGACATAGGTCTTGGTCGGGTCGGCTTCCGGCTGGATCTCGACCTCCTGCCCGATCGTGATGTTGGGGATGTCGGCCTCGACGATCTCGGCGCGGACGATGCGAGCGGTTTGCGGCTCGAGGTCGAACATCGGGGTGACGTTCAGGGTCGAGGCGCCGGCGCCGGGATTGGCGTAGCGACGGGCGATGCGGCCGTTGGCGGGCGCGCGGATCACCGTCAGTTCCTGGTTATAGCGGGCCTGGGCCAGTTGGGCCGTCGCCACCTGGATCGCGGCCTGCTGGGCCTGGATGTTGGCGTTGGCCGACGAGATCTGGTCCTGGGCGGCGTCCAGGCGCTGGCCGGCCACGAAGTTGGCGGCCGACAGGTTCTGCAGACGCTTGTACTCGCGTTGGCCCGTGTGCAACTGCACCTGGTAGACGGCGACCTGGGCGCGGGCCGAGGCCAGGCTGGCCGACGCGGTGTCGGCGGCCAGGCGGGCGTCGTCGTCCTCCTGCTTGGCTAGGGCCTGGCCGGCCACCACGTCCTGGCCTTCCTGCACGAACACTTCGCGCACGATGCCTTGGCGACGCGCAGCCACCTGGATGATGCCGCCCTCGACGTCGGCCTTGCCGTTGGCGATGGCCGCGTAGGGGCTCGGCTCTTCCTGGACGGCGGCGGCCTCGAGCTTCTTCTTCTTCTCGGCGGCCTGTGTCTTCATGAAGAAGAACCCGCCGCCGCCGAGCGCGAACACGGCGAGGATGATCCAGAAGGCGGGGCGGCGCAGGAACGCGGGCATTGCGGGGCTTCCTCGGAAAATCAGTGGCTGAGCGGCGTGGGATTGGCGTCGGGCGTCCGGCGCACGTCGTCCAGGATCCGGCCGTCTTCGATATGGATGACGCGGTCGGCGTAGGCTTCCAGCCGCGGGTCGTGGGTGACGCAGATCACCGCCGCGCCGCGTTCGGTGGCGGCCTGGCGCAGCAGGCGGATGACGATCTCGCCGCTTTTCCCGTCGAGGGCCGAGGTTGGCTCGTCGGCGAAGATCAGGTTGGGGTTCTTGGCCAGGGCGCGGGCGATGGCGACGCGCTGCTTCTCGCCGCCCGACAGCTCGGACGGACGCTGGTTGACGCGTGGGCCCAGGCCGACCGATTCCAGCGCCGCCTGGGCGCGCCGCCCGGCCTCGCCGGGACCGACGCCCTGGTACTTCAGGGCGGTCATCACCTGCTGCTTGGCTGTCAGGGCGGGGAACAGGTTGAAGCCCTGGAAGATGAAGCCGCAGTGGTCCAGGCGGAACTTGTCGATCTTGCCCGGCGACAGCTTCCACAGGTCGGCGGCCTCGAGGGCCTTGACCTTGCCTTCGTCGGGCTTGAGCAGCCCCGACAGGGCCGCCACCAGGGTCGACTTGCCTGAGCCCGAGGGGCCCATGACCATGGTCACGTCGCCGTGCTTGGCGTCGAAGTCGACGCCCTTGAGCACCTCGATGAACGTGCGGCCGGTCTTGAAGCGCTTGACCAGGCCCTTGGCCGTAAGGGCGCTTTCGCCATGGGTGAAGCTGCTGACGCCTTTGATCGTGACGGGAGCGTTCATCGCAGGAGGTCCGCGGGTTGGCTGTTCTTGAGGACGCCCAGCGACAGGAAACCGGACACCATGGCGATGACGATCAGGAACACCGCGACCACCACCACCAGCAGGGGCGGGAAGTACATCGGCACGCCGCTGACGGTGGCCGCCAGAGAGACCAGCCAGGTCAGCACGCCCGAGGCGACCACCCCGACCACCCCGACCCAGAAGCTCAGCTCCAGGACGATGTTGCGCAGGTCGCTCATCGACACGCCCAGGGCGCGCAGGCTGGCGAATTCCTTGATGTTGGCCATGATCGCCCCGCGCAGGGTCTGCCAGGTGATCACCACCCCGATCAGCAGGCCCAGGAACGCCGAGAAGCCCAGGATGATGACGATGATCTGGTCGCCGAGCATAGCGCCGGAATTGGCGTCGGCCAGTTCCTGGCGGGTCCAGGCGCGGAACTTGCCGTCGCCCTTCTTGTTGAGTTGGGCGGCGACGATCTCTGCGCGGGCCGGGTCGCGGATCTGCACCATCAGGGGGCCGACGCGCTGGCCGGTGTCGGCCTCGCCCAGCATTCGCAGGGTGTCGCGCGACATCACCAGGGTCGGCTGGATGATGTTGGGGTAGCCGTGGGTGACGACGCCGATGGTGATGGTCTTGCCATTGTAGAGGGCCTTGTCGCCCTTCTTGACGCCCAGGCGCTTGAGGGCGGTCTGGTCGACGGCCACGGAGTACGGCTGGCGCAGGGCCTCGACCATGCTCAGCGTATAGTCGGTCGGCACCGTGACGAAGCCCGGGATGGCGTCGATCACCGTGACATTGACGAACTCGCTTTTGCGGCCACCCCCGCCCCCGCCTTTGCCGCCCTGTTTGGCGCGGGCATCGGCCTTGGCCTGCTCCTCGGGCGACTGAATGTTCTGGAAGCGGCCGCCCGAGCCGTCCAGCGGCGCCACCTGCAGCACTTCGGGGTGGCTGTAGACCAGGGGGATCATCCGGCGCGGCAGGCCCGAGGGGCCGCCGAACAGCGCCTTGGCGCCGGGGCCCAGCACCATGATGTCGGCCCGGGCGCGGTCGATCTGGGCGGTGAAGCCTTTGCCGATGCCGACGAAGATGCCGACCTGGGCCAGCACCAGCAGGCCCGAAAAGGCCAGGGCGACGACGGCCGCCATGTACCGACGCCACTCGTACAACAGTGTGGCCAAGGCCAGCGACATGCTCGCAACGCTCCCCAAATCTACGGTTGCAGCAATGACCGGTGAACTTCAAGCGGCCAAGTTAAATCGGGGTAAGGCGTAGTTCGCGCGCGCCAAAAGCGGCGCCGTGCTGGTTTGGGCGGCGAGGCGGGACCGCGCCGGTTGGTCAAGCTTTTCGGTTTCGGTCGGGTGTATCGATAAGCCACGCATTGTATCGGAGCCGTAACGCGCTGAAACAGGGCATGTTTTTCGCACTTCGCTCTCCGCGTCGGCCCTTCGGCGCGGGCGTGCGGCGCAGGGACCGGCGCTCCTTCCTCAAAGGAGAGACAGATGACCATCTCCAGTCTCGGATCGTCCTCGCTGTTGCAGCAGCTGCTGCAGGCGAGGGCGTCCGCCTCGACCCAGGCGGCCGACACCGGCGCGGCGTCAAGCAGCGCGCTCGGCCAGGCCGGGCAAAACCTGCCGTCGGGCGGCAGGAACGGTCCGCCGCCGCCGATGCAGGGCTGGTCCTCGTCGGGCCAGGGTTTCGGCGCCGATACGCTGGCTTCGCTGCTGAGCACGCAGCAGACCGACCAAGGCGACCGGGCCGCCTCGATGTTCGCCGACGCCGATGCGGACGGTGACGGAGCCGTGACCAGCGACGAACTGGCCACGGCCATGGCCGCCCATGCCCCGTCGGGCCGGCCGGCCGGCGCGCCCAGCGCCACGGACATGGCGTCCAATATGCTGACCGACGGCGATTCCGACGGCGACGGTTCGCTGTCGCTCAGCGAGTTCCAGGCCCTGAAGCCGCCAAACGGCGGCCCGCCGCCCGGGCCGCCGCCCAGCGACGGGGCGGGCGACACCGCGGCGTCGACCAGCGCCTCAACCAACGCCGCCGACCTGAACGGCGACGGCGTGGTCTCGGCCGACGAACTGGCCCAGACCCTGACCTCGGCGGCCGACAGTCTGGGGGGCGACGTCTCCAGCGACGCCTCCGACCTGATGCAGAAGCTGCTCAGCCAGCTGGTCAGCAGCCTGACCAGCTCGACTGGTCCGGACGCCACGTCGATCGACCTGGCCGCCTAGGTCTTGCGCGAGGGTTGGGCGGACCGGCCGGCCCTCGCGGTTTCCTGCGCATGGCCCTTGCGCCGCGCCCCCCATTCATAGTCATTTGGGCCCTTGGATGGCGTCGCGGGGGCGTCGCCTCATCAGTTAAGGTCCTTCCGTCTTGATCTTCCTTCCCGAGAACGTCCAGGCCCTGGCGGGCGTGGCGCTGATCCTCGGCCTTTGTTGGCTGGTGTCCGAGAACCGCAAGCGCTTCCCGCTGGTGCTGGCCGTCTGCGCGATCGCCATCCAGCTGGTCCTGGTGTTCGTGCTGTTCAAGCTGCCGGCGATGCGCAGCGCGCTGCAGGGCGTGAACGGCGCGGTGGAAGGGCTGGCCTCGTCGACCCAGGCGGGAACCAACTTCGTGTTCGGCTACCTGTCGGGCACGACGCCGCCCTATACCGAGACCAATCCAGGGGCCGGCTTCCTGTTCGCCTTCCGGGTCATGCCGGTGATCCTGGTGGTCTGCGCCCTGTCGGCGCTGTTGTGGCATTGGGGCATCCTGAAGTGGCTGGCCAAGGGCCTGGGCTTCCTGTTCCAGAAGACCCTGGGCCTGCGCGGCCCGCCCGCCCTGGCCACCGCCGCCACCATCTTCATGGGCCAGATCGAGGGGCCGATCTTCATCCGCGCCTATCTGGAGCGCCTGACCCGCTCGGAACTGTTCATGCTGATCGCGGTCGGCATGGCCTGCGTGTCCGGCTCGACCATGGTCGCCTACGCCACCATCCTGCACGACGTGCTGCCCAACGCCGCCGCCCACGTGCTGGCCGCCTCGCTGATCTCGGCCCCCGCCGGCGTTCTGCTGGCCCGGATCATGGTGCCCGGCGATCCCAGCGAAAAGTCCGACGACCTGGACCTCGCCGAGGAGGACAAGACCTATGGCAGCTCGATCGACGCGGTCATGAAGGGCACCACCGACGGCCTGCAGATCGCCCTGAACGTCGGCGCCACCCTGATCGTGTTCATCGCCCTCGCCACCATGGTCGACAAGATCCTGTTCGCCCTGCCGATGGTGGGCGGCGAGCACCTGAGCATCGCCCGCATCCTGGGCGTGGTCTTCTCGCCCCTGGCCTGGGCCATGGGCGTGCCTTGGAAGGAAGCCGGCGCGGCCGGCGGCCTGCTGGGCGTCAAGCTGATCCTGACGGAGTTCACCGCCTTCATCCAGATGGCCAAGACCGGTCCGGAGCTGCTGGACCCGCGCACCCGGATCATCATGACCTATGCGCTGTGCGGCTTCGCCAATATCGGTTCGGTAGGCATGAACGTCGCCGGCTTCTCGGTGCTGGTGCCCCAGCGCCGGCAGGAGGTGCTGGGCCTGGTCTGGAAGGCGATGATGGCCGGCTTCCTGGCCACCTGCCTGACCGGTTCGCTGATCGGCCTGATGCCGCGGGCCTGGTTCGGGCTGTAAGGTCCTTCCTTCCCTCGCGGAACCGAAGCATCCTCCCGGTCGCAAGCCGGGAGGATTTCTTTTTGAAGCTCTATGACAGCCGCCGTGCGCCCAACCCCCGCCGCGTGCGCTGGTTCATGGCCGAGAAGGGGATCGAGGACATCGAGGTCGTCGACATCGACATCTTCGGCGGCCAGCACCGCACGCCCGAATACCTGGCCAGGGCGGGCCTGCCCAACGTGCCGGCCCTGGAGAGGGACGACGGTCGGACCATCACCGAGTCGGTGGCCATCTGCCGCTACCTGGAGAGCCTTTATCCAGAGCCCAACCTGTTCGGCGAGGACGCCTGGGAGTCGGCCGTCATCGAGATGTGGTCGCGCCGGACGGAGATGACCGTGGCCACGCCGCTGATGATGGCGGTTCGCCACGCCCATCCCGCCCTGGCCGCCATCGAGACCCAGATTCCCGAGGTCGCCGCCCATGGCCGGACCTCGGCCGAGAAGGGGCTGAAGATGCTGGATCGCCGCCTGGCCGAGAGCGACTTCATCGCCTGCGAGCGGCTGACCATGGCTGACATCCTGGCCGCGACGGCGATCGACTTCGCCCGCATGGTGCGGTTTCGGCCCGACGCGGAGCTGGTCCATGTGAAGCGCTGGCTCGAGGGCATGATGGCCCGGCCGGCGGCGAAGGCGGGGGTATAGGAACGCGAACGGGGACAGGCGCATGCGCCTATCCCCATCCTGTCACCGCGCCCGGATCTTCTTGATCACGCCGGAAAAGTTCAGCATCGGCGCGCCGCTCGTCGACACCAGTCCGCGCACGAACAGCAGCGACCCGCCGGCCTTGGTGACCTCGCCGGTCGATTCCACCAGGTCGCCGGCCTTGGCGGGACCGAGGAACTCGCCGTTCAGGCTTACGGTGACGGCCCGGACATCCTTGAGGTAGGCCCAGGAGATGGCGAACAGCGAATAGTCGGCGAAGGTCATCATGCAGCCGCCGTGCATGAAGCCGCCGCCGTTCATGTGGCGGGGCTCGGCGCGGAAGGCGCTGCGGACGACGCCGTTCTCTTCCTTGAAATAGAACGGCCCGGTCTGGTCCTCGAAGGCGTCCATGCCGGCCCAGGTTCGCCAGCCGGCCCATTCGCCCTCGGTCACCAGCTTGGGCCCGTCCCAGATCTCGTTGCCGCCGTCCATGATCCGTCCCCTTCGTTGTCTTTGAGGATGCAGCTAAGACGGCGCGGCGCGGGAGGCAAGCGGCGGCCCTCGCGCTGCTGACGGATTCGTGCCATCCCTCCGGCCATGACCACCCCGATCCAAGACACCATTCTCTCGCAACTGGCCGCCGTGGCCGCTGGCAAGTCCATCGATCCGATGTCGGTCGCCAAGGCCATCGAGCCCGAGCGCTGGCAGCGCCTGCTGGGTCATGTGCGGACCAACGCCATCGAGCTGGCCCGCGAGGGTCAGATCGTCATCCTGCGCCACAACAAGCCGGTGAATCCGGAGAAGTTCCGCGGCGTCTACCGGCTGCGTCTGCGCCAGGAAGGCGACCCGACCAGCTTTGAGGACGCGGCGGGCGAAGAGGGGGGCGAGGGCTAGGCGCCCTGCGTCCTTCGAGGCTCGCCTGCGGCTCGCACCTCAGGATGAGGAATTCACTGCAACAGGCGTCCTCATCCTGAGGCGTCTGCGGAGCGGGACCTTGAAGGACCCACGGTGTTTTGGCCAAAGTCTTGAAACGCAACCTAAGCCGTGGACCTATGAGCGGGACTCATAAGGGAGCTCCATCATGATCGTCTACGGCTCGTCGCTGTCGCCCTATGTGCGCAAGACCCTGGCCTTCGGGGCCGAGAAGGGGCTAGTCCTGGAGAACAAGGTCTCCCGGCGCGGCGAACCCGACCCCGACTTCCTGGCCTGCAGCCCGTTCCGCAAGATCCCCGGCTTCAGGGATGGTGATTTCCAGATTTCCGATTCCTCGGCGATCATCACCTATCTGGAGGCCCTGCATCCCGAGCCCAACTTGATCCCGCTGGATCCGCGCAACCGGGCGCGGGCGGTGTGGTTCGAGGAGTTCGCCGACACGATCGTCGTCGCCGCCGCCGGCCCCCTGTTCTTCAACCGCATCGTCGGTCCCCGTTTCATGGGCAGGGACGGCGACGAGGACGTCTGCGTGAAGGCCGAGCGCGAGACGATCCCACCGCTGCTGGATTACCTGGAAGGCCTGGTTCCCGACGGCGGCGGTTTCCTGCTGGAGGACCGCATCACCCTGGCCGACATCGCCGTGGCCAGCCCGTTCGCCAATCTCGACCATCTGGGCTTCGATCTCTCGGCCTGGCCCGGGACCCGGGCCTATGCCGACGCGATCCTGGCCCGGCCCTCGTTCGCCGAGCAGGTCGCCAAGGAAAAGCGCCTGCTGGCCGCCTGAACGCCCGCGCGGGTGCGCGCCCAGGTCGCGCTTGCCGGGCGGCGGCCGTCGCCCTAACTGCACGCCATGCCGCTGGACGTCCTTCTCGCCGACATCGCCGCCTGCCGGGCCTGCGCGCCGTACCTGCCGCATACACCCAGGCCGGTGGTGCGGGTGGGCGAGGGGACGCGCCTGCTGATCTGCGGCCAGGCGCCGGGGCGGCTGGTGCACGAGACGGGCCTGCCGTTCAACGACCCGTCGGGAAATCGCCTGCGCGACTGGATGGGCGTCGATCGCGAGACCTTCTACGGCCGGCCGGAGATCGGCGTCGCGGCCATGGCCTTCTGCTTTCCGGGGACCAATCCCAAGGGCGGCGACTATCCGCCGCCCGCCCGCTGCGCCGCGCTCTGGCGCAAGCCGCTGCTGGCGGCCCTGCCGAACGTCGAGCTTACCCTGCTGGTCGGGAGCCATGCCCAAGCCTGGGCGTTGGGTGAGCGGATGAGGGCCAACATGACCGACACCGTCGCCGCCTGGCGGGACCATATCGACCAAGGCGTCCTGCCCCTGCCGCATCCGTCGTGGCGCAACACCGCCTGGCTCAGGCGCAATCCCTGGTTCGAGGTCGAGGTCACGCCCTATCTTCGCCGCCGAGTGGCGGGCATTCTGGGGTCATGAACCGTCGGACTCTCCTTCTGGGGGCGACCTGCGCGGCCAGCCTGGCCGCCTGCGCTCCGGTCATCCAGCATCCCGGCCCGGGCGAGCTGGGCTATCGAGGCCCCCGGCTGGACAAGGACGGCTTGTTCAGCTTCGACGGCAAGAGGCTGGGCCTGATGACGTGGCTGCCGCCCGAAGGGCAGCCCGTCACCCACGTGATCGTCGCTTTGCACGGCATGAACGACTACGCCAACGCCTTCCACCTGGCCGGGCCGTTCTGGGCGGGGCAGGGGATCGCCACCTACGCCATCGATATCCGCGGCTTCGGCCGCTCCCCCGACCGCGGCGTCTGGGCGCCGCCCGAACTGGTGATCGAGGACATCCGCACCGCCGTGGCCCTGGTCCGCGAAGCTCATCCCGAGGCCAAGGTCGCCCTGGCCGGCGAGAGCATGGGCGGGGCGCTGGCCATCGTCGCCATGGCCTCGGACCGCCCGCCCGCCGCCGAGCGCCTGCTGCTGTTCGCGCCGGCCGTCTGGGGCTGGTCGAACCAGCCGCTGCCCTACAAGACCAGCCTGTGGATCACCGCCCACACCACCCGAAGCTGGGTGGTCAAGCCGCCGGAATGGCTGGTCAAGAATGTCCAGCCCACCGACAATATCGACGAGCTGCGGCGCATGGGGCGCGACCCGCTGATGATCTGGGGCGCCCGTTCGGACACCCTGTACGGCCTGGTCGGGCTGATGGAGAAAGCCTGGGCGGCGCTGGGCAAGGTCCAGGTCCCGGTCGCCTATTTCTACGGGGCCAACGACCACATCATCCCCAAGGAGCCGACGATGGAGGCCGTCCGGCGGCTCAAGCCCGACGACCGCTCGGCCTACTACGCCAACGGTTGGCACCTGCTGCTGGTCGACCGGCAGGCCCAGGTGGTGTGGACGGACGCGGCCTCGTTCCTGAAGGACCCTCTAGCCGACCTGCCGTCCGGCGCTCCGCCGATCCCGGGGGCGCCGACCGCGCCGAACGTGGTGCGGTCGGAAATATCGAAACAGTAGCGCCGCCGCGGCCGTGTGTCCTTCGAGGCCCGCTGCGCGGACGCCTCAGGATGAGGCGCTTTGTTGCTACTGAATTCCTCATCCTGAGGTGCGAGGCGAAGCCGAGCCTCGAAGGACGCACGGCGCCCGGTAAACCCGCGCCCTGAAGCGAGGGGTTGTGGGGGAAGGCCCGCCAGCGTACACCGCGCGCAAACTTTCTGACTAGGGCAGGACTGACGGCATGACCTTGTTCGATTCCCCGGATTTCGAGGGACACGAAGGCGTTCACGCGTTCTTTGACGAAAAAACCGGCCTGAAGTCGATCATCGCCATCCACTCCACTGCCCGCGGCCCCGCGGCCGGCGGTTGCCGGATGTGGGACTATTCCAGCGCCGACGCGGCCGTGACCGACGCCCTGCGGCTGTCGCGCGGCATGTCATACAAGAACGCCATGGCCGACCTGGACTTCGGCGGCGGCAAGGCCGTGATCATCGGCGACGCCCGCAGCCAGAAGACTCCCGAGCTGTTCGAGGCCTTCGGTCGCGCCGTCGACAGCCTGGCCGGTCGCTACTGGACTGCCGAGGACGTCGGCGTCTCGCCGGCCGACCTGGTCGCCACCCGTCGCACCACCCGCTACGTCGCCGGCCTGGAAGGCCACGCGGCCGCCTCGGGCGACCCGTCGCCGGTCACCGCCGAGGGCGTGTTCCGTGGCGTGCGCCTGTGTGTCCAGCGCGCCTTGAACCGCGACCTGAACGGCGTCACCGTCGCCATCCAGGGCGTCGGCCATGTCGGCGCCTATCTGGCCGAGAAGCTGCACGCTGCGGGCGCCAGGCTGGTCATCGCCGACGTCAATGCCCGCGCCCTGGACGAGGTGGCGGCCAGGACCGGCGCCAGGATCGTCTCGACCGACGCCATCTTCGATGTGGAGGCCGACGTCTTCGCTCCGTGCGCCCTGGGTGGCGCGATCTCGGCCACCACCCTGCCGCGCCTGAAGGTCAAGGTGATCGCCGGCGGGGCCAACAACCAGTTGGCCGACGCGACGATCGGCCAGGCCGTCTATGATCGCGGCGTCCTCTACGCTCCCGACTACGTGATCAACGGCGGCGGCATCATCAACGTGGCCGGCGAGATCCGGGCGCTGGAGGCCGGCGTGGCCTTCGATCCGGACTGGGTGGCGACCAAGCTGGATCGCCTGGCCCAGACGCTGGGCGAGGTGCTGGACCACTCGCTGGTCGACAAGCGCCCCGCCAACCTGGTCGCCGACGAGATCGCCCGCGCCCGCATCGCGGCGGCGCGTTCCTAAACTCCCAATCAAACTCTCTCCCGCTGGGAGAGGGTTTCTGTTGTTCGCACCCTTCCGCTGATCTCCGCCCCCGCGTCGCGGTCCAGCCGCAGGTAGACCGGCAGGGCCAGCAGGGTGACCAGGCCGATGGCCACGAACGGCCAGGTGAAGCGGTCGGGGGTCAGGTGCGCGCCGTGGCCGCGCGCGACGTGCAGCATCAGGCCGCCGAAGCTGACGCCCAGGGCCAGGCCCACTTGTTGGCTCACCGCCGCGAGCGTAGAGGCCGCGGCCACTCTGGGCTGGGGCACGTCGGCATAGGCGATGGTGTTGGCGGCGATGAACTGGTTGGAGCGGGCGAAGCCGGCCAGGAACAGGGCCGCGGCCATCACCGCCATCGGCGTCGCCAGGGTGAAGAACCCCGGGACCGCCGTCAGGATCGCCGTGGCGACCACGAACACCGCCAGCGAGGTGCGGAAACCGAAGCGCTTCAGGCCCGCCGCGGCGAACGGCCGGGCGATCAGGGTGCCGACCCCGGCGCCCAGCGTGACCGCGCTGGCCCTCAGGGGACTCCAGCCCAGGGCGACCTGCAGCAGCAGGGGCAGCAGGAACGGGCTGGCCCCGATCCCCAGCCGCACGAAGGTCCCGCCCAGCAGGCTGGCGCGATAGGTGCGATACTTGAGCAGGTCCAGGTCGAGGATCGGCCTTGGCGTGACCTTGGCCTTGCGCAGGTACAGCCAGCCGGCGGCGACGGACAGCGCCAGCACGGTCGCCTGAGCCCAGGGCGGCAGCAGCGACAGGCCTGCCGTCTCGGCCACCACCACCAGGCCGCTGATGGCCAGGGCCGACAACAGGAAGCCCAGGGTGTCGAACCGGCCCATTTCCTTGTTCGGCTGGCCCCGGGGCACGAAGCGCATCACCGCCGCCATGCCCAGCAGGCCGATCGGCAGGTTCAGGTAGAAGATCCACGGCCAGTCGGCGACGCTCAGCACCAGGCCGGCGAGGGGAGGGCCGATCAGCGGGCCCACCAGGGCGGGCATGGTGAACCACCCCATGGCGCGGATCAGCTTGTCCTTGGGCGTCGAGCCGACCACGATCAGCCGGGCGACCGGCGTCATCATCGCCCCGCCGACGCCCTGGAGGATGCGCGAGGCGACCAGGGCCGCCAGGTCCCGCGACAGCCCGCATAAGGCCGAACCGGCCAGGAAGACGATCATGGCTGTGATGAACACCCGCCGCGCCCCGAACCTTTCCGCCGCCCAGCCGCTGGCGGGGGTGAACACCGCCAGGGCCAGGATGTAGGAGGTCAGGGCCAGCTTCAGATGGATCGGATCGACGCTGAAGGCCCGGGCCAGTGTGGGCAGGGCCGTCGACAGGGCGGTGGAGTCGATGAACTCCATCAGCAGGGCGCTGGCCACGGCCAGGGCGATCAGCCGGGTTCCGAGAGTCGACGGGTCTGGCGAAGGGGCGGGCTGATCGGACGACACGAAACGCGGCTTACGCCCGCGCGGCGCCGATCTCAAGCGCGGCCCGATCCGACGTCTGGCGCGTTACATTGAACGCACCCGCCCGGAGCCCGCCATGACCCAGGAAACCCATCTGTCGGCTTTGGAAGAGGAGATGGCCCAGGCTGTCGCCTCAGAAGATTTCGAGACGGCCGCGGCGCTGCGCGACCAGGTCGATCAGATCCGCCGCGACCAGCGGATCATGGAACAGCCCGGCGCCGACGCGCCCCAGGCTTCCTACCTTCGTCGCCAGGAGCCGGGAAGGATGGGCCTGGGGACCAACCAATCCAGCTATGTCCCGCCCAAGGGGTGGGTTCCGCCCCCCAAGCCAGACCCGATGACGACGGGACATTCCAGGGGCGGCCGACGCTCGAAGAGCTGACGGCTGGGGGCCGTGCGCCGATCTGCCTTGCGGGATCGCGGGCGCCCGCCCCGGGGCGCCCACCTCAAGGCGCCTTGGGGCCGCTTTCAGAATTCCTCCGTCCGCGTTTCATCTTGACGCTTGCGCCAAATTCGAACGGTCGTAAGACTTCCCTACAGGTAAAGGGGATACCGTAGTGAGTCCGAAGAGCGACGGCGCGACCGTCACCACCGCGCCGGAGACCGAGGTCGAGGGCGTCGACAATGAAGCCGTTACCAAGAACCTGGTGTTCGTCGCCGCCGAGCGCCTGTTCGCGCTGCACGGCTTCCAGAACGTGTCGGTGCGCGACATCACCGCCGCGGCGGGTGTGAACCTGGCCTCGGTGAACTACCACTTCGGGTCCAAGGACGCGTTGCTGTACGAGATCTTCCGTCGCCGCACGGTCGAGCTGAACCGCGAGCGGGCCAAGAAGCTGCACGAGGCGATCGACCGCCATGCGGGCAACCCCCCGGTGCGCGAGATCCTCGCCGCCCTGCTGACCCCGCCGCTGAAGTGGCTGGCGCCGGACCACGAGCGCCGCATCTCGTTGCAGTTCCTGATCCGCGCCCGCAGCGAAGGCACCGACGAGATCCGCAAGGTGCTGCAGACCGACGTCACCCACCTGCGCCGCTTCTCGGACGCCCTGCTCAAGGCCCGTCCAGACCTGCCGTCCGAGGAGATCTACTGGCGGCTGCACTTCACCCTGGGCATGCTGCACAACAACCGCTTCGCCGAGTTCGACCGCCTGAACGTGCTGTCGGAAGGCACGACCAGCGAGGCCGACGTCGAGGCCCTGCTGGGCCGCATGCTGGCCTTCGCCGAGGCGGGGTTCTCGGCCTAGCGGTCGTTCTCCGATCGGGAGGCGGCTTGAGATCGCCTTACCTCGAAAGGCCTCGCGAAGCTGCCGAGATTTGCGTGAGTGAGCCGGCGGCGCGGCCGGCCCGGACCTGGACGAGCGCCGCGTGCTCTCCGGATGCGCGGACTCGCGCCCTCATCCTACAAACGTCGTGCAACGCCGGGTGACGGTTTGACAGGTCGCGCCCTTACCTACTATTGCACTTGCGACTCATTATTGTTCGCAAGCGAGACCATCCATGATTTCCTCCCCGCGCGCCCTGCTGATGGCCGGCGCCGCGCTCCTGGCCCTGTCTTCCGCCGCCGTCGCCCAGGCTGAAGAGACCGCGCCCGTCGCCGACGCCGGCGTGGTCGAGAACCAGGTGGACGGGGTGGTGGTCACCGGGGCGCGCACCCGCACCTCGGCGGTGACGGGGCTGGACATGAGCCTGCGCGAGACCCCGCAGTCGGTGACGATCCTCGACCAGGCCCGGATCCGCAATTTCGGCCTGACCAGCGTCAACGACCTGTTGGCCCAGGTGACCGGCGTCAATGTCGAGAAGGTCGAGACCGACCGGACCTATTACAACTCCCGTGGTTTCGACATCACCAACTTCCAGGTCGACGGCATCGGCCTGCCGCTGATCTGGGGCATCCAGTTCGGCGACCTGGACACCGTGCTGTTCGACCGGGTCGAGGTGGTGCGCGGCGCCAACAGCATGATGACCGGCACCGGCAATCCGTCGGCGACGGTCAACTATGTGCGCAAGCGCCCGACTGACACCTTCAAGGCCAACGCGGCTCTGCAGTACGGCTCGTGGGACGACTACCGCCTGGAGGCCGACGTTTCGGGACCGCTGAACGCCGCGGGTACGGTGCGCGGCCGGCTGATCTACGCCAACGAGGACAGGGGATCGTACCTCGATTACTACCACGTCAATCGCAACGTCTATTCGGGTCTGCTGGCCTGGGACGTCACGCCAAAGCTGACGGTCACCGCCGGCTATGCGCTGCAGGACAACCGTTCGCGCGGCGTGCTGTGGGGCGCCCTGCCGCTGCTCTATGAAGACGGCGCGAAGGTCGACTATCCGCGCTCGGCGTCGACCTCGGCCGACTGGACCTATTGGGACGTCAAGGACCAGACGGCCTTTACGGAGCTCGACTACCGGTTCGACAACGGTTGGGAGCTCAAGGCCACGGGCACCTACAAGCGCTTCAACGAGAACGCCAAGCTGCTCTACGCTTACGGCAACCCCGATCCGGACACCGGCCTGGGCGTGAAGGGCATGAGCGGCGTCTATCCGTCCAAGTACGAGAACTTCATCCTCGACGCCTACGCCTCCGGACCGTTCCAGCTGTTCGGGCGGACGCACCAGCTGGTGGTCGGCGGGCAGACGTCCAAGTCGACCGGCAAGGAATGGGAGAACTTCGCCCTCGACTCCGAGATCCCCTATCCGGCCATCGGCCTGTGGGGCGCGCAGCGGGTCGCCGAACCGGCCTATCCCGGCGCGTACCAGGCCTCCGACCAGACCGACCGCCTATCGCGCTTCTACGCCGCCGCCCATTTCAGCGTCGCCGACCCGCTCAAGATCGTGGCCGGCTTCAACGCCCTGAAACTGAAGTCCAAGGGCTATTCGTACGGCGCCGACACGCCGCGCGACGAGAAGAAGGTCAGCCCCTATGTCGGCGCGGTCTACGACCTCAATCCCAACGTTTCACTCTACGCCAGCTACACCGACATCTTCAATCCGCAGTCCGAGCGCGACATCAACAACCGGAACCTGCCGGCCGCCCATGGCAAGGCCTATGAGGCGGGGGTCAAGAGCGAGTGGTTCGACCACCGCCTCTACCTGACAGGCGCGGTGTTCCAGTCGGAGCAGGACGATCTGGCCATCGCCGTGGGCATGGACGGAAGCCGCACGGTCTATGCCGGTCTCGACACCAAGGTGACCGGCTATGAGCTGGAGGCCACCGGCGCGCTGAGCGACCAGTGGACGGTCAGCGCCGGCTGGACCCAGCTGAAGGTCGAGGGCGAGGACGGCCAGAACCGCGAGTACCTGCCGCGAAAGACATTCAAGGCCACCACGGCCTATACCTTCCCCGAACTGCGCAACCTGACGATCGGCGGCGCTCTGCGCTGGCAGAGCGCGGTGTCGATGGTCGACATCGCGCCCGTCGAGCAGAAGGCCTACGGCGTCGTCGACCTGATGGCCGGCCTCGACCTGACCGACAAGGTGCGCGCCACGCTCAACGTCAAGAACGCGGCCGACAAGACCTACCTGACCAGCCTGATGTGGACCCAGTCGTACTACGCCGCGCCGCGCAGCGTGTCGCTGCGTCTTGATTACAGCTTCTGAGGACGGACATGGACGCGCGAACCCATGACCTCGCCCCCGCCACCGCTCCGGATGCGGGTCCCGCGCCGGTGCGTTCGGGAGCCGCCCGGTTGGCGCCGTTCAGCCTTCGGCCCGGCCTGACCTTCCTTCATCGCTGGGTGGGGCTGTTCATCGCCGGGTTCCTGTTCGTGTCGGGCGTCACCGGGGCGGTGATCTCGTGGGACCACGAGCTGGACGATCTGCTCAATCCGCACCTGATGTTCGCCCAGTCGAAGGGCGCCGCCGCCCTGCCGCCGCTCGACCTGGCGCGCCGGATCGAGGTCCGCGATCCGCGGGTGCAGGTGACCTACCTGCCCCTGGCCCCCGAGCCGGGCGGGACCCTGGCTTTCGGCGTCGCGCCCAAGCGCAACCCGGCCACCGGCAAGCTGTTCGAGCCGCACTACAACCAGGTGTTCATCGATCCGGCGACCGGGGCCGAGCAGGGGCGGCGCGAGTGGGGCGCGGTCTGGCCGATCACCCGCGAGACCTTTGTCTCGTTCCTCTATGTGCTGCACTACACCCTGCACATTCCGGCGATGTGGGGGATCGACCGCTGGGGGATCTGGCTGCTGGGCGGGGTGGCGGTCCTGTGGACGCTGGACTGCTTCGTGGGCTTCTACCTGACCCTGCCGCCGCGCCGGAAGGCCTTGCCCGGCGGGAACGGCGCCAAGCCGGCCAAGGGGTTCTGGGCGCGCTGGAAACCGGCCTGGGTGATCAAGACCTCGGCCAGCGCCTATCGGATCAATTTCGACATCCACCGGGCCTTCGGCCTGTGGCTGTGGGGCGTGCTGTTCACCGTGGCCTTCACCGCCTTCTCGCTGAACCTCTACAGCGAGGTGTTCTATCCGGTCATGTCCAAGGTCTCGAAGGTGACGCCGGGCCCCTTCGACCTGCGCAAGCCGGCCGACATCCATTCGCCGATCGTGGCGACCCGCACCTACGCCCAGGTGCTGGACAGCGCCCGGGTCGAGGCGGCCAAGCGCGGCTGGCGGGCGTCGGCCGGCAGCGCGTTCTACTCGCCTGAATACGGCATCTACGGCGTGGCCTTCCACGAGCCCGGCGGCGACCACGGCGCGGCCGGCGTCGGTCCGCCCTACCTCTATTACGACGGCAAGACCGGCGCTCTGCTGGGCGCCCGCCAGCCGTGGAAGGGCACCGCCGCCGACATCTTCGTCCAGGCCCAGTTCCCGCTGCACTCGGGCCGCATCCTGGGGATTCCGGGACGGATCCTGATCTCGCTGACCGGCCTGGTCGTCGCGGCGCTCAGCGTCACTGGCGTGGTGATCTGGCTGAAGAAGCGCAGGGCGCGGGTGGGGCGTGGGGCAAGAGCGGCCTGATCAACGCTTGTCATCCCAGCCCTGCGGACCTTGGCCGGGCTAGCAGCAGAAGAGAACTAGTCCGCCAGTTTCCAGGCCTGCTTCAGGTCCGCGACCAGCTCGGCATAGGCGCGGTCCTTGGCGTCGCGGTCGGGAATGCGCAGCATGAACGACGGGTGCCAGCTGACCAGGGCCAGCTCGCCGCCCTCCAGGGCCTGGCGCTGGCCTCGGGTCTTGCCGATCGGCAAGGCCTTGCCGAACACCGCCTGCACGGCCGTCGCGCCCAGGGCCAGGATGACCTTGGGGCGGACCAGCCGTCGCTCGGCGTCCAGCCACCAGCGGCAGGCCTGGACCTCGCCGCGGTCCGGGGTCTTGTGGAGCCGGCGCTTGCCGCGCGGCTCGTGCTTGAAGTGCTTGACGGCGTTGGTCACGAAGACTCGGTCGCGCGGCGCGCCGGCCTCGGCCATCGCCCGGTCGAGCAGCTGGCCGGCCGGTCCGACGAACGGGACGCCCTGCAGGTCCTCCTGGTCGCCCGGTTGCTCGCCGACGATCATCAAGGCCGCCCTGGCCGGACCGAGACCGGGAACGCCTTGGGTGGCGTCGCGCCACAGGTCGCAGCGGCGGCAGACCTGGATGCCGGCCGCCACCTCCTCCAGGTTGGTCAGGTTGCCCTCGCCGTACGACCCGCGCGCGTGCTTCAGGGCGGCCTTGAGCACGCGTTCCGACGGCTTGGCGGGTTGGGCGGCGACCATGGTCTCGGTCCGGCTCTGCGCTTTCTCGATCAGGTCTGGAATGAGCGCCGCCTCCGGCAGGTTCCGCCAATAGCGCTTGGGCATTTCCTGTTTCATCATCGCCGGGTTCAGCCGCGCCGGGTTGAAGATCGAGGCGTAGTAGGTGCGCCACATCTCCTCTTGGGCGTCCTGGGAGGGCGCGTCGGCGGGATCGGCGCCGGCTGACATCGTCAGCATGGCCCGGTCCCAATGGACGCAGGCGTCGGGCGTCAGAATCGACCAGTTCATGTTGGCGAACCGCCGGGCGAAGAACGGCGCGGCGGCCTCGGTGACGCGGTGGGCCGGTTCGAACCAGGCGACGTATTGCTCCCTTGGGGTCTCGGGCGCCACGTCCTCGACCCGCCGGAAGCGGACAAAGGCGTGCATCTTGTGGATGGCGCGTCCAACGCCCTTGGCCATGTCGCGGGCCTTGGCGACGTCGGTGTCGGCAGGATTGTCCAGCAGGCGCGGCTGGCGTTCCAGGCGGTGGAGGATGCGGTAGAGCAGGGCGAACCGCTCGGGGGAGCGGTGCAGGATGACGGTCCGGGCCAGCTCGACGAAGGCGGCGGGGACACCAAATGCCTTTCCCTCGCCTTCATGGGGAGGGAAGAGACCTTGATCGAACAGCTCACGTTCCACCGTCCATACCACCGCTTCCGGCCTCACCCCCTCGGCCCGCAGCGCCCGCGCCGCCGTCCGCCAGCCGTCGAAGTCGATCTCGGACTCCAGCCGCGCCACCCGCATCAGAACAGGCTCAGCTGCTGGGGCGCGACCAGCGCGGCTCGCAGACCCTCGGCGTCGGTCGCGGCGCCCGGCGTCCAGTCGGCGGTGACGATGAAAGGCTTGGCTCGCTTGACCGAGCCGCAGACCCGCTTGACGTCGTCCAGGGTCAGTCGGGTCTGGGCGCGGGCCTGCAGGATGCGATCGACGCCCCGCGCGCCCAGGCCCGGCGTGCGCAGCAGGGTCTCGCGGTCGGCGGTGTTGACGTCGACCGGAAAGTCGCCGCGATGACGCAGGGCCCAGGCGGTCTTGGGGTCGACGGCCAGGTCCAGGTCCTCGCCCGGGGCGACGATCTCGCCCTGGCCGAAACCGTAGAACCGCATCAGCCAGTCGGCCTGGTACAGGCGGTGCTCGCGCACCAGCGGCGGACGGCTCAGCGGCAGGCGGGCGCTGCCGTCGGGGATGGGGCTGAAGGCCGAATAATAGACCCGCTTGAGCTGGTAGGATCCGTAGAGCGCGGCGCTGCGGGCCAGGATGTCGCCGTCCCTGGCGCCGTCGGCGCCGACGATCAGCTGGGTCGACTGGCCGCTGGCGAACCTGCGCGGCCTGGCGCGCCCGGCCTTCACCGGTTCGTTGCGGTCCTCGATATGCAGGCGCATGCGGCCCATGGCCTTCTTGATGCCGGCGGCGTCCTTCTCCGGCGCCAGCACCGCCAGGCTCTCGTCGTGCGGCAGCTCGACATTGATCGACACCCGGTCGGCGTACAGGCCCGCCTCCGCCGCTAGTTCAGGCGAAGCCTCGGGGATCAGTTTCAGGTGGATGTAGCCGCGGAAGTCGTGATCCAGTCGCAGCGACCGGGCCACCCGGACCATCTCCTCCATCGTATAGTCGCCGGTGCGGATCACCCCCGACGACAGGAACAGACCCTCGATGTAGTTGCGCTTGTAGAAGTTGAGGGTGAGGTCGACGACCTCCTTCACGCTGAACCGGGCCCGCGCGACGTTGGACGACACCCGGTTCACGCAATAGGCGCAGTCGTAGATGCAGAAGTTGGTCAGCAGGATCTTCAGCAGGCTGATGCAGCGCCCGTCCGGCGCATAGGCGTGGCAGATGCCCATGCCTTCGGTCGAGCCGACGCCTTTCCCGCCCAGGGAGTTGCGCTTCTCGGCTCCTGACGAGGCGCACGAGGCGTCGTACTTGGCGGCGTCGGAGAGGATGGCGAGCTTGCGTTTCAGATCGAGGACGGCCATGCGTCCAATCTATTGTTCCCATTTTGTTCCGTCCAGCGCGATCACCCGCCTGTGACGGAACGAAGCAGGCCTGATGGGGTTATGATGGACCCATGGCGCGGCTCGGCATCCTCCACGAAACGCGATACAGCTACGCCCGGCCGGTCGGCTTCGGGGCGCACAGGCTGCTGATCCGACCGCGCGACAGCCACGCCATCCGCATCAGCGAGGCCTCGCTGCAGACCTCGCTGCCGGGCGAGACCCGCTGGACCTATGACGCGGCCGGGAACTGCGTCTGCTGGTTCACGCCGCAGGGGCAGGCCGACAGCCTGACCATCATCAGCCGGCTGGTGATCGACCGCTTTCCCGCGCCCCTGACCAGCCTGCACGTCGACGACCCGCACACCGTCTCGCCGATCGTCTACGCCCGCGAGGACCGGGCCGTGCTCAACCCCTTCATCGTCCCGGCCACCGAGGACGAGGACCGGGTGCTGCTGCGCTGGCTGCGCGGCCAGATGGAACGTCCCGACGAGCCGGCGGTCGACTTCCTGCTGCGGATGAACCGCACGATCCACGACCAGTTCGACTATGTCCCGCGTGAGGAGGTCGGCGTCCAGACGCCGGCGGAGACCATCGCCCAAGGCAGCGGCACCTGCCGCGATTTCGCCTGGCTGATGGTCGAGGCCCTGCGGCGGTTGGGCTATGCGGCGGTGTTCGCCACCGGCTACATCCACAGCCCCGGCGCGACGGTGCGCGGCGCGGGGGCGACCCACGCCTGGTGCGAGGTGTTCCTGCCCGACCTGGGCTGGACCGAGTTCGACCCGACCAACGGCCTGGCGGAATCGCCCGACCTGATCCGGGTCGCCGCCACGCGCACGCCTGGCGAAGCGCGGCCGGTGTCGGGCACGATCATCGGCGAGCCCGGCGAGGCGCATCTGAGCGTCAGGGTCGAGGTGCGGCTGCTGGACGCCCTGGAGGCGGCGGCCTGACAAGAACGAGAACAACGACAAGAGATTTCGGGAGGATGAGGCGATGATGAAAGCATTCCAACACCAGGCTCCCCTCGGCGCCGGCCACTTGCCGCGTCCGGAGCCCAAGCCGCAGCATGGCCAGAAGCCCGACGCCGAGTGCCTGAAGACGCCGGAAAAGCGCTCGTTCGAGCCGCGTCCGGCCCACTAGGAGACGGATCGGCCTTTCATGGTCGTGCGTGGTCCTTGTCCTTCGACAAGCTCATGATGAGGACCGTTCGCAGGCTCAGCGTCTAGAAAACCTCATCCTGAGCTTGTCGAAGGACGAGGTTTTCGGCCGGCCGGATTGGCGCGGCATTGTCAGGAAGGGTCACCCCCGCACCAGTTCCCGCATCGCCTTGTCCAGCCCGTCCAGGGTCAGGGGGAACATCCGGTCGTTCATCAGTTGCTTCATCACCCCGATCGACTGGGTGTAGTCCCAGTGCCGCTCCGGCGTGGGGTTCAGCCAGACGGCGCTCTGATAGATGTCGGTGACCCGGCTCATCCAGATGGCCCCGGCCTCCTCGTTCCAGTGCTCGACGCTGCCGCCCGGATAGGTGATCTCGTAGGGGCTCATCGTCGCGTCGCCCACGAAGATGACCTTGTAGTCGTGCGGGAACTTGTGGAGCACCTCGAAGGTCGGGATCTTCTCGACCTGGCGGCGGCGATTGTCCTTCCACACCGCCTCGTAAAGGCAGTTGTGGAAGTAGAAGAACTCCAGGTGCTTGAACTCGGTCCTGGCGGCGCTGAACAACTCTTCGCAGAGCTTGATGTGGCCGTCCATCGAGCCGCCGATGTCGAAGAACAGCAGCACCTTGATGGTGTTGCGCCGCTCGGGGCGCATCTGAATGTCCAGATAACCCTTCTCCGCCGTGCCGCGGATGGTGCCGTTCAGGTCCAGTTCGTCGAGCGCCCCCTGGCGGGCGAACTTGCGCAGGCGGCGCAGCGCCACCTTGATGTTGCGGGTGCCCAGCTCGACGCTGTCATCAAGATTCTTGTACTCGCGCTTGTCCCAGACCTTCACGGCCCGGCCGTGGCGGCTCTTGTCCTGGCCGATGCGGACGCCTTCGGGATTGTAGCCGTTGTTGCCGAAGGGCGAGGTCCCGCCCGAGCCGATCCACTTGTTGCCGCCCTCGTGGCGTTCCTTCTGCTCCTTCAGGCGCTCCTGCAGGGTCTCCATCAGCTTCTCGAAGCCGCCCATGGCTTCGATCTGCGCCTTTTCCTCGTCGGTCAGGAACTTCTCGGTCAGCGCTTTCAGCCACTCGGCCGGGATGTCGGCGGTGATGCCGTCTTCGACCGTCTCCAGCCCCTTGAACACATGGCCGAACACCCGGTCGAACTTGTCGAGGTTCTTCTCGTCCTTCACCAGGCTGGCGCGCGACAGGAAGTAAAAGTCCTCGATCCGCCGGTCGATGACGTCCTTGTCCAGCGCCTCCATCAGCAGGAGGTATTCGCGCAGGGACACGGGGACCTTGGCGGCGCGGAGTTCGGAGAAAAAGCGCAGGAACATGGGCGGACGGCTTTCGAACGAGTGTTCGAAGGATGGCGGGTTATGCGACGGCGCGCAACGGCCCTGCGTCCTTCGAGGACCGCTACGCGGGCATCTCAGGATGAGGCGCTCCTATGCTGACATCCTCATCCTGAGATGCGCGGCGAAGCCGAGCCTCGAAGGACGCTCGATCTCACCCCCGCCGCAGGATGAACTCCAGGTCCTTCGTCTCCCCGACCGGGAAGTGATACTCGCCGACCTTTTGGAACCCCAGGCGGCCATAGAGCTTCTGGGCGCCGAAGTTCTCAGACCACACGCCGATCCACAGCGGGCGCGGGCCGTCCTGCTCCAGCCAGTCCAAAGCGGCGTTCAGCAGCACGGAGCCGCGACCGCCGCCCTGGTGCGACTTGAGCACATAGATCCGATACAGCTCGCCGTGCTCAGGCCGGGCGTCGGGATGGGGCAGGCCGCAGGGGCCGGCCAGGGCGTAGCCGATCACCTCGCCGTCGTCTTCGAGCAGCCAGGCGGCCTTGGCGGGGTCGGCCAGGTCGTTGCGTGTCCGCTCCAGGCCGTAGGCATAGGCCAGGAAGGTCTCCAGGTCCTGCGCCGGGTAAAGGTGGGCGAAGGTTTCGCTGAAGGTGCGGGCGCCGAGGCTGGAAACCGTGTCGGCGTCGTTGATCGTGGCTCGGCGTAAGGTCGCGGTCATGGCGACACCGATAGCCGCCACGACCGCCGTCTTGCAACGGGTCAGAAGCCTTCGAGCACGATCTTGCCGCGCGTCCTGCCGCTCTCGACGGCCGCGTGGGCCGTCTTGAGGTTGGCGGCGTTGATCGGGGTCAGCACCTGGGTCAGCGTGGTCTTCAGCCGGCCGGCGTCGACCAGGTCGGCGACGGCGTCCAGCAGGCGGTGCTGCTCGATCATGTCTGGAGTCTGATATAGCGAGCGGGCGAACATCATCTCCCAGTGCAGCGAGATCGACTTCCACTTCAGCGGCAGGGCGTCGAGGCTCTTGGGATCGTCGATCACCCCGAGGCGGCCTTGCGGCGCCAGGATCTCGACCAGGGCTGGGAAGTGGTCGGTCGTATTGGTCAGGCTGGCCACCAGGCCGACCGGGCCGGCGCCGGTCGCCTTGACCGCCGAGACGAGGTCGCCGGCATGATCGACCACGTGGTGGGCGCCCAGCGCCAGGCACCAGTCGCGCGTTTCGGGCCGAGAGGCGGTGGCGATGACCGTCAGGCCCGTCAGCTGACGAGCCAGCTGGATCAGGATCGAGCCGACCCCGCCGGCCCCGCCGACGACGAGCAGGGCGCCGGTGCTGTCCGTCGTGGCGCCCAGTCGGTCGAACAGCAGCTCCCAGGCGGTGATCGCCGTCAGGGGCAAGGCGGCGGCCTCGGCGAAGGACAGGCTGGCGGGCTTCCTGCCGACGATACGTTCGTCGACCAGCTGGAACTGCGCGTTGGAACCCGGGCGGTCGATGGCCCCGGCGTAGAACACCGGGTCGCCGACCTTGAACAGTGTCGCCTCCGGTCCGACCGCCTCGACAACCCCGGCGGCGTCCCAGCCGATCACCTCGGCCTGGCCCTCGACCGGTTTACGGCTGGCGCGGACCTTGGTGTCGACGGGATTCACCGAGACGGCGCGGACGGCGACCAGCAGGTCGCGGCCGGTCGGGACGGGCTGAGGCAGGTCCAAGTCGATCAGCGACTCGGGGACGTCGATGGGCGAGGGGGCTTTGAAACCGACGGCTTTCATGGGGGTCCTCAGGGCTTGATAGGTTTGGCCTGGACCCCCAGATCGGACTAGCCTGCGAAGCGCGCAAGTACGGCGAAATTCTGTAGGTAGTACACCAAAGGATACCGTGATGACCAAGCGTCGCGACTACAGCTGCGCCGAAGGATGCCCGGTCGAAGCCACCCTCGACCTGCTCGACGGCAAGTGGAAGGGCGTGATCCTGTTCCACCTGAAGCGGGACGGCACGTTGCGGTTCAACGAACTGGGCCGGCGGCTGAGGGGGATCACCCAGCGCATGCTGACCAAGCAGCTGCGCGAGCTGGAGGAGGTCGGCCTGGTCGATCGCCGGGTCTACGCCCAGGTGCCGCCGAAGGTCGAATACAGCCTGTCCGACGAGGGCCGCAGCCTTGGGGCGGTGATCGACGCCCTGGCCGCCTGGGGCGAGGGTCGCATCGCCCGGTTGGCGGCCGCCCCGAAAGCGGCCTGAGCCATGGAGGTCGCGCTCCACACCCATCCGGACATGCTGGACCACCGGCCTGGCGACGGTCACGCTGAGCGGCCCGAACGTCTGCGGGCGGTGATCGAGGCGCTGGAGGACGACGCCGGTCTGGACCTGGAGCGATTCGAGGCTCCGCTGGTCGACTTCGCCGACCTGGCGCTGGTGCATCCGCAAGGTTTCATCGACGCCATCCTGGCCGCCGCGCCGCGCGCCGGCCGCCACGCCCTCGACCCGGACACCGTGCTGTCGGCCGGCAGCCTGACGGCGGCCCGCCGCGCCGCCGGGGCGGTGGTCGCCGCGACCCGGGCCGTGGCGGACGGGCAGGGGAAACGGGCCTTCTGCGCGGTGCGGCCGCCGGGCCACCACGCCGAGCCGAGCACGGCCATGGGCTTTTGCCTGTTCTCCAATATCGCCGTGGCCGCCCGCGTCGCCCAGGCGGCCGGCCTCAAGCGCGTGGCGATCGTCGACTTCGACGTCCACCACGGCAACGGCACCCAGGCGGCGTTCGAGCATGATCCGAGCGTGTTCTTCGCCTCGATCCACCAATCGCCCCTCTATCCGGGCACCGGCGATCCGTCCGAGACCGGGGTCGGCAACGTCGCCAACGCCATCGTCGCCCCGCACGCCCCTCGCGAGGTCTGGCGCAAAGGCTTCGAGGGACTGATGGACCGGGTCGACGGGTTCGCCCCAGAGCTGATCCTGGTCTCGGCCGGCTTCGACGCCCATGTCCGCGATCCGCTGGCCGCCCAGAGCCTGGAGGCCGAGGATTTCGCCTGGGCGACACGAGCGATCGCCTCGGTCGCCAACCGACGTTGCGGCGGGCGTATTGTTTCCTCGCTCGAGGGCGGCTACGACCTAGAGGCGCTCGGCCGCTCGGCGGCGGCGCATGTCAAGGCGTTGCAGGAGGGGTGAGAGGTTCGATCGGGTCGCCGGGGGCGACCAGCCGGACCTCCAAGATCTATGGCCGACGAATCCGCCGACCACCTTTCCTCGCCGGGACCTTCCGGACCTGCCGAGCGCCCTGGCGCGATCACCCTGGCCCGTCACGGCGAGCCGGCCCTGTCGCGCAAGGTCCGCTTCAACGCCCCGGCCTACGGCGAATGGTGGGCGCGCTACGAAGAGGGCGGGCTGCTGCCCGGCCAGACTCCGCCGGAGTTCCTGAAGGCCACGGCCAGGCGGGCCGGGGTGATGATCGCCTCGACGCGCCGCCGCTCGATCGAGACGGCCACGGCCGTGGCCGACGGCAAGGCCTTCGCCACCGATCCGCTGTTCATCGAGGCGCCCCTGCCGCCGCCGCCCTGGCCGCGCTGGATCAAGATGTCGCCCAAGCACTGGGGCTTCTTCGCCCGGTTCTGGTGGTGGTTCTTCGATCACCACGCCGGCCAGGAGAGCCGGGCCCAGGCCGAGATCCGCGCCGACCAGGCCGCCGACCTGCTAATCGACCTGTCGAAGAACGGCCAGGAAGTGCTGCTGGTGGCCCACGGCTTCTTCAACACCATGATCGGCCTGTCGCTTCAGAAGCGCGGCCTGAAGAAGACGCTGGACCAGGGATTCCAGTACTGGTGCGTGAAGCGCTTCGAGCGGCCCTGACCGCGCGCGCGGGCGCCGGGGACCTCGGCGCCCCGGGCCCCGTTCACCAAAAGCCCCGCCAACGGCGTTGCCCGCGCCGCGGCCCGCCACTAGGGTGCGCCCATTCGCCCCCGGAGTAGAAATGATCAGTCCGCAAGATCTTGAAGGCATGAGCTTCGAGCAGGCCCTGGCCCGTCTGGAGCAGATCGTTGGCGAGCTGGAGTCCGGCAAGGCCGAGCTCGAGCGCTCGATCGAGATCTACGAGGACGGCGCGGCGCTGAAGGCCCACTGCGAGAAGAAGCTGGAGGCGGCCCGCCTGAAGGTCGAGAAGATCGTGCTGGGCCAGGGCGGCGCCGTCACCGCCGAAGCGGCCGAGTTCAACTGATGGGCCAGGCGTCGCCCCAGATCGGCTACGAGGACTTCGAACGGGTCGATATCCGCATCGGCACGGTGATCGAGGCCACGCCGTTTCCGGAGGCGCGCAAGCCCGCCTACAAGCTGACCATCGATTTCGGTCCCCAGATCGGGGTGAAGAAATCCTCGGCCCAGGTGACCAAGCACTACGCCCTGGACGAACTGATCGGCCGCCGCGTGGCCGCCGTGGTCAATTTTCCGCCGCGCCAGATCGGTCCGGTGAAGTCCGAGGTCCTGTGCCTGGGGTTTCCGGACGCCGAGGGCGGCGTGGTGCTGATCGACGTCGACCGCGACGTTCCCAACGGGGGGAAGCTGTTTTGATCGACCTCGAAAAGCGCATCGTCCAGGCCGCCGACATCGTCACCGTGGCGCTGGACGAACTGCTGCCGCGGGCCGACGGTCCGGAGAGCCGCCTGACCGAGGCCATGCGCTATGCGGCCCTGGGGCCCGGCAAGCGCCTGCGGCCGTTCTTCGCCCTGGAGACGGGCAAGATGTTCGACCTTCCGGAGCGGCCGGTCCTGCGCGCCGCCTGCGCCCTGGAGTGCATCCACGCCTACAGCCTGGTGCATGACGACTTGCCGGCCATGGACGACGACGACATGCGCCGCGGCCGTCCGACCGTCCACGTGCAGTACGACGAGGCCACGGCGATCCTGGCCGGCGACGCCTTGCAGACCGCCGCCTTCGAGATCATGGCCCACCCCGACACCCACGACGACGGCCATGTCCGCTCGGAACTGGTGCGCAAGCTGGCGATCGCCTCGGGCGCCAAGGGCATGGCCGGCGGCCAGATGATCGACCTGCTGGGCGTTCGCGACGACCTGGGCGCGGTGGCCCGCATGCAGCGCCTGAAGACCGGCGCCCTGATCGCCTTCGCCTTCGAGATCCCGCTGATCATCGCCCGGTCCAAGCCCGAGGAGCGGGCGGCCCTGATGGGATTCGCCCAGGACCTGGGCCTGGCCTACCAGATCGTCGACGACATTCTTGACGCCGAGGGCGACGAAGCGGTGCTGGGCAAGGCGGCCGGCGGCAAGGACGCCGCCAAGGGCAAGGCCAACTACGTCACCCTGCTGGGCCTCGAAGCGGCCAAGGAACGAGTCAACCTCCTGGCCGCTCAGACTCGGTCACATCTCGATATTTTCGGCGAACGGGCCGAACATCTGCGCCTTAGCGTGGATTTCGTGCTGGACCGCCGCAACTGACCGCGCTTTCTTCGGACATGCCTGCCTTGACCCCTCTCCTCGACACCATCGCCTCGCCCGCCGACACCCGCGGCCTCAGCGTGGCCGAACTGAAGCAGCTGGCGAGCGAGGTGCGGGCCGAGACCATCGACGCCGTCTCGGTGACCGGCGGACACCTGGGCGCGGGCCTGGGCGTGGTCGAGCTGACCGTCGCCCTGCACCACGTGTTCGACACGCCCAGGGACATCGTCATCTGGGACGTCGGCCACCAGGCCTATCCGCACAAGATCCTGACCGGCCGCCGCGACCGCATCCGCACCCTGCGCCAGGGCGGCGGGCTGTCGGGCTTCACCAAGCGGGCCGAGAGCGAATACGACCCCTTCGGCGCGGCCCACGCGGCCACCTCGATCTCGGCGGCGCTGGGCTTCTGCGCCGCGCGCGACGCGAAAGGCGAGAACAACAGCGTCATCGCCGTGATCGGCGACGGCTCGATGAGCGCCGGCATGGCCTACGAGGCCATGAACGCGGCCACCGACACCACCAAGCGCTTGATCGTCATCCTCAACGACAACGACATGTCGATCGCCCCGCCGGTGGGGGGGATGAGCGCCTATCTGGCCAACCTCGTCTCGGGCGGCGCCTATCGCAAGGTGCGCAAGCTGGGCAAGACGGTGGTCGAAAAGCTGCCGACCCCGATCCGCGACGCAGCCCGCAAGGCCGAGGAATACGCCCGCGGCATGGTCACCGGCGGCACCTTCTTCGAGGAGCTGGGCTTCCACTATGTCGGCCCAATCGACGGCCACGACATGGACGCCCTGGTCAGCGTGCTGACCAACGCCAAGAACTTCGACGAGAAGCCCGTGCTGGTCCACGTCGTCACCCAGAAGGGCAAGGGCTACGCCCCGGCCGAGGGGGCCGACGACAAGCTGCACGCGGTGGTCAAGTTCGACGTGGTCACCGGCCAGCAGCACAAGGCCGCCGCCGGCCCGCCCAGCTACACCAAGGTGTTCGCCCAGGAGCTAATCAAGCACGCCGCGATCGACGACAAGATCGTGGCCATCACCGCCGCCATGCCCTCGGGCACGGGCCTGGACCTGTTCGGCAAGGCCTTCCCCGAGCGCACATTCGACGTCGGCATCGCCGAGCAGCATGCGGTGACCTTCGCCGCCGGTCTGGCCGCCGACGGCATGAAGCCGTTCGCGGCGATCTATTCCACCTTCCTGCAGCGCGGCTATGACCAGGTGGTCCACGACGTGGCCATCCAGCGCCTGCCGGTGCGCTTCGCCATGGACCGCGCCGGCCTGGTCGGCGCCGACGGCCCGACCCACGCCGGCACCTTCGACATCGGCTTCATGGGGGCTCTGCCCGGCATGGTGCTGATGGCCGCCGCCGACGAGGTGGAACTGGCCCACATGGTCTCGACCGCCGTGGCCATCGACGACCGTCCCAGCGCCTTCCGCTATCCGCGCGGCGAGGGCCTGGGCCTGACCCTTCCGGAGCTCGCAGCCCCGCTGGAGATCGGCAAGGGCCGCATCGTCCGCGAGGGGACCAGCGTCGCCATCGTCTCGCTAGGTACGCGCCTGACCGAATGCCTGAAGGCCGCCGACCTGCTGGCCGCCCGCGGCCTGTCGGCCACGGTCGCCGACGCGCGTTTCGCCAAGCCGCTGGATGTCGACCTGTTGCTGCGCCTGGCGCGCGAGCACGAGGCGATCATCACGGTGGAGGAGGGGGCTATGGGCGGCTTCGGCGCCTTCGTGCTGCAGGCCCTGGCCGAGCACGGAGCCCTGGACCGCGGCCTGAAGATCCGCACCCTGGTGCTGCCCGACGTCTTCCAGGACCAGGATAAGCCCGACCTGATGTACGCCCAGGCGGGCCTCGACGCCGAGGGTATCCTGCGCGGGGCGCTGTCGGCGCTGGGCATCGACAACATCAGCGCGGCGGGGCGTCGGGCTTAAGGCGGATCGATACTCGAAATCGTGCGCCCAACATCTTCGCCCTAGGTCGAGCAGGCCTTGAAGAACGCCTTCACCTGCCGCTGATCGGCCGAGGCGGCGTCGAGGTCGTGGTGGGCGTCGGCCACGAGCAGGTCCAGGTCGCCGGTGCGGCGGAAGGCGCGCAGCGCCGAGGCGTCGACCGTGGTGCGGGCTTCCAGCACGCCGCCGTCCATGTCCGACACCGCCGGCTGGGCCCTCAGCCGGGTGACCGAGCGGCCCGAGGCCAGGGCGATCTCGCCGCCCGCCACGCCCGTCGTGGTCAGGGTGACGCCCGAGGCGTGGGGCGCGCAGGCCGCATCATCACGACGTCGTCGCTGTTCGGCCGGCCATAGGCCAGCTTGGGCCCTTCGCCGGCGTTGTCCATGTAGTTCCAGCCGTAGCCCGGTTGGCCGGCCCGGTCATGGGCGCAGGCCCCCAACGTCAGCCCGCCGAGAGTCAGGAGCAGCAGCAGGGCGTTGGGCGGCAGGCGGGTGGACAGGCGGCGGCGAGGCATGGGCGGTCCCTTCGTCAAGGGAACGTCCGTCCCGGCGCGCGGGTTCAGCGCCGCGCGGTTTACGGCTCCCGTTCGCGTTGGCCCGTCCAGGCCCGACCTGGCGCAGGATCGCTGGATCGCCCCGCCGGCGACCGCGGGAGGAGCGGCGATTTCCAGGGGCGTCAGAGACGGCGGATTGGGCTATCGTCCGTCCGGCCCGAGCGTGTCGGGATCCCCGGAGGGGAGGGCTTGAGGATCGGATTTCGGAGGAAGATGGTGGGCGCAGTAGGATTCGAACCTACGACCCGCTGATTAAGAGTCAGCTGCTCTACCAACTGAGCTATGCGCCCGCGCGACCCGAAGCGATGGTTTGCCTCGGCGGCGAGGCGCGGAACATACGCAAAGAATCTTGGAACGCAAGGGACTATTTTTTGGCCAGACGAGATATCAGCGGAGCCGTGGATTTCGCTTACCTGGAAGGGTTCGCGATGAACGATTCCGCGGTCATCGACGAGGTGCTGGCGCTGTTTCGCGAGCAGGCCGCGCTGTGGACGCCGATGCTCGACAAGAGCCATCCCGGCTGGATGGACGCGGTCCATACGGTCAAGGGCGCGGCGCGGGGCGTGGGGGCCTTCGTCCTGGGGGATGTCTGCGCGCAGGCGGAGGCGGGGACCCGGAGCCTGGGCGACGTGCGTAACGCCCTGGACGCCGCGCTGCTGGACATCGCCGCCTACGCCCACGAACGGGCGCTGCGGTCGCTGAAGGGGTAGCTGAGCTCTCATTCGCCCCTGAACTTACGAACCTGTAATTGGCTTGCCGCGCGGCGCTCGCCTAGGCTGCGGGGGCCATAACGGGAGTCCCTTCGACCATGACCAACAGCCCCTGGTCCCACCAGCGCAGCGCCAGCGTCGCCGATGACGTCGATTTCGAGATCAAGGGCCAGGAGCTGCAGTTCCTGGAGATCGAGCTGGATCCCGGCGAGAGCGCCGTGGCCGAGGCCGGATCGTTCGTCTGGAAGGACGCCAGCATCCAGATGACCACGGTGTTCGGCGACGGCTCGGGCGATACCGGCGGCGGCTTCATGGGCAAGCTGCTGGGGGCGGGCAAGCGCCTGGTCACCGGCGAGAGCCTGTTCACCACCGTCTTCACCCACACCGGCTCGGGCAAGGCGCGCGTGGCCTTCGCCTCGCCGACGCCGGGTTCGATCCTGCCGCTGAACCTGGGCCAGCTGGGCGGAAGCCTGATCTGCCAGAAGGACAGCTTCCTGGCCGCGGCGCGCGGCGTGTCGATCGGCGTCCATTTCCAGAAGCGGATGATGACCGGCCTGTTCGGCGGCGAGGGCTTCATCATGCAGCGGCTGGACGGCGACGGCTGGGTGTTCGTCCAGATGGGCGGCACGCTGGTCGAGCGCGAACTGCGGGCCGGCGAGGAGCTGCACGTCGATACCGGCTGCCTGGCGGCCTACACGCCGGGCGTCGACTTCGACCTGGTCACGGCCGGCGGCGTGCGCAGCGTGCTGTTCGGCGGCGAGGGGCTGTTCTTCGCCCGGCTGCGTGGACCGGGGAAGGTGTGGATCCAGTCCCTGCCGTTCTCGCGCCTGGCCGGCCGGATGCTGGCGGCCGCCGGCGGCCAGGGCGGCAATCGCGGCGAGGGGTCGATTCTGGGCGAACTGGGCGATCTGATCGGCGGGAATCGATAGGCCGTAGCATTGTGAGGAAGGGCGCGATGCTTTCGGACGCGGTTCTGGCGGACATCCGTGCCCTCCACGAGGGGGAGGACCGCGGCTACCATGACTGGAGCCACCCCTTGGCGTTGCTGGGCCAGCTGGCGGAGATCGAGACCGAGCTTGATGATCCGCTGGCGGTGCGATGCGCGATCCTGCTGCACGACGCGATCTACGAGCCTCGCCGCGCCGACAACGAGACCCGCAGCGCCGAACTCGCCCGACGCATGCTGGACAGCGTCGTGCCGGCGGCCACTCTGGAGCGGGCGGTGCGCTTGATCGAGGCGACGCAGCACCACGCCGTTCCCGAGGATCTTCCGCCCGGCGAGGTCGGCGACATGGCGCGGTTTCTCGACATGGACCTGTCGATTCTCGGCGCCGCGCCTGAGGCGTTCGACACTTACGAAGCTGGCGTCCGGCACGAGTATCGGGAGGTCCCGGAAACCGTTTTTCGGGCCGGACGCGCGGCGATTCTCGAGCGCTTCCTGGAGCGGGACGCGCTGTACTTCTCGGACTGGGGCAAGGCCAGGTTCGAGGCCAGGGCGCGCGAAAACCTCCGGCGCTCCATCAGGCGGCTGAAAGCCGACTGAGGCCTAACCCTTCGTCCGATCCCAGCTGTCGTACTCATAGGCGATGCAGCGGTCGATCAGCGTACGCCAAACCGGCTCGGCGATGGCTTCCGACAGGCCCGACTCGCGGGCGGCGATCTTGACCTTGTCGACCACGTCCTCGATCCGGGCGCGGTCGAACACCTTGTTGCGGTCGGCCTTGATGCGGGCGGCGGCGTCCATGTAGCCCTGGCGCTCGGCCAGCAGCGCCACCAGGGCCCGATCCAGGGCGTCGACCCCCTGGCGGACGTCGAGCATCGTCTGGCAGTCGGCGGGGGCGAGGCGCTCGTCGACGTTGAGAGTCGTCTTGATCATGCGCCCCTTTAAGCCGTTTTGAGCGGCGGGGACCATACCAAACCTGACCGTGGCGGCCGCCTAGATGCCCGCGCCGTTGTCCATGGTCAGCAGGGCCGCTTCATGGGCGGCGGCCTCGTCCCTGAGCCAGGCCACGAAGGCCTTGACCTGCGGCAGGCGGCCCTTGGCCTTGGGGTGGACGACGTAATAGGCGAAATCGACCGCCGTGGCGGCTTCGAACGGGATCACCAGCCGGCCGGCGTCGAGATCGGCCTGGGCCAGGGTCTGCTTGGCCAGGGCGACGCCGCGGCCGTTGGCGGCGGCCTCGATCACCAGGCTGGACTGGTTGAAGCGCGGGCCACGCGCTCCGTCGACGCTCTTGATGCCCCGCGCGGCCAGCCACATGGCCCAGTCCGGGCAGCTGTCGTCGGCGTCGGGCGAGCCGTCGTGCAGCAGGATGTGGCGCGACAGATCCTCGGGCGTTTCCAACGGGTTGGACGCCAGGAGTTCAGGGCTGGCGACCGGGATCACCGTCTCGCTCAGCAGGCGGATCACCTCCAGGCCCGGATAGCGGCCCGAGCCGTAGCGGATGGCCAGGTCGACCTCGCCGGCCGCGAAGTCGACGACCTCCATGCCGGCCGACAGCCAGACGTCGACCTGGGGCTGGGCCTGCTCGAACTTGCCCAGGCGCGGCACCAGCCACTTGGCGGCGAACGAGGGGGCGGCGGTCAGGGTCAGGCGGCGGCCGTCGACCGCGGCGGTCAGCAGGCTGGCGGCCTCGGCCAGCCGGTCGAAGGCCTCGCGCAGGGCGGGCAGGGCGGTCTGGGCCGCGTCGGTCAGCAGCAGGCCCTTGGGCGTGCGCTTGAACAGGGCCGCGCCGACATAGTCCTCCAGGTTCTGGATCTGCTGGCTGACCGCGCCCGGCGTCACCGAAAGCTCGTCGGCGGCGCGACTGAAGTTCAGGTGACGTGCGGCCGCCTCGAACGCGCGCAGGGCGTTCAAGGGCGGGAGGCGACGTCGTTCGGACTGTCTTTCCATGAGTTTTACTGAACGCCCCGGCAGAAGACCTTGTTTGCGAATTGGCCCGGTCGCGACCAATTTGCAAGCGTTCGCTGATGGAGATGGCCCTTTTCCTTGGCGAACGCGAGCGGGGCGGACCCTAGGGTTCGCCCCGCAATGCTTTGAAGCGCACCGGTTTGGCGAACGCGCCGGTCCGGCGCGTCGCCAATGGTGGCTGGCTTATAGAGGACCTGAATCTGATGGCTCGGCCAACGGTCCGATCCGCTTCCCGGTCGAACGCCGGTCTCGTCGCTCTCGGCGGCGGGACGGACGCGCGCGCGCCGGGCCGGGTGACCCTGGTTGGCGCGGGGCCCGGCGATCCGGAGCTGCTGACGATCAAGGCGCTGAAGGCCCTGCAGGCCGCCGAGGTGGTGGTCCACGACGGCCTGGTGTCCGACGAGATCCTCGACCTGGCGCCGGTGGCGGCGCGGCGGATCAACGTCGCCAAGCGCAAGTCGCGCCACACCCTGCCGCAGGACGACATCAACCAACTGCTGGTCGCCCTGGCCCTGGACGGCCTGACCGTGGTGCGGCTGAAGGGCGGCGATCCGTTCCTGTTCGGCCGCGGCGGCGAGGAGCTGGCCGCCTGCCGCGAGGCCGGCGTCGACTGCACCGTCGTTCCCGGCGTGACCGCCGCCCTGGCCGCCTCGGCCGGAGCCGGCGCGCCCTTGACCCACCGTGGCGCCGCCCAAGCCGTGACCTTCGTCACCGGCCACGCCGCTCATGGTGAGCCGGATCTGGACTGGACCGCCCTGGCGCGGCCGAACCAGACCGTCGTCGTCTATATGGGCGTCTCGACCGCCGGCCTGATCGCCGAGCGCCTGACGGCGGCTGGCCGGGCCGGCTCGACCCCGGCCCTGATCGTCGAGAACGCCAGCCGCGCCGACGAGCGCCGTCTCCTGACCACTCTGGCCGGCCTGGCGCTCGCCGCCGAGGGCCTCAAGGGCCCGGCGCTGCTGATGGTCGGCGAGGCCATGGCGATGGCCGACGTCGTGCCGAACAACCTCGTCCTTCGACAAGCTCAGGATGAGGTTGTCTCGGGCGCTGCAGTAGGCCTCATCCTGAGCTTGTCTAAGGACGAGGTCGCCTCCCCGAAAGTCCAACGCGTGAGCCCTGGTCAATGAAAGCCATCACCGCCAATCGCCTGATCGACGGCGAGGTCGTGTTCTGGAAGGCCGGCGCCTGGGTCGAGGGCTTCGGCGACGCCCAGCTGTTCGGCGAGGGCCAGGAGGCCGAGGTCGAGACCGTGGTGGCCAACGGCAAGGCCCAGCCGACGGTGGTGGTCGACGTCTATCCGATCGACCTGGCCCCGGTGGACGGCGGTCTGGCCCCGATCAGCTATCGCGAACGCATCCGGGCCCTGGGGCCCACCAACGAACCCACCCACGGCAAGCAGGCCGTCGGCGGCGAGGTCATCGAGGCGCTGCGCCACGCAGCCGGCGCCGCCCGCTCGACCGGTCGCGTCGACCTGATCCGCAGGAAGTAAGCCGCATGTACCTGTACGATCCCATCGACCGCGAATTCCTGACGGACCGCTCCAACGAGTTCCGCCACCAGGTGGCGCGCCGTCTGGCCGGCGAGTTGACCGAGGACCAGTTCAAACCGCTGCGGCTGATGAACGGCCTGTACCTGCAGCTGCACGCCTACATGCTGCGGATCGCCATTCCGTACGGCTCGCTGAACGCCCGCCAGGCCCGCCGCCTGGCCTGGATCGCCCGCACCTACGACAAGGGCTACGGCCACTTCACCACCCGCCAGAACATCCAGTTCAACTGGATCAAGCTGAAGGACGCGCCCGACATCCTGGACGCCCTGGCCGAGGTGGACCTGCACGCCATCCAGACCAGCGGCAACTGCATCCGCAACGTCACCGCCGACCCCTATGCCGGCGCCACGGCCGAGGAGATCGACGACCCGCGGGTGTGGTCGGAAGTCCTGCGCCAGTGGTCGACCCTGCATCCCGAGTTCAGCTTCCTGCCGCGCAAATTCAAGATCGCCATCACCGGCGCCCTGACCGACCGCGCGGCGGTCAAGGTGCACGACATCGGCCTGATCCTGCGCAAGGGCCGTGACGGCCAGATCGGCTTCGAGGTGATCGTCGGCGGCGGCCAGGGGCGCACGCCCTATGTCGGCCCGACCATCCGCTCGTACCTGCCCGCCGAGCACCTGCTCAGCTATGTCGAGGCGATCCTGCGCGTCTACAACCGCCATGGCCGCCGCGACAACATCTACAAGGCCCGGATCAAGATCCTGGTCGCCGCCCTGGGCGCCGAGGAGTTCGCCCGTCAGGTCGAGGAGGAGTGGGGCAAGATCGACGCCGCGCGCGCCAACCTGCCGGCCAGCGAACTGGCCCGCGTCCGCGCCGCCTTCGCCCAGACCCGCTTCGAGACCCTGCCGGCCGTGTCCGAAGCCTTCGAGGCCGCCCGCGCCGCCAGCCCGGCCCTGCAGCGCTTCGTGCGCAACAACGTCAAGCCGCACAAGCAGAGCGGCTATGCGATCGTCGAGGTGTCTCTGAAGGCCATCGGCCAGACGCCGGGCGACGCCACGGCCGAGCAGTTGGAGGTCGTCGCCGACCTGGCCGAGCGCTACAGCCTGGACGACCTGCGCGTGACCCACGCCCAGAACCTAGTCCTGCCGCACGTCAAGCTGGACGACCTGCCGACCGTGCACGCGGCCCTGGAGGCCGCGGGCCTGGCCACCGCCAACATCGACCTGGCCAGCGACATCATCGCCTGCCCGGGCCTGGACTACTGCGCCCTGGCCAACGCCCGCGCCATCCCGATCGCCCAGGACATCGCCAGGAAGTTCGCCGATCCGGATCGCGCCGAGAAGGTGGGCGAGCTGAAGATCAAGATCAGCGGCTGCATCAACGCCTGCGGCCACCACCACGTGGCCCACATCGGCATCCTGGGCGTCGACAAGAAGGGCGAGGAATTCTACCAGCTCTCGCTCGGCGGCTCGGGGGCGGAGGACGCCAGCATCGGCCGGATCCTGGGCCCGGGCCTGTCGGCCGACAAGGTGGCCCCGGCCATCGACGCCCTGGTCGACGCCTATCTGAACATCCGCGCCGGCGACGAGCGCTTCCTCGACACCTATCGCCGCGTCGGCCTCGAGCCCTTCAAGGAGGCGGTCTATGCCCAAGCTGATTAAGCTGACCGGCGACACGGCGCAGTGGGCCGACGACGTCTTCACCCATGTCGGCGACGACGACGCCCTGCCCGAAGGCGACGTGATCCTGTCCCTGGCCCGCTTCCAGGCCGAGGGCGAGATCCTGCTGTCCAACAGCCGGCGCGTCGGCGTGCGGGTCGAGGCGGACCAGGAGGTCGAAGCTCTGGCCTATGACCTGCCGCGCCTGTCGGTGGTGGCCCTGGCCTTCCCGAAATACCGGGACGGCCGCGCCTATACCTCGGCCCGCCTGTTGCGCGAGCGCCTGGGCTTCACCGGCGAGGTGCGGGCGGTCGGCGACGTGCTGCAGGAACAGGCCGGCTTCATGGTCCGCTGCGGCTTCGACGCCTTCGAACCCGCCGACGGCGCGACGCCCGAGGTCTGGACCAAGGCCGCCCACCGCTATCGCCATGTCTATCAACGCGCCGCCGACAACCGTCAGGTGGCGTTCGAGGAAAGGGCCAGCTGATGGCCTACGACCAGACCGTGACCGAGGTGAAGCCGACCGTCGCGACGCAGCCTCTCGTCCCGGAAAGCGGGGCCGCTGACCTGGCGGCGCGGCTGGACGCCGAGCTGCGCGACGCCCACCCGCTGACCATCCTGCGCAAGGCCTACGAGACGTTCGGCGACCAGTTGGCCCTGGTCAGCTCGTTCGGCGCGGAATCAGCGGTGCTTCTGCACCTGGCCAGCCAGGTGTCGACAGCCATTCCCGTGCTGTTCCTCGACACCGGCATGCTGTTCGGCCAGACCCTGGACTACCGCCGGCAACTGGCCGCCAAGCTGGGCCTGACCGACGTGCGCGACCTGCGCCCGGCCTATACCGACCTGGCGGTCACCGATCCCAAGTCGGACCTGTGGCGCACCGACACCGACGCCTGCTGCCACATCCGCAAGGTGCTGCCGCTGGACCGCGCCTTGGGCGAGTTCGCCGCCTGGACCACGGGCCGCAAGCGGTTCCACGGCGGCGACCGCCTGCGGCTGCGGGTGGTCGAGGAGGCTGACGGCAAGATCAAGTTCAACCCCCTGGCCAACTGGGGCAAGGCCGAGTTGGAGGCCTATGTCGCCGAGCACGACCTGCCGGCCCATCCGCTGGTCGCCCAGGGCTTCCCTTCGGTCGGTTGCTGGCCGTGCACCAAGCCGGTGGAGGACCCCAACGCCGACGTCCGCGCTGGCCGCTGGGCCGGCCAGGACAAGACCGAATGCGGCATCCACGTCGCCCGGGCCCCCGGCGCCGCGCCGAACGTGGGCGAGGGGATCTAAAGCCTCGGCGGCTCTTGACGCCAGGACGTCGCTGTCTGAGCCTGCCTTCTACGTTCGGTTGAGAGGGGGCGGGCGATGAGGGCGGTGCTGGCGTGCATGTTCGCGGCCTTGATCGCCGCTTCGACCCTACCCGCGACCGCCGAGCCGCTCCGTCGCGCCGGGCAGGTCGCCACCGAGCCCGGCGTCGCTAACGCCCTCGACGGCTCGACCATGGCCTACGAGATCGGCACGCTGTACGTACCCGAGAACCGCGCCAAGCCGGGCAGCCGGCTGATCGGCGTCGGGTTCGCGCGCGTCCGGGCCGCCCGCGCCACGGACGCCCCACCGATCGTGCTGCTGGCGGGAGGTCCCGGCGTCACCATGCTGGACATCGTGCTCGACCACGACGAAGCCGCCAGGCGGCGGGTCAAGGCGTGGCAGGCCTACGCCCAGGTCGCCGACCTGATCGTCATCGAGCAGCGGGGCTATACCCTGCGCGGCGACCTGATGGAGATCGACAGCCCGGCCCTGCCGCTGGACCGGCCGTCGACCACGGCCCAGGACATCGAGGTCACCCGCGACCTGGCCCGCCGGGCCCAGGCGGCCTATCCGCAAGCGGACCTTTCCGGCTATTCGATCACCCAGATCGCCGACGACGTCGACGACCTGCGCCAGGCCCTGGGCTACGACAAGGTCAGCCTGGTGGCGGCCAGCTTCGGCTCGCAATGGGCCTTCGCGGTCCTGAAGCGCCATCCGGGCCGCGTGGCGCGGGCGGTGATCTCGTCGGCCGAGCCGCTGGATTACGGCTACGACATGCCCTCGCAGGTGTTCGCGGCCTTCCAGCGCATCGCCGTCGAGGCCGACGCCGATCCCGGCCTGGAGCCCTATCTGCCGCCGGGCGGGCTGATCGCGGCGATGCGGGCCGTGCGCGACCGGTTCGCGGGCGGACCGGTCACCGTGACGGTCGAGGACGAGGGCGGCCAAGCGCGCCGGATCGTGCTGGGCCTGGAAGATTACCAACTGGCCCTGATCACCTATTCGGCCGACGCCGCCGCCTTCCCGCGCTTCGTGGTGTCGGCCTATCACGGCCACTACGAGGCGTGGGCCAGGGACGCCATCGGCTGGCGCGCGTCCGAGAAGCGGTCGCTGATCAATCCGCTGATCAATATCGGCCTGGACATGACCGCCGAGCGCAAGAGCCTGCTGTGGAGCGATCCGGCCCTGCCGATGCTGGGAAACTGGAACTTCGCCGCCTATCTGGCGACCAAGGGCGAGTGGGCGACGCCGGACGCCGGCGACGCCTTCCGCCGGCCGGTCCAGGACCCGACGCCGGTGCTTTTCGTCCAGGGCGACTGGGACACCTCGACGCCGATCGAGAACACCCTGGCCATGTTGCCCTATTTCCCCAACAGCCGGACGATCGTCCTGCATCGCGCCCAGCATAACGGCCCGTTCGCCCTGTTGCGCGGCCGACCCGAGGTGGCGGCCAAGGTTTACGACTTCCTGCGCGACGGCCGCACGACGGACCTGCCGGCCGAGGTGCAGCTGGACCCTGTAACCTTTGCCAGGCCGGACTTTCCAGCGCCTGGGCGCGCGGTTTCGACGCAGGGAACCAGGCCCGACACATCCCCAAGGTTAAATCGTCGTTAGGCCTCGCCTCGTAGCTTCGGCCTGGGTTCGGGAGAAAAGATCTTGTCGATGGTCGCGAGTGAGCTTCGGTCGGACGTCGCGGCGACGTTCGACGTCCTGTCGTGGGAGCTGGAGCTGGCCGGCGCCCGCTGCATCTTCCTGGACACGTTGATCGGCAAGCTGCTGGGGACCGTAGCGCCCGAGCATCGCGAGCAGCTGATCGAGGGCATTCAGGCCGTGGACCTGCTCAGCCAGCACCTGACGGGCCTGTCGACCTTCGCTCGAAGCCTCAGCCAGACCGTGGCCGCGCCCGAGCAGATCGAGGTGGGCGCCGCCTTGCAGAGCGTGACCCTCGGCGCCTTGGCCGATAGGATGACCTCGTCGTTCGGCGGCGACGAAGCGGGCATCAACGACGGCGACGACGCCGGCGACCTGGATCTCTTCTGATGACGCGCCGCCGACACCAACTGCGGGGACGCCCATGAACATGGTTCAACCCGGCACGCGGATCCTGGTCGCCGACAGCGACCGGGCAGTCCTGGAAATGCTGCAGATCCGCCTGGACCTGGCCGGCTATCACGCGTTGGCGGCCCGCAGCGGTCCGGCCGCGCTGGAAATGGCGCACAACATGCGCCCGGCCCTCATGGTGCTGGACCTGGCGATCACCGAAATGACCGCCTTCGAGGTGATGGCGGCGCTGCAACGCGACGTCTCGCGCCCGCGCGGCCAGATCCTGCTGGTGGGTAAGCGACTGGGCGTCGACGAGGTCAAGCGCGGCGCTGCTCTCGGCGTCCGGGCCTGCATGCTCAAGCCGTTCAGCGGCGCGGACCTAGTCGAGCGGGTCGGCAAGATGCTGAAGCCGGCTTCGCCCGCGCCGTCGCCGGCCGGCGCGGTGGGATCGCGGATGCCGCCCGCAGGCCGGCCTTCGCCGTCCAGCGACGTCTTCATCTAGGAGATCCCGGAAGGCTTCGCCTCCGGGCGACGCCGGCTATTCCGGCGGGCAGCCCTTGAACTCGCCGACCTTGGTCACCGAGAGGGTCGAGAGGTTCAGGCCCATCAGGGGCTTCATCGAGGACGCGCCCTGGCCGCTGAACAGGTCCAGCTTGTTGCCCTTGATCGCCCCGCCGATGTCGGAAGCGTACCAGTAGCCGTCGTGCTTTTCGCCGTTGGGCATCGGCAGGCCGACGGTTTCTTTGATGAACACCACGGTGCGGCGCGGGATCACGGTCTTGTCGACCGCCAGGGTGCGCATGGCCACCACCTTGCAGCCCAGGCTATCGAGGGCGCGGATGCCCTTGGCGCCGGCGTGGTAGAGCGTGGCCTTCATCTTGTATTCGACCGACCCCGGCATGGTGCCCGTCAGGGCGCCGGCGATCAGATCGCCCAGCGGATCGGGCTTGGAGTCCGAGTCGGCGGCCAGGGCGGGGAGGGCGATGGACATGGCCGCGATGGCCAGAAATCCCGCAAACGTGCGTCGCATCGAGGGGTTCCTCTTATCGGCGTAGAGTGTCGGTCGGCGGCCTGATTACTAAGATCACAGCCGCGTGACAACCCACCTGGAGGCGACTTGATGCCGCGCCGCACCCTTAGCGGCGGCGCGCGGCGCCATCGTTCGAACGCACTTTTGGTTCCCTGATGAGCGTTAATCGGGAACGGGCAAGGGATTGCATGCTGACGCTTGGAGCGGAAACGCCGCGCTCTGGCGGTCGGCGTCGGGGTGGCATAAACCGGAGTCGTCCACGGCTTTTCGGCGGTGCACGCGTCTTGGGCCGGTCCGCGGGGCAGGGTGAGACGCGGCGGTGGCCCGGTCGTCCGTTCGTTGGAGTGCGCATGAAGCTGTCCGTCTGCCTTTTCGCCAGCGTCGCGATGATCGCCGCCATGGCTGCTCCCGCCAGTTCGGCCCTGGCCTGGGGCGCCTGGGGCCACCGCATGGTCGGCGTGGTCGCCGCCGAGAGCCTCCCCAGCGACCTGCCGGCCTTCCTGCGCACGCCCGAGGCGGCCGCCGCGATCGGCGAATACGCCCGCGAGCCGGACCGCTGGAAGGGCTCGGGCAAGGTCCACGACACCGACCGCGACGCCGCCCACTTCCTCGACATCGACGACGAGGGGCGGATGTACGGCGGGCCCAAGTTCACGCTGGAAACCCTGCCGTCCACCCGCGCCGACTACGAAAAGGCCCTGACCGCGGTCGGCCACGACAGCTGGAACGCCGGCTACCTACCGTATTCGATCATCGACGGCTACCAACAGCTGGTGAAGGACTTCACCTACTGGCGCATCCTGCAGTCGGTCTCCGCCACCGAGAAAGACGCCACCCGGAAAGCCTATTACGTCGCCGACCTGAAGCGGCGCGAGGACCTGCTGGTCCGCGACCTGGGCGTCTGGGCCCACTATGTCGGCGACGCCAGCCAGCCGCTGCATCTGAGCGTGCACTACAACGGCTGGGGCGATTACCCCAATCCGAATGGCTACACCCAGAGCAAGGCCACCCACGGCAATTTCGAGGGGCCTCTGGTCAAGGCCGTGGCGGTCGACGCCGACGTCAAGGCGCTGGTGCCGGCCTACAAGGACTGCGGCTGCACGATCGAGGCGCGGACCGTGACCTATCTGAGCACGACCGTCGGCTTCGTCGAGCCGCTGTACAAGCTGGAGAAGGAGGGCGGACTGGTCGCGACCGACCCGCGCGCCAAGACCTTCGTCGACGAGCGCCTGGCGGCCGGGGCGACCCAGCTGCGCGACATGGTCGTCGACGCCTGGAAGGCCAGCGCCACAGGCAAGATCGGCTATCGTCCCGAGATCACGGTCGACGACGTGACCAGCGGCAAGGCCGATCCGTGGAACGACCTTTACGGCAAGGACTGATCCCATGCAGGCGTTCGACGCGCCCGAGCCGGGCCTGGAGTACAAGCACCGCTGGGCCGCCTTCGGCATCGCTGAGGGGGCTGACGGGACCATCGCCCTGGTCGAGGTGCGCAAGCCGGGCCGAGCGCCTTATTTCGACCTGCCGGGCGGGGCGGTCGATGGCGACGAGGACGAGCACGCCGCCGTGGTGCGCGAGTTCGGCGAGGAGACCGGCCTGGTCGTGGAGGTGGGGCGGCGGGTGATCGAGGTCAGCCAGCCCTTCCTGAAGTCGAACGGCCAGCCGGTGTGCAACAACGGCGGCATCTATGTCGTCCGCGTCACTGGCCAGCGGTCCGAGCTGAAGGTCGAGGACGACCATACGCTGGTCTGGCTGGACCCGCGCGACGCGGTCGTCGCCCTGAGGCACGACGCCCACGCCTGGGCCGTGGCGGCCTGGCTGCGGCGGGGCTAAGGCCTACCTCAGCAGGGCCTTGGCCTTCTCCGGCGCGACCTGGTCGAAGATCATCTTCAGGTGCGTGTCCTTGGCGTGGTCGTTGTGCAGGTCCCAGGCCAATGACACGGGCAGCTTCAGTCGGCCGCCGTCGGCCAGCCTGGCCACGAGGACGCGCCATGAAAAGCCGTCGCCGGGATCGCCCAGCGGATCCTTGAACTCCAGCGGCGCAGGATCGCGCAGGCGGAAAGCCCGGCCCTCGTGCGCCTCGAACCAGGCGATATCGGCCTGGGCGATCGGGTCGACGGCTGGAGCGATCAGCCTGCCCTTGAGATTGCGGACCATATCGGCCTCCGGAATGGGAGCGGGGTCTCTAGCGTCTTTGGGTCCCGCGAGCCAGCGGGCGAAGGTGGGGCATTAGCGGATTAATATACCCGGATAATATTGACTTCATAAAATACCCGGGTAAAAAGCTGCTCATGGAAAAGACGAACAACCGGCGCGCCCTGGTGCGCGACTATAAGGACCGCAGGGTCCAGGCCGGGATCTACGCCGTCCGCTGCGCGGCGACCGGCGAGGTCTGGATCGGCGGCACGCCCGACCTGTCGACCCGCCAGAACGGCGTCTGGTTCGCCCTGCGCATGGGCGGCCACACCAGCCCGACCCTGCAGCAGGCCTGGAACGCCCACGGCGAGGCGGCCTTCGGTTTCGAGGTGCTCGAAGTCCTCGACGACCAGGGGCTGGAGCGGCTGGGCCGGGCCTCGCTGCTGGTCGAGCGCCGCGAGCACTGGCGCGCGACCCTGCACGCCGAGGAATTGCGGCGGTGAGCGGCCCGATGACGTCCTATGTGCTGTTCGAGGGCGAGCGGCGGCTCGCGGCCGGTCCGAAGCTGGAGGTCGCGGTGGCCGCCCAGGCTCGCCTGGCCCAGGCGCCGGACGCCTCGCTGCTGATCTTCGACCCCGAGGGACGCCAGGTGGATTTTGACCTGCGAGGCGGACCCTGGGACATTGCGCTGCGGTTGGGGGTGGGCGAGCCCGCGCCGCGCGGCCGCGGACGGCCCAAGCTGGGCGTCACGGCTCGCGAGGTGACCCTGCTGCCGCGCCACTGGGAGTGGCTGGCCGCCCAGCCGGGCGGCGCGTCGGTCGCCCTGCGCAAGCTGGTCGAGGCCGCCCGTCGCGAGAGCGAAGGGCCCGACCGCCGCCGCGCCGCCCGCGACGCCGCCTACCGTTTCGCCTCGGCCATGGCCGGCGACCGGCCGGGCTTCGAGGCCATGAGCCGGGCGCTGTTCGCCGGCGACGCGGCCGGGTTCGCGGCGCGGATCGCCGACTGGCCGACGGACGTCCGCGACCACCTGCGGACCCTGGCGAGCGAGGCGTTCGAGGCGTCCATTACCGAAGTGTAACAGCCGTTACAGAGGTTTAAGGCCGAGATCCCGGGGCGGCGTGGCAGGGTGCGCCGATCACGAAACGGGGGACCCGAATGAAACTCATCGCCTCGCTGCTGGCGCTCGGCCTCTGGGCCGGCGGTTCGCAAGCCGCCCTGGCCCAGGCCCGCATCCTGCCCGAGCGGCCCTATCTGGAGCCGACGGCGGCGGGGGCCAGCGCCAATTTCGACGTGCTGATCACCAACGACAAGGCCTGGCCGGTCGAGGTCTCGGAGGTCACGGTGACCACCCTGGATACCGGCGGCGCGGCGGTGCTGGAGCGGCGGATCGACGGCAACGGCTTCGCCCCGGCCATCGAGACCATCGCCAATCGGGTGCTGGCGCCTGGCGAGACCCGGCTGTTCTTCAACCCGTTCCCGGAGCTCCCCGGCGACGTCGCCGCCTCGGCCATGCGGGTGCGGGTGACGCTGGAGCGCGTGACGAAGGAGGGCGAAACGGCGCCGGCCGGCGAGGTCCCGACCGTGGTCGAGGCCAAGGCCGTCTTCGCGAGCGCGCCCGCCTGGACCCGCAAGCTGGTGCTGCCGGTGGAGGGCCGGGTGCTGGTCTGGGATGGTCACGACCTGCTGTCGCACCATCGCCGGTTCGACACCCAGCATCCGTTCCTCAAGCAGATGGGCATCGGCGCCAACGCCATGCGCTATTCCTACGACCTGGCGCCCGTCGACGCCGAGGGCCGGATGGCGGCGGGCGATGCGACGCGCAACGAGAGCTATCTCGGCTTCGGCCGCCCGGTGCGGGCGCCGGCCGACGGCATGGTGGTGGCGGCTCTGGACAGCCGGCCGGACGACAAGAGCTTCGATCCGGGCGAACTGAAGGACGCGCCGAACGCCCTGTTCGGCAACTATGTCGTGATCCGCCATGCCGACGGCCTGTTCAGCATCCTGGGCCACATCCGCCAGGCCAGCCTGAAGGTGAAGGTCGGCGATCCGGTCAAGGCGGGCCAGCCCGTGGCGGCGATCGGCGCCTCGGGCAGCTCGCTGTTTCCGCATCTGCACTATCAGTTGATGACCGGCCCCAGCATGCGCGACGAGGGCGCGCCCAGCGGGTTCGCCGGCCTCACCCGGGTACGCGGCGCCGTACGCACCCCGGTGGTCAACGGCGCGATCGACAGCGGCGACGTGGTGGAGGGGCGCTAGCGGGCGCCGCCCCGCGCCAGCACGTCCGCCAGCACCGCCTTGTAGGCGGTGTCGAACGGCGCGCGGTCGCTGTCGGGCTTGGCCGGATAGACCGTGCGCAGGTCGGCGATGCGCTGGGCGGTGGCGGCCTGCCATTTCGGCTCCATCTTCAGCAGCCGGCCGAGGATCGCCTTGTCGTCGCGGCCGTCGGCGGGCGCGTAGGCCAGCAGCGCCTTCACCTGCCACAGGAACTGGCGCAGCGTGTCGGGGCTGGCCTCGCCGTCGGTGCGACGGCCGGTCCAGTTCACCGCCGCGACGATCTGCTTGCGAAAGCGCGGATCGTCCCAGGTCGAGGGCGTGTGGCCCAGGTTGGTGAAGAACAGCCGGCCCTGGCCGACCTGGCGCGCCCAGGCGACCGGCACGGCGTAGGGCCGCTTCAGCGGCGTGCCGGCGAAGTCCAGCGTCTGCAGCACGCGCACCTTGGCCGGGTCGAAGTCGCTGTGCTGGTAGATCTCCTCGGCATAGTCGAACCCGACCGGCCACATGCCGACCAGGGCCAGGTCGGGATCCAGCGTCTCGACGCGGATCGGCGTGCCCTGGGTCCAGGGATGGCCGGCGAACTTGCCGTTGATGAAGCGGGTATAGGTCTCGCCGGGGCCGTCATAGGGCCAGCCGGTGTCGGTGGCGCTGTGGACGCCGACGAAGCCCAGCTTGCCGGCCTTCACGCGGGACTGGACGACCGCCCAGGCCTCCGGCGAGATCGGCAGGGCGCCGGTGGTGTAGAACACCAGCACATCGACGCTCGCCAGCCGCTCCGGCGTGATCTCGCGGGCGTCCTGGGTGACCTCGGCGGTGAAGGCGCCGCTCTCCTCGCCGATGGCCTTTATCGCGATCTCGGACGGCGCCAGGCCGCCGCCCTCGGGCCGGGCGACGGGGGCGTGTTTCCAGCCGACCGACTGGTCCAGATAGAGCACCCGCAACGGAACAGGCTCGGCCATGGCCGGGGCGGCGACCAGGGCCGCGACGGCGACGAACAGCAGGGCGAGGATGCGACGCATGGGGTGGAGCATGGGGGATCAGGCCTTGGTCTTGGGCTGCAGCAGGTCCCAGCGGTTGCCGTACAGGTCTTCGAAGACCGCGACGCTGCCATAGGCTTCGTGGCGGGGCGCCTCGAGGAACCTCACCCCGGCGGCGCTCAGTCGGGCGTGGTCGGCCTCGAAGGCGTCGGTGTGCAGGAACAGCCAGACCCGGCCGCCGCCCTGGCCGCCGACCAACGCCGTTTGCTGGTCGTCGCTGGCCTTGGCCAGCAGGAAGCGCGTGCCGGCCGCGCCCGGCGCGACCACGACCCAGCGCTTGCCACCGCCCAAGTGGCTGTCCTCCACTAGGGAAAACCCCATCTTGCCGAGATAGAAGGCCAGGGCCTCATCGTAGTCGCGGACGAGCAGGGACAGGAGGGCGAGGTGCTGGGCCATGGAGACTCACTCGGTGACATCCCTGCTTAGCACGAGGACGCGACGTACGATCCGCGGGTTATCGACGCCCGATTGAAGCATACTGCCCGGGTCGCCGACGATCCGCCTGTGGAGAAGCCGCCATGTTCGCACGTTCGATCCTCGCTTCGGCCATCGCCCTGGCCCTCGCGGCCGGCGCCGCCGGGGCCCAGGTTCCCGAGACCAAGGTCACGCCCGTGGAAGCCGCCGACCTGCCGCCGGCCGTGGTCGCGGCGGTCACCAAGGCCGCGCCGGGCCTGAAGATCAAGGCGGCGGAACTCAAGGTGCGCGAGGACCGGCGCTATTATGATGTCGAGGGGACCTTGCCGGACGGCGCAGAGATCGAGTTCGACCTGCTGGAGGCCGGCGGCCGGTGGAAGATCGTCGAGACCCAGCGCGACGTCGCCTGGACCGCCACGCCCCAGCCGGTGCGCGACGCCGCGGTCAAGGCCGCCCCCAAGGTCGCGCCGGTCCGGGTGATCGAGAGCACCCAGGCCGACGGCGAGGTGATCTACGAGCTGTTCGCCGAGGGCCAGCCCAAGACCCCGGCCCTGGAGGTCAGCTGGAAGGGCGGCAAGGCCAAGGTGCTCACCGAGGTCTGGCCGCATTAGAAGAGGCGACATGCTCATGGCATGGGCCCGGCGCTCAGGCCTGATGCGCCGCGATCCCCCTCCGGCCCTCCGGGCCACCTCCCCCAGAGGGGGAGGATCTAGCACCGCTCAGATGCTCCCCCTCTGGGGGAGCTGTCGCGAAGCGACTGAGGGGGTCTTTCACGGACACGGCTCTTCGACCTCGGCCCTTCGCGGGCGAGTGGGCGGGGAGGCGCGGAGCGGTCCGGGCCCAGCCCGGATGACCGTGGGTTTAGAGTGTGCGTTTCGGCTAGACCTGACCGCTCCGCGAAACCGTTTGTCTCAAGGGACGACGACTGAGGGCTTGTTTCATCCCGGTCGGCGTTTCCCCTCAGGCGGGCAGGATCAGGTCGCCCGGAAGGGGCCGTCGGCGACTCCGACTGATCCTGGAACAGGCCGGTTTGAACTCCCGGCCCCGTCGACCCGCCTGTCCCGCCACCGTCCCCGCCGGGCCTTGGAGCCTTCTGAGCCCCGCCGCCCGCCGCGGTCCGATCGCCAGGCCCAGGCGGCCCCGCTCGGTCCCACCCCCATCGCCTGCTTGGGCCGGTACCAAGAGCCCTCCCCCGCGATAGGGACAGCTTCGATTGTGCAGGAGGTTTGAGGCCCGAGGACCGGTGACGCTGCTTTTTCTGCAGGGCGTTGGAAGGGCTGGGGTTTGTAGCGCCGACGACGGGGATTGAGCAGCGTCCATCCCCCCAATTGCCGTCATCCTCGGACTTGTTCCGAGGACCCCTCGTTCAGCCGCGCTGTCGCTCCAGACGGAACCACGGCCTCACCGCTCAACGGACCAGCCTCCTTCGCAGTGGAGGCAGGGGTCCTCGGAACAAGTCCGAGGGTGACGAGCGTTGGGGAAATGTTGTGAGCCCGCCCGCAGCGGCGAGGCCCCATGCGGAGCGATGGGATTTGCCGGAAAAGAGACAGCCCGAAGGTCCGCGACGGGTGGTCACCGGTCTTCCGCCCAAATCGCGGGGTCTCGCTCCCAGTCGAGCAGGGCATTCGCTCGACTCGTTAGCATCGGCCCGAGAGAGGCATCCAGGCCGAGGCCTTGAAGCGTCGTGTCATCCGGCGCGGTCTCGGCGACGGACTTAAGCCACGTGCGCGCTATTTTCGCGACCGCTTCCCTAGGAGAACGGCAGTCGTTGGCGGCGCAATAGTCCGTAGGCAAGTCGCCGCAGAGCGCCCACCACCCCACGCTTCCGGGCGCGATTACGCTCTCAATTGCCCACAGGGAGACATATGGCGCGATGTGCCAAGCGGGCCATTCGCCGATTTCTCCGTGGTGGAGCGAGGCCCGATCCAGATATTCGACCACCTCGCTGCGCCGCGCGTCGCACCACGCTTCTTCGTCTTGATCAGTCATGAGCGCACATTCGGCGAACAGCGGGAGCGGAGCAACAAGCTCTACTCAGGGTGGATGTCGGAAGTTAGCGGACGAGCCCTGGCGGCCACGGGATCGGCATCGAGGTATGGCGCTTCGGCAACCAGTCGAGCAAGAAGTCCCAAGCGGGCTGGTTCGAGACAGATGCCAAACCTCTGATCGTTTCTGATTGGAGGTGATACGCCTGAACAAGTTCGTCCAGAGACGTCGGAATTCTCTCCAGTCTGACTTTCACCCGCTCGACCCATTCGCCGATCGGCACATCCTCTCCGGTAGCAGCGAGAAAGTCGAAATCTCGATCGTTCCCCAAATGCCAGCCAACGAATGTTGAGCGGAATATCCCTTGATCGGCGGCCGGGTAATTAGCATCGAGCCAAGAGCGCAGCTCTAGCAATTCGATCGCGATCACTCCCGTGAGATTAAAACCCCAAGGATGTCTAATCTCATGCGGGAAGTATTGCGGCTTGATCGCCCCCTCGCTGGAAACTTCCCAGCCTGGCTGAACCTGGGGCCGCAACTTCCTGCGAGAAAGCCCATGCGCTTTTAGGGCGTCGCTCAGCCCCGCGCGGAATTCCTTGATGTTGTTCGGGGTCATTCGTCGCCTTCAAGCTGCGCCGCGACGTTGTGCTAATTTGCTGCGAGTTCGCAACGGGTCGGGTCCGGAATTTGCGATCGCGCCCGTCACCGGCCTTTGAGCGCCATGCCGGAAGCGGACAGGGTAAAGGTCTGTTCGGGGTCGAAAGCGCCTTTGGGGGCGCTACCAGAAAGTTGACCTTGGCGACGGCGCTCCAGGCGTGATTTCGGACAGGTCGTGCGTCCTTCGAGGCCCGCTGCGCGGGCGCCTCAGGATGAGGAGCGTTGTGCTGAGTTCCTCATCCTGAGGTGCGCGCTCCTGAGCGCGCCTCGAAGGACGCAAGGCGCTTGAGAAGTCAGCAACGGGTCGAGGCTGTGTAAAAACCCTCTAACCGCTGCGCCCCTGCGAGAGAGCATGAGCGTGGCGCGAGGCCGGCGTCAGGCCTGGATCGCCTTCATC
>NZ_LMFX01000048.1:0-1050 GCF_001426985.1 Caulobacter sp. Root1472 | reverse complement strand
CCGGCTTCGCCGGCGTCTCGGTGGTGCTGGGCGGCGGCGATGACCTGATCGACCTGACGGTGGTGACCGCCACCAACCTCGCCGCGATCAGCGGCGGGGCCGGGGCCGACACCTTCGTCGGCTCGTCGGCCAACGACACCTTCAACGGCGACGACGGCGACGACGCCTTCTTCGCCAGCGCCGGAGCCGACGCCTATGCCGGCGGCCTGGGCAATGACAGCCTCAAGGCCACGGCCAACAACCAGGTCATCAGCCTGCGCTCGATCGCCGGCGTCGAGACCATCACCGCCAACGGCTTCACCGGCGTCACCCTCGCCGGAACCACCGCGGCGGATACGCTGGACCTGTCGTCCGCCACCCTGGTCGGGATCGGCAAGATCGACGGCGGGGCGGGCAATGACGTGATCATCGGCACGGCCGGCGCCGACGTGCTCGACGGCGGCGCGAACGACGATACGCTAAACGGCGGCGACGGCGACGACGTCATCACCTACGGCGCTTCCGGCGGCATCGACGCGGTCAACGGCGGCAACGGCGCCGACGTGCTGCAAGCGACGGCCGCCAACCTGACGATCACGGTCTCCAGCCTGACCAATGTCGAGACGGTCACCGCCAACGGCTTCGCCAATGTGATCCTGGGCGGGGGCGCCAACGCCGACCTGATCGACCTGTCCTCGACGGTCCTGGTCGGCATCGGCCGGATCGACGGCGCGGCCGGCAATGACACGATCCTCGGCTCGGCCGCCGCCGACATCATCATCGGCGGACTGGGCGACGACACCCTGGCTGGCGGGGGCGGCGACGACGTGTTCCAGTTCACGGGTACGACCAGCGGCGCCGACGCCATCAACGGCGGCAACGGCGTCGACACGGTCACGGCCCTGGCGGCCAACACCGTCATCGGCCTGTCCAGCTTCAGCAATGTCGAGCTGATCAGCAGCGGCGGTTTCGCCGGCGTGACCATCGCCGGCTCGGCCAACGGCGACGTGCTGGACTTCTCGACCACGACCCTGAGCGGGATCGGCAAGATCGACGGCGGCGCGGGCAACG
>NZ_LMFX01000047.1:0-1366 GCF_001426985.1 Caulobacter sp. Root1472 | reverse complement strand
CAAGCCGCGAACGTCTCCATCCGACCGTCTCCCTCTCACAAGGAGACACCCTCAGAATCCCGTTCGGACCAAAAATCCATATGCGATTCCCCTGCCCTGTGGGGGAGGCGGTCGCGCAGCGACCGGTGGGGGAGTTTTCGGAGCGCCCGTCACTCCCCTCCCCGTCGGCTGCGCCGACACCCCTCCCACAGGGAGGGGACCTCTCGTCTCCGCCGCCCTTAACCTTGGCCGCTAACGAACGGCTAAGCCTGCCAGCCTAGGTTGACCGTCGGGCGTAAAACGCGCCTTCGGCTTCGCGGCCGATCCTGGAAGCGGTCCGTCGATGTCGTTCAACAGCATCAACACCAATGTCGGGGCGATGATCGCCCTGCAGTCCCTGAACGCGATCAACCGCGACCTGTCCGACACCCTGCGCCACATCGCCACCGGCCTGGCGATTTCCAGCCCCAAGGACAATCCCGCCGTCTGGGCCATCGCCCAGAACCAGCGGTCCGAGTCCCACGCCCTGGACGCCGTGCGGGCCTCGCTGCAGCGCGGCCAGTCGATCACCGACGTCGCCCTGGCGGCCGGCGAGACGGTGACCGACCTCCTGACCCAGATGAAGGAGAAGATGCTGGCGGCCTCGGACACCAGCCTCGACACCGCCAGCCGCAAGGCCCTGAACGACGACTACCTGTCGCTGAAGCGGCAGATCGACCGCACGGTGGGCAATGCCGACTTCAACGGGATCAACCTGATCTCCTCGGGCAATACGGGCCAGGTGCGGGCCCTGGCCAACGCCGACGCCAGCGACACCATCGACGTCGACCATGTGGATTTATCGACCACCGGCGCGGCCCTGTCGGGGATGCGCGCCGACCTGCTGGGCGCGCCGATCAGCGCCGCCGAGATCAAGGCGATGAGCGGGGCGATCCAGAACGTCACCTCGGCCCTCTCGAGCCTGGGCACGCGGTCCTACGCCCTCGAAACCCACATGAGCTTCATCGACAAGCTGCAGGACACCCTGGACGCCTCGGTCGGCCGGCTGGTCGACGCCGACATGGCCAAGGAAGCCACCAAGCTGCAGGCCCTGCAGATCAAGCAGCAGCTGGCCATCAAGTCGCTGAGCATCGCCAACTCCGCGCCCAGCTACCTGCTGAAACTGTTCGGCGGCTGACGCGCCCGGGCGGATCCGGCGTTCCGTCGGGCGCTCCAGCGAGGACGCCGTTCGCGCCGCGAGGGGGCGTTGTGAAGGTCCGGCTCTGGGCACGACGGCCCTGGCGGCTTACGACCGAGGCTGTGTGAAAACACCGCCAAATCGGCTAGAATCCTGATGCTGGAGTAGCAGTCGGGAGGTGGAGTTGAGCCGCTTCGTTGAGGGTTGTGA
>NZ_LMFX01000046.1:0-1500 GCF_001426985.1 Caulobacter sp. Root1472 | reverse complement strand
CCAATCCACCAGAAACAACCAAAGCCATTCCCAGTAAACCGTGGCAGCTCTCTAAAGAAAACCACCAATCCAGTCAAGCAAAGATTTCCAAGAAACCTCAGATGACTAGAGGAAGATCACCTTCGAATTCTTGCGAACCCTCTAGATAATCCCCCGGAGCCGCGCCTTCTAATGAAGGAAGAGCCCGGCGTCAACTTCGAAGTTTACTGAACCTCAGCAAAGCATCAAAGCCAAACACCCTACTGAACCCTCGAGTTCTTATCGAACTCTCCGCTTTCAGTGAGGAGCAGCGCTTCTATTGAGACGCCACTCCGGAGTCAACCGCTTCGTCTTCTATCTTTCCGGGCGGCCGAGGCCACGACGGAGAGGCAAAAAGAGATCCATGGGCTGCCGAGGCTGCCCGCCTGGATCCATAACCGAGTCGATTGGAGCGCGGAAACTAACGAAACTGATCGAAGAAAGCAAGAGCCTTGCGGTTCCTGCCCTGCGGCCGCGATCGCGTTTCCGAGCGAGGGGCGGATATAGGCGTGTGACGCCGCGATGACAACCCCTCTCCGGTTGAATTCCGCTCCGTCAGCTGGACTTCAGCGCGCCGGCTTGTGTCGTTCGGTCACCTACGCCGGCCATCCGCGGAACCTGAAAGGTCGGATCGACATCGCGCCTTGCACAGACCAGGCCAAGCCCCCCTCCCCTTCACATGCCGCGAGCGCCCCGACGAGGTCCTGCCGCCCCCGGCGCGCTCGCCAGGTCGTCCGTTGATTCTCTGAAAGCGACGGCGACGGCGGCCAGTTCGCGATCGCGGCGTCGTCATATCGGATCAGGGGAAGAGAATCGGCTTCTCACGCAGGCAAGACGCGGAGCGGCGCCCAAGAATCGGATGGGTCGTCGTCAGTCCTGCCGGGCCAATGCTGCAGATTGATCTTGAGGCTGCGGGCCCTGGTGGGGACTTTCGAGCATCACGTGATGCGGCGACGCCGAGATGACGGGTTCGAAATTCAGCCCCCCCCCCCCCGAAAGACGCCGGTCGCGAAAACGAATCGCATCCGGTGCGCGCTGATTGTGTGAAGCGGACGCGATTTGGTCGCTGGGATCTCCCAAGCACGAACGCTCTGGATCTCGAAACGACCGTCCGAAGGGGTGCTCCCCTTCTCGACCAGGTCCGAGCAGACGGGGATGGCGATTCGGCGGCATGCGCGTGCGACGATCGAGGCGCGGTCGATGGCCGACAGGCCCATCGGACGGCATAGTGATCGACGCTAGCCCGTGTCCGCACAGGTTCGCAAGGGAACGCGCGCCCGGCCGCGGTCACCGCGGGCAAACGACTTGGAATCTCAAGAGCGGGTCAGGAGCTCAAGCGCTCGAGCTGAAAACAAAAATGGCCTCCCGAGGGAGGCCATTTAAGTTTTGGGTGCGGGGACAGGATTTGAACCTGTGACCTTCAGGTTATGAGCCTGACGAGCTACCGGGCTGCTCCACCCCGCGGCGAAGGAGGTAGTGGTG
>NZ_LMFX01000045.1:0-256156 GCF_001426985.1 Caulobacter sp. Root1472 | reverse complement strand
GCACCCCGACAAGGGCTCCATCAAGACCAAGATCAAGCGCGCCGGCTGGGATGAAACCTTCCTGCTCTCACTCCTGGGTCATATGCGATAGCCCTGCCCCTGTGGGGGAGGCGATCGCGCAGCGATCGGTGGGGGGAGGTTTAGGGGCGTCGATCCGAGCTGTGGTCATCTTCCGATCACTCCCCCCTCCGTCGGCTTCGCCGACACCTCCCCCACAGGGGGAGGATCTGATGGGCGCGGCTTGGCCGCCTCACGCGGAAACCCGCTGAGCTTGATGGGAAGGGTGCGAAGCGCCCGGGCTCCGCCCGGATGATTTGCAGTTGTAAGTACCGTTTCGACGAAGTTCGAGCGCTTCGCGTGGAGCCGTTATCCGGAAGCCTTCGGGTCGCGGATTTTTAACCCGCTCCGANCGCCCGGATGATTTGCAGTTGTAAGTACCGTTTCGACGAAGTTCGAGCGCTTCGCGTGGAGCCGTTATCCGGAAGCCTTCGGGTCGCGGATTTTTAACCCGCTCCGATGGAGGCCCCCCGACGGGCAGGACGTTGGCGCGTCCTGGACCGCCCGGGCGATTTCAGCCCGGGCCTGCCGCGCTCGCCGATCCCTCGCCGCCTGGGTTTCGTCCCCATGTTTCAGGGAACCTGCCCAGGACCGTCGCGAAAGGTTGTCACCCAAGACCACCGACAAACGCTTCCCGCTCGACCACCCCCGAAGGCCGCATCGGTCGCCGTACGTGCGCCCTCCCATGCCTTCAGGTGGGATCAGGATAAGGGCGGTCTGAAGGGGTGGGGATCAAATTGGGTCGAGAAAGTTCAAGGCGTTGAAATCGCGGGGCTTTGCTCGCGATAGGCCGAGCATAAGCACCTTTCCCTCCCCCTCGTGGGGAGGGAAGATCGTTTGCCCTCCCGACGCCCTCCACCCGCGGCAAGGCTGCGCCTTGGCCCTACGCGCAAGCTCCCCTTTCGCCCCATGAAAGTACGAACATAATTTAATTCTCCAAGAGACCTTGCCTCGCGACCGCCCGGCCCTCATTATAATACGATCGTAATTTAAAACCCCAGGAGCTCGTGATGACAGCCACCGCGCAAGTCGCGCTCGTAACGGGCGCCTCCTCGGGCATCGGCAAGGCCACGGCGATCGCCTTGGCCGCCGCGGGTTTCCAGGTGATCGGAACCGGTCGCGACACCGCGCGGCTCACCGCGCCCGCCGGGGTGACCTATCTCGACCTCGACGTGACCAGCGACGCCTCGGTCGCCTCGGCCGTCCAGCAGGTGATCGACCGGTTCGGGCGCATCGACGTCCTGGTCAACAACGCCGGCGTCGGCGCGACCGGCGCGGCCGAGGAATTCTCGATCGCCCAGGCGCAGGGCGTCTTCGACATCAACGTCTATGGCGTCATCCGGATGACCAAGGCGGTCCTGCCGCACATGCGCGCCCAGGGCCGCGGACGGATCATCAATGTCTCATCCCTCAGCGGCTTCGTCCCCAGCCCGTTCATGGCGCTCTACGTCTCGACCAAGCATGCGGTCGAGGGCTATTCCCAGTCACTGGACCACGAGGTTCGCGAACACGGCGTCCGGGTCCTGCTGGTCGAGCCCGGCCCGATCAACACGCCGTTCGCGGGCCACAGCGTGGTGGCCGACACCCCCCTGCCGCTCTACGCGGCGGGACGGCGCAACTACGACGAGCTGCTGGAGCAGAACCTGCGCAGCGGCGACGACCCCGCCGTCGTCGCCAAGGTGATCGTCGCGGCGGCCACCGACCGGAACCCGAAACTCCGTCGCACCGCCGGCGCGACCGCCCGGACCATCAGCGCGGTGCACCGCCTCGCCCCCGCCCGGACCTTCGACCGCGTCATCCGCAAGTTCAACCGGATGCCGAGCTGATGGCGCGCTACACGAGCGACCACAAGCAGGAAACCCGGCAGAGGATCGTCGCGACGGCCGGTCGGCGGCTCAAGCGGGACGGCATCGACGGCTCCGGGGTGGCGACGCTGATGAAGGACGCGGGCCTGACCAACGGCGCCTTCTACGCCCACTTCGGCTCCAAGGACGACCTCGTCGCGGCGGCCGTCGGCGACCAACTTCAGACCCTGCACGCCAGCATCGTCGAGCTGACGGAGCCCGGCCCGGCCGGACTGGAGCAGATCATCCGCTGGTACCTGTCGGCGCACCACCGGGACGACCCGGCCGACGGCTGCCCCAACGCCGCCCTGCTCGACGAGATCGGGCGCGGCGCGGATGCGATCCGGCAGGCCTATACCGACGGCGTGCTGGTGGTCGTCGACGGCCTCGCCGCCCGCATGGCGCCCGAGGATCCGCTCTCGGCCCGCGTGAAGGCGCTCAGCCTGCTGGGCCTGATGGCCGGGACGCTGCAACTCGCCCGCGCCCTGACCGACCGACAGCTCTCCGATCAGCTCCTCGAGCAGGGCCTGCGCAACGCCCTGGCGCTGGTGGCCGCCGAGCTCCGAGCCTGACCCTCGTTTCCGCGGCAAGCCCGGCGCGCCCTCGCAGGGGGTTTCAGGCGCGCCTTGCGTCCTTCGAGGCGCGCTCACGAGCGCGCACCTCAGGATGAGGACATCAGCAAAAGCTGCTCATCCTGAGGCGCCCGCGCAGCGAGCCTCGAAGGACGCACTGCTCGCAGAGTCCCCCGCTCTCTCGCCATCATCGGACTGTCACGCACCGCTCCTAACCTCGCCTGACCCCAAGCGAAGGTGTGCAGCATGACCGCGATCGATGCGCCCGTTCCCACCACGGCCCCTCCCACCACGGCTTCGGGCCGGCCCGACCTGGACAAGGGGCTGGGCTCCGCCGGCCTCCTGGGCATGGGGGCCGCAATCCTCGTCGCCCTGCTGTATGTCGCTTACAGCGTCTATGCCGACGCCACTTCGGCCGGGGTCAGCGCCGTCGCCTTCCTGCCGTTCGTCCTGTTGTTCATCGCCCTGCTGATCGCCCTGGGCTTCGAGTTCGTGAACGGCTTCCACGACACGGCCAACGCCGTGGCCACGGTGATCTACACCAACTCGCTGCCGGCCAACGTGGCCGTGGTGTGGTCCGGCTTCTTCAACTTCCTGGGCGTGCTGCTGTCGACCGGCGCGGTGGCGTTCGGGATCGTCTCGTTGCTGCCGGTCGAGCTGATCCTGCAGGTCGGCTCCAGCTCGGGCTACGCCATGGTGTTCTCGCTGCTGCTGGCGGCGATCGCCTGGAACCTGGCGACCTGGTTCTTCGGCATCCCCTCGTCCAGCTCCCACACCCTGATCGGCTCGATCATCGGCGTCGGCGTGGCCAACGCCATGATGCACGGGCGCAGCGGCACGGCCGGGGTCGACTGGACCAAGGCCACGGACATCGGCAAGGCCCTGCTGCTGTCGCCGCTGATCGGTTTCGGCGTCGCGGCGCTGCTGTTCCTGGCCGCCAAGCTGCTGATCCGCAACAAGGCGCTGTACAGCGAGCCGACGCCCGGCGTGCCGCCGCCGTTGTGGATCCGCGCCCTGCTGGTGTTCACCTGCACCGGCGTGTCGTTCGCCCACGGCTCCAACGACGGGCAGAAGGGCATGGGCCTGATCATGCTGATCCTGATCGGCACCGTGCCCACGGCCTATGCGCTGAACCGCGCCGTGCCGCCGGCCTACACCGCCCAGTTCGAGACCGCCTCGGCGGCGGCGGCCAGCGCGCTGGCCCCGCACGGCGCCGGGCCGGCTCCAGGCCTGTCGCCGGCCGTCGCGCGGACTTCGGTCACCCGCTACATCGCCGAGAAGACCCTGGCGCCCGACACCGTCCCGGCGGTCGCCGTGCTGATCACCGACATCAACCGCCAGGTCCAGGACTACGGCTCGCTGGCCAAGATCCCGGCCAGCGCCGTCGGCAACGTCCGCAACGACATGTACCTGGCGTCGGAGGGCCTCAAGCGCATCGCCAAGGAGCCCTCCCTGCACCTGGCCGGGCCGGAGAAGAAGGCGCTCGACGCCTATCGCGCCGCCCTGGACAAGGGCACCCGCTTCATCCCCACCTGGGTCAAGGTGGCCGTGGCCTTCGCCCTGGGCCTGGGCACCATGGTCGGCTGGAAGCGGATCGTGATCACCGTCGGCGAGAAGATCGGCAAGACCCATATGACCTACGCCCAGGGGGCCTCGGCCGAGCTGGTGGCCATGGGTACGATCTTCGCCGCCGACCACCTGGGCCTGCCGGTCTCGACCACCCACGTCCTGTCCTCGGGGGTGGCGGGGACCATGGCCGCCAATGGATCGGGCCTGCAGATGTCGACCCTGCGCAACATGCTGGCCGCCTGGGTGCTGACCCTGCCGGTGTCAATCCTGCTGGCGGGCGGGCTGTACTGGCTGCTCTCGCAGGTCTTCTAGGGGCGGCGGCGGGAGTCAAGGCGCCGGAGCGGTGACATCCGGGCGAGGCGGCCCCGCGGGTGAGCTTGGGAAAACGGTGTGGTCGCGACCGACGGCTCCGCTATAAATGCCGAAACAGGCGTTTTCGCCCTTGCCATGCGCCGGTTCCGCCGGGCAGCTTCACCACATCCATAGGTCGCATTCCGTGCAAGATCTCGCCCAAGCCGTCTACCTGTCCCTCGGTCTCACCCTGCTTGGCGGCTATCTGCTGGGCTCGATCCCGTTCGGCCTGATCGCCACGCGGCTGGGCGGGGCCGGCGACATCCGCCAGATCGGCTCGGGCAATATCGGGGCGACCAACGTGCTGCGTTCGGGCCGCAAGGACCTGGCCGCCATTACCCTGCTGGGCGACGCCGGCAAGGGGGTGGTCGCGGTGCTGCTGGCCCGCTGGCTGAGCCACGACAACCCGTTCATTGTCGCCCTGGCTGGCGGCGCGGCCTTCACCGGCCACCTGTTCCCCGTCTGGCTGAAGTTCAAGGGCGGCAAGGGCGTGGCCACCTTCTACGGCGTGCTGCTGGCCGCCTGCTGGCCGGTGGGCCTGCTGGCCGCCGTGACCTGGCTGGCCGTGGCGGCCCTGTTCCGCATCAGCTCGCTGGCCGCCCTGGTCGCCGCCGCCCTGGCCGCGCCGTTCGCCTTGGCCACCGACCAGGACGCCGCCTTCCTGGGCCTGTGCCTGTTCATGGCCGTGCTGATCTTCATCCGGCACAAGGACAACATCGGCCGGCTGCTGACGGGCCAGGAGCCCCGGATCGGCAAGAAGAAGACGGCCGAAGCGCCGCCGACCCAAAGCACAGACGGGGCCGCGTGACGCCGCGCCGCCTCTCGGACAGCGAGCGCCTGGCCTGGCTTCGGCTGGCGCGCACCGAGACGGTCGGCCCGGTCGCCTTCGACCATCTGCTCCAGCGGTTCGGCTCGGCCGAGCGCGCCCTGGTCGCCCTGCCCGACCTGGCTCGCCGGGCTGGCCGCGCCTCGCCCCTGCGGCCGCCGCCCGAGAGCGAGGTCCTGCAGGAGCTGGACAGCGGCCACCGCCTGGGCGCGCGGCTGATCTGCGGCTGCGAGCCGGATTTTCCCCCGCGGCTGGCGGCCCTGGACCCGCCGCCGCCGGTGCTGTGGGCCCTGGGCCGCGCCGAGCTGCTGTCCCAGCCCAGCCTGGCCATCGTCGGGGCGCGGATCGCCTCGGCCGGTGGCCAGCGCTTCGCCCGCCAACTGGCCGCGGAACTGGGCCGGATGGCTATGTGGTGGTGTCGGGCCTGGCGCGCGGCGTCGACGGCGCCGCCCACGAAGGCGCCCTGGCCACCGGCACGGTGGCGGTGCTGGGCGGCGGCGTCAGCGACATCTATCCGCCCGAGCACGCCGCCCTGCACGCCCGCATCGCCCATGAGGGCGGCTGCATCGTCAGCGAAAGCGCCCCCGACCGCCGGGCGATCGCCAAGGACTTCCCCCGCCGCAACCGCATCATCTCGGGCCTTTCGCTGGGCGTGATCGTGGTCGAGGCCGAGCTGAAGTCCGGCTCGCTGATCACCGCCCGCCTGGCCGCCGAGCAGGGCCGCGACGTGTTCGCCGTGCCCGGCTCGCCTCTGGACCCGCGGGCCAAGGGTCCCAACGACCTGATCCGCCAGGGCGCGATCCTGTGCGAGGGCGTCGAGGACGTGCTGCGCTCGCTGTCGGGCCAGGCCCACCTGCGCGAACGCGAGCGGCCTTACGTGACCGAGGACGACGGCGTGGAGGTCGACCACGACGCCCTGCGCGACGAGATCGCCCGCCTGCTCTCCCCCACGCCGGTCTCGCGCGACGAACTGGTCCGCGCCACCCACGCCCCGACCGCGGCGGTGATGGCGGCCCTGGTGGAGCTGGCCCTGGCCGAGCGGGCGGAACTGCTGCCGGGCGGGATGGTGGCGGGGATTTGATGACCTTCGCCTTGCCTTAGGTACTGGATACCCGTACCATGCAGGTCACCTTCGAGTGGGATACCGAGAAGGCGCGGAGCAATCTCGCCAAGCACGGGGTGAGCTTCGACGATGCGTGTTTCGCGATCCTCGATCCCTACCACCTCGAGGATATCGACGATCGTTCGACTATAACTGAAGAGCGGCTGCAGATTATCGGCTTGAGCTCACAACGCGTATTGTTCGTGGTGCCCCTCTCCCATGACGAAAACCACTACAGGATCATCTCCGCCCGCCCTGCCGACCGGCATGAAGAGGGTCGTTATCTCCGCGGCAAACCCTAGGCCGCCCGCCGGCGAGACCGATTGGGCGCGCCTCGACGCACTGACCGACGAAGAAATCACAGCCGCCGCACAGTCCGACCCCGACTGCCCACCGCTGACGCCGGAGCAGCTTTCGCGGTTCAAGCGGGTAAACCTTATCAAGGGCATCCGCCTCAAGCTGAGCATGACCCAGGCCGAGTTCGCGGCCGCCTTCCGCCTGCCCCTGGCTACGGTCCGCGACTGGGAGCAGGAGCGCAGCTATCCCGACGCCCCGGCCCGGGCCCTGCTGACCGCCATCGCCCGGGACCCCGAAACGATGATGAGACTGATCGGCGGCGAGGCGGCCTGAGGCCCAAATATTCCTCTCTCTATAGAGAGAGCCGTCGGCCAAATGCGCCGTCCGCCACGGCCGCCGTTGACAGACACCGGGGGACGCCCCCACTTTCCGGCCCTCGCCGCCTCGGTTCGCCCTGGGGACGAACCCAATTCCCAGGCATCCAAGGTCCTAATGAACGTCGTCGTCGTCGAGAGCCCGGCCAAGGCCAAGACCATCAACAAGTATCTCGGGTCCGACTTCAAGGTTCTGGCCTCGTACGGCCACATCCGCGACCTGCCGTCGAAGGACGGGTCGGTGGAGCCGGACAACGACTTCGCCATGAGCTGGGAAGTCGACGGCAAGGCCGCCAAGCGGGTGTCCGACATCGTCGACGCCCTGAAGGGCGCCGACCGTCTGATCCTGGCCACCGACCCCGACCGCGAGGGCGAGGCGATCAGCTGGCACGTGCTGGAAGTGCTGCAGAAGAAGAAGGCGATCAAGGACAAGACCGTCCAGCGCGTCACCTTCAACGCCATCACCAAGTCGAGCGTGCTGGAGGCCATGGCCAATCCGCGCGACATCGACATGGAGCTGGTCGAGGCCTACCTGGCCCGCCGCGCCCTGGACTACCTGGTCGGCTTCACCCTGTCGCCGGTGCTGTGGCGCAAGCTGCCGGGCAGCCGTTCGGCCGGCCGCGTGCAGTCGGTCTGCCTGCGGCTGATCGTCGACCGCGAGCTGGAGATCGAGCGCTTCAAGACCCAGGAATACTGGACGGTCGAGGCCGACGTCACGGCCGGCGCCGAGCCGTTCCTGGCCCGCCTGGTCAAGCACGAGAACAAGAAGCTCACCAAGTTCGACCTCAATAACGAGGGCTCGGCCCTGGCCGCCCGCGCCGCCGTGCAGAAGGCGGTGTTCAAGGTCGCCGCCGTCGAGAAGAAGCCCGGCAAGCGCTCGCCCGCCCCGCCCTTCACCACCTCGACCCTGCAGCAGGAAGCGGCCCGCAAGCTGGGCTTCTCGGCCCAGCGCACCATGCAGGCGGCCCAGAAGCTGTACGAGGGCATCGACATCGGCGGCGAGACCGTCGGCCTGATCACCTACATGCGGACCGACGGCGTGTCGGTCGAGCCGGAGGGCATCGCCGAGGCGCGCAGCGTGATCGGCAACGTCTATGGCGAGACTTACGTCCCCGAGACCCCCCGCTACTACAAGGCCAAGGCCAAGAACGCCCAGGAGGCGCACGAAGCCATCCGCCCCACCAGCCTGAAGCGCAACCCCGGCTCGCTGCGCCTGGAGCCCGACCTGGGGCGTCTCTACGAGCTGATCTGGAAGCGGATGATCGCCTCGCAGATGGAAAGCGCCCGCATCGAGCGCACCACCGTCGACCTGGAGAGCGCCGACGGCCAGACCGGCATGCGCGCCACGGGCCAGGTCGTTCTCTTCCCCGGCTACCTCGCCGTCTACGAGGAAGGCCGCGACGACGAGGGCGACGAGGACAGCGCCCGCCTGCCGATGATCGAGGAAGGCGCGACCGCCAAGGTGCTGGACGCCCGCGCCGACCAGCACTTCACCGAGCCGCCGCCGCGCTATTCGGAAGCCAGCCTGGTCAAGAAGATGGAAGAGCTGGGCATCGGCCGCCCCTCGACCTACGCCTCGGTCCTGACCGTGCTGCGCGACCGCGCCTATGTCCGCATGGAGAAGCAGCGCTTCATCCCCGAGGACAAGGGCCGGCTGGTCACGGCGTTCCTGGAGCAGTTCTTCCGCCGCTATGTGGAGTACGACTTCACCGCCGCTCTGGAAGAGCAGCTGGACCTGGTGTCGGACGGCAAGCTGGACTGGAAGCAGTTCCTGCGCGACTTCTGGAAGGATTTCGCGGCCGCGGTCGGCGAGATCGCCGAGTTGCGCACCACCAACGTCCTGGACGCCCTGAACGAGGCCCTGGGCCCGCACATCTTCCCCGACAAGGGCGACGGCTCCAATCCGCGCACCTGCCCAACCTGCGGCACGGGGCAACTTTCGCTGAAGACCGGCAAGTTCGGGGCCTTCATCGGCTGTAGCAACTATCCCGAATGCCGCTTCACCCGCCAGCTGGCCACCAGCGAGGGCGACGGCGAGGCCGAGGCCGCCGACAAGGAACTGGGGATCAACCCGGCGACCGGGCGCGCGGTGTGGCTGAAGAACGGCCGTTTCGGACCCTATGTCGAGGAACTGGCGGCGGAGGGCGGCGGCGACAAGCCCAAGCGCTCCAGCCTGCCCAAGGGCTGGACGGCGGCGACGGTCGACCTGGAAAAGGCCCTGCGCCTGCTGTCCCTGCCCCGCGAGGTCGGCGCCCACCCGGACGACGGCAAGACCATCACCGCGGGCCTGGGCCGCTTCGGGCCGTTCGTGCTGCACGACGGCACCTACGCCAACCTGGAGAACCCGGAAGACGTCTTCGACATCGGCCTGAACCGCGCGGTGGCCCTGCTGGCCGACAAGCGGGCCGGCGGCGGGCGTCCGCAGCGCGGCCAGGCCGCGGCCCTGGCCGAACTGGGCAATCACCCCGAGGACGGCAAGCCGATCCGCGTGCTGTCCGGCCGCTTCGGCCCCTACATCAAGCACGGCGACACCAACGCCAACGTTCCCAAGGGCGCCGACCCGGCGGCCCTGACCCTGGATGAGGCCGTCGCCCTGATCGCCGAGCGGGTCGCCAAGGGCGGCGGCGGCAAGAAGCCGGCGAAGAAGGCCCCGGCCAAGAAGGCGCCCGCCAAGGCCAAGGCCGAGGCGGCGACGGACGGAGCGGCCCCCGCGAAGAAGGCTCCGGCCAAGAAACCGGCGGCCAAGAAGGCGGCGGCCAAGAAGCCCGCGGCGACAAAGGCCAAAGCCGAGGCGTGACGCGCCTCGGCGGTGGGATTAAGCTGACCGCATGACGTCGCTCGAACGCCCCTTGCCGCTGCCTGTCGTGGTCTTGATCCTGTCGGCCATCAGCGTCGGCGGCTTCGCCTTCGGCCTCAAGAACGCCCTGCTGAAGACCGACCACGAGACGGCCTCGACCGCGCCCCTCGCCGAGGTCTCGGGCGTGCCGGTGCGCGAGGCGACGCCGGCGGTCGCCGAGGTCGCCCCGCCGCCGCCCGTCGAGGCTCCCAAGCCCAAGCCGGTCGAAGAAGTCGACGACACCCCGGTGGTCGCCGCGCCGGTGGTCGAGACCCCGCCCGCCGCGCCGCCCCCGGTCGAGAAGAAGCCGGAAGCCCCGCCGCCCGCCCAGACCCCGCCGCAGCGGATCGAGGACCTGTACTAGGGTCTTCCCTAGCGCGCGGTCTCGTCACAAGCGTGGCAAGGATGTCCCCCGCAAATTGTGGTCGTCAGATCCGCCCTGCTCGAAGGCTCCGCATGAAGTCCTGGCCCTGCCTTGCCCTGCTCGTCGCCTGCACGGCGGCCGCCCCCGCCCTGGCCCAGTCCGAGAAAGAGCAGTTGGAGGCGATCGCCTCGGTCATCGGCCTGGACATGTCGGCCGAAGCGATGATCGGCTATTGCGAACAGGTCGCGCCCGACGCCGCCTCGGGCCTTCGTCCCCGATGGCTGGCCTGGCGCGAGGACGCCCTGCTTCCCCAGGTTTCGCAGGCGGTGGGTCCGGACAAGCTGGGCCAGTTGCGCGGAGTCATGGGCTCGGTGGCGACCAAAGCCGTCGGCAAGCTCAAGCAGATGGGGCCGCCCCAGACCGTCTGCCCGCAGATCTCCGGCTGGCTGAAGGAAGGCCCCTTCGTCACCCGGACAGCCTATCCCGCCCTCTATGCCGGCCTGCCCGCCGCCGGATCGATCACGGCCGCCACGGCGACGGCGGCGGCCGCACCGGCGACCACGGCCGGCGTCTACTATACGCCGGCCCAGCTGACCGCCCTGGTCCAGTCCTGGTTCGGCCCCGCCAACGACGTCAAACGGGCCGGGCGCATGATGGACCAGGCGGGGCGGATCTACATCCAGGGCAAGGTGGTGCGGATGGGCGACGCCTATCTGGTCCAGACCAACGACGGGGTGTTCCGCTCCAGGGTCCTGGTCAGCACCGGCCTGGACCTTGACCGGTACGAGGGACAGACCATCACGGTCGAAGCCGACCTGAAGGAGCTGCCCGGCGGCATGGCCTGGTTGAAGGACAGCCGGATCGTCGATCCCGCGGGCCTGAAGCCCTCGCCGCTGCCCGCCGAGCCCGGGCTGACCCGCTTGCAGGTCTCCGCCGCCCAGATCACCGCCGCGCCGGGCGCGGGGCTCAGACCCGACCAGATGCACGGCCTGCTGCACCATGGCTACGGAACCACCGGCTCCAGCGGCTACGAGTTCCGCGAGGACATCTTCCTGCTGCTGAAGGACGGCACGGTCTATCTGGGCGAGGACGTCGCGCCCAGCGATCTGGACGTCGCCAAGTCGCGCAAGCTTGAGCCCCAGATGTGGGGCCGCTGGCGCCAGGCCGGCGGCGGCTTCCAGATCCAGCGCAACGATGATTTCGGCCGCCCGGAGGCCTGGAGCGACCAGGCCGGCCGGTTGATCCCGACCTGGAAACCGGGACAGCGGCTGAACGGCGCCTATACCAGCACGAGCTTCCACGGCAGCCAGGCCTTGGGCGGGACCTACAACTCGACCACCTACAGGTTCTCCGCCGATGGACGATTCGAGGTGATCGGCTATCGCCAGTCCGGCTCGGGTTCGATGGCGGCCAACGCCGGCTTCTCGGGCGGCGCCGCGGGCTATTCCGACGGCGAAGGCTCAAGCGCTTCCGCCGGCGGCGGCGCAGGCGGGGCGTTCGCCAGCGCGCAACGGCGCTCCAACGACGGGTCGGGCAACCGGGGCGTCTATCGGCTGGACGGCCTGAGCCTGGAACTGAAGTTCGACGACGGTCGCACCGAGACCGTGCTCTGCGCGCCCTGGAGCACCGACCTGAAGGGCATCTACATGCAGGGCCGAACCTTCAGTCAGAACTAGGCAGGACCGTCTTCATGGTCCCTGCGGACGCTTTCCCTTGGCCATCGCCCCCTTCGGCGCGTTAGACGAGGAGAATGGCCAAACCTCGCTCGCCCAAGTCGTCCAAGTTCCCCGCCGCCTCGCCCAAGGGCGGCAAGGTCGCCAAGCCGCCCGCCGGTCTGCCCGATCGCGAGACCCTGCTGGCCTTCCTGCGCGACGCCGGCGAGAGCGGCAAGGCCGACATCGCCCGCCACTTCGGCCTGAAGGGCGCGGATCGTCGGGCCCTGCGGGAGATGCTTCGGGCCCTTGAGGCCGACGGATCCCTGGGCAAGCGCGGTCGCCGGGGCTTCGCCGAAGCCGGCTCCCTGCCCCCTGTCGGCGTGGTCGACGTGGTCGAGCGCGACGCGGACGGCGACCTCTATGTGCGCCTGACGAAGGGCGGCGAGGACCTGCCCCAGGTGCGCCTGGCCCCCGGCAAGGGCGAGGCGGCCGGCGGCGCGCCGGGTCTGGGCGACCGCCTGCTGGTCCGCTTCGAGCAGCTGGAGAGCGGCGAGACCGAGGCGCGGCTGATCAAGCGGCTAGGCCAGAGCGCCCACAAGCTGCTGGGGGTGATCCGCAAGCACCGGCGCGAGACCCGGGTCGAGCCGGTCGACCGCAAGTCCAAGGAAAGCCTGCTGATCGACAACCAGGCGGCGGAGGGCCTGAAGGAGGGCGACCTGGTGCTGGCCCAGGTCAGCGGGGCCGGCGCCCGCTACGGGCCCAAGTTCGGCAAGATCCTGGAGGTGCTGGGCAGCGAGGACGACCCCCGCGCCGCCTCGCTGATCGCCATCCACAGCCACGGCATCCCCACCGGCTTCTCGGAAGAGGCCGAAGCCGAGGCGAGCGCGGCCCAGCCCCCGACCCTGGAGGGCCGCGACGACCTGCGCGACCTGCCGTTCGTGACCATCGACCCGGTGGACGCTCGCGACCACGACGACGCGGTCTACGCCCATCCTGATCCGGACGCCGGCAACGCGGGCGGCTGGGTGGTCTGGGTGGCCATCGCCGACGTCGCCGCCTATGTGCGCCCCGGTTCGGCCCTGGACCGCGACGCCCGCGAGAAGGGCAACAGCGTCTACTTCCCCGACCGGGTGGAGCCGATGCTGCCCGAGACCCTGTCCAACGGCCTGTGCTCGCTGCGCGAGGGCGAGAACCGGGCGACCCTGGCGGTGCGGATGGTGTTCGATGCCACCGGCCGCAAGAAGAGCCACAAGTTTGTGCGCGGCCTGATGCGCTCGGCAGCCAAGCTGTCCTACGAGCAGGCCCAGGCCGCCATCGACGGCGTCGCCCCGCCGGACGGCCAGGACGCCGACAAGGCCGGGCCGCTGCTGGACCCGATCCTGAAGCCCCTGTGGACCGCCTTCCGCCTGATGGGCAAGGGCCGCGAGGCCCGCTCGCCCCTGGCGATCGAGAGCGACGAGCGCCGCATCGTCATCCGCGAGGGCGAGATCCAGTCGATCACCCGCCGCGCCAGCCTCGAGGCCCACAAGCTGATCGAGGAGATGATGATCCAGGCCAACGTCTCGGCCGCCGAGACCCTGGAAGCCAAGCGCCTGCCGCTGATCTACCGGGTGCACGACACGCCCAGCCAGGAAAAGGTCATGAGCCTGGTCGAGTTCCTGCAGACGCTGGAGGTCAAGTGGTCCAAGGGCGAGGCCCCGACCACGGCGCGCTTCAACAAGCTGCTGGACGACACCCGCGAGAGCCCGCACGCGGCGATCATCAACGAGGTGGTCCTGCGCACCCAGATGCAGGCCCACTATTCCAGCGACAACCTGGGCCACTTCGGCCTGAACCTGGCCCGCTACGCCCACTTCACCAGCCCGATCCGCCGCTATGCCGACCTGATCGTCCACCGGGCCCTCATCCGCGCCCTGAACCTGGGGACCGACGGCCTGACCGACCAGGACATCAGCCAGATCAAGGACACCGCCGAGGTCATCACCCACGCCGAGCGCCGGGCCATGGCCGCCGAGCGCGACGCCACCGACCGCTACATCGCCGCCTTCCTGGCCGACCGCGTGGGGGCGACCTTCACCGGCCGGATCACCGGCGTCACGCGTTTCGGCCTGTTCGTGAAGCTGGACGAGACCGGCGCCGACGGCCTGGTCCCGGTCTCGACCCTGGGCGAGGAATATTTCGTCCACGACGACCGCATGCACGCCCTGGTCGGCGAGCGCACGGGCAAGCGCTTCCCGCTGGGCCTGGCGGTCGAGGTCAAGCTGCGCGAGGCCACGCCCGTGACCGGCGGCCTGCTGTTCGAGATGCTGACCGACGCCCTGCCGGTGGATCCGAAGGCGCCCCGGCCGAGGCTGGGCGTGCGGGCCCGCGCGCCGGTCAAGCCGCGCGGCGGCCTGCCGAAGGGCGTGCGGCGGGGGAAGCGGAAGTAGTTTCGGGAACCCTCTCCCAGAGGGAGAGGGAGGGGCCCGCCGCGCAGCGGTGGGAGGGTGAGGGGCTACACCCTCACCGATTTCACACGGCCGCTCTGCCGGCACGCCGTCGGACGGTTTACCCCTCACCCTCCCAAGCTTCGCTTGGGCCCCTCCCTCTCCCCATGGGAGAGGGTTCTCAGGGCAGGACCGTCCGCGCCGCCGCTTCCAGCCGATCGGCCATCATCGTCTGATCCGCGACCGACGGGTGCCAGTCGCAGGCGCTGAGGTCCATGCCGGTGATCCGCACCGGGGTCGCCAGGCCGGGAGTCTCGGCGTCGACCGCCTGGGCCACCGCATCGACATCGGCCGCGAAGCTGTCGCCGGCGATCAGCAGGAACTTCGCCTGAGGCTGGCGGCGGGCCAGGTCGTGGATGAAGCCGGCATAGGTCTTGCGGTAGTCGGCGTGCAGGGCGGCCTCGTCGGCCCAAGCCTCGCCCGCGGCGACGGGGGTGGAGAAGTCGTTGGTCCCCAGGCCGATGACGATCAGGTCGGGTCGCCACGGATCGGCCGGGTCGACGGCGGGCGCGGCCTGGCCGGGGATCAGGCGCGAATAGAGCACCGGCAGGGGCTGGCCGGGCGACGAGCCGCCATAGTTGCGCACCACGCCCCGGCCGGAGAAGGCGACGATCCGGTAGTCGGCGTCCAGCCGGCGCGACAGGATCGGGCCGAAGGTCAGGCTGGTGTCGGTCAGGTCGTGGATCTCGGCCTGGGTGCAGCTTCGCTTGGCGGAGCGCACGCCATAACCGACGGTGTGGGAGTCGCCGATGAACTCGATCTTGCGCGGACGGCCGGGCGGCGGAAGGGCCTGGCCGCCCCGGCCGACGGTGAAGCCCAGGAACCGGGCCGAGCCGCTCTGGCTCTCGGTCAGCTTGTCCACCCGCACGACGTGCTCGCCGGGGCCAAGATCGTCGAAACGCATGCGCGCGACGCCGGGCAGGTCCAGCTCGGTGCGGACCTTGCCGTCGATGCTGACCGCCAGGTGCTCAAGCTGCGGATCGGCGGCCACCTCGACCGAACGCCCGGTGAAGCGCCCCTCGAAATAGACGCCGGGCCAGCCGAACTCGTAACCGCCATCGGGCAGCGCCACGGTCCGGCCGCCGATATTGGGCGTCAGGGCGGTCTGGGCCGCGGCCGGGCTCGACAGCGCCAGGGCCGCGACGGCGGCGAGAAACAACGATCGCAAGCAGGTCTCCTTCAGGCGCGGGCGCGCTACTTCTTGGCCAGATAATCCAGCGCCAGCAAGACCTCGGCCTTCACTCCCGTCTCGAACACCGCCTCGTCGACATCGAAATAGGGCGAGTGGTTGGCGGGGGCGGTGGCGGCCGGCACGCTGGCCGGGCGGCCGCCCAGCTGGATGAACACCGCCGGGACTTTCTCGCCATAGCGCGAGAAGTCCTCGGCCCCGGTGACCAGGGCCGCCTGGTCGTCGACCTTGCCGGGCGAGGCCTGTTCCAGCACCGGCTTGATCCAGGCCGACAGCGCTGGGTCGTTGCGGGTGACCGGATAGGGCTGGGTGAACACCGCCTGGGCCTTGGCGCCGTAGCGCTCGCCGATGGCGGCCACGGTCTTCTGGACCTTGTCGATGACCTCGGCCCGGCGCTCGGCGTTGAAGGTGCGCAGGGTGCCGGTCATGGTCAGGTCCTCGGGGATGATGTTGTTGCGCACCCCCATGTTGATGGTCGCCACCGTCAGGACGGTGGGCGAGGCCCCGACATCGACCTGGCGGGCCGACAGCTGGTTGAAGGCCTGGACAATGTCGGCCGCGACGCTGGCCATGTCGACCCCGGCCCAGGGCCGCGCCCCGTGGGTCTGCTTGCCCTTGACGGTGATCGTCAGCCGGTCGGAGCCCGCATAGAAGCCGCCGGCCCGGTAGTTCAGGGCGTGGGCGTCGCCGGGACCGATGTGCAGGCCGAAGATGGCGTCGACCTTGGGGTGATCCAGGGCCCCGTCGCGGATCATCAGCAGCGCCCCGCCCTCCTCGCCGGCCTGGGAGCCCTCCTCGGCCGGTTGGAACAGCACCACGACCGTGCCAGGGATGTCGGCCTTCATCCCCGCCAGCACGGTGGCCGCGCCCAGCAGCATGGCCACGTGGGTGTCGTGGCCGCAGGCGTGCATGACCGGCAGGGTCTTGCCCTCCCACGGGGCCGTGACCTTGGAGGCGAACGGCAGGCCGGTCTTCTCCTCGACCGGCAGGGCGTCCATGTCGGCGCGCAAGGCCACCACCTTGCCGGGCTTGCCGCCCTTCAGCACGCCGACCACGCCGGTGCGGCCGACGCCCTCGCGGACCTCGAAGCCCAGGGCGCGCAGTTCCTTGGCCACCAGGGCGGCGGTGCGGACCTCCTGGTTGCCCAGTTCGGGATGCTCGTGGATGTCGCGCCGCCAGGCCACGACCTTGGGCTGGACGGCTTTGGCCGCGGCCGCCACCTGGGCGGTGGACGGCGCGGCCTGGGCGGCGGAGCCGATCAAGGCGGCGGCCAAGGCCAATCCCGAAACCCTTGCGAACATGGTCGTCCCCTCTTGTATCCCTGCCGGAGCTTGGGCGGCGGGGAGCTTGGCGGTCAAGCGAAGGGATGAGTTTGGGGACATGCCGCAAGGGCATGTCCCCGTCCCGGGCTGGGGACGCGCCCTCGCGGCGTGTCGCCGACAGTTCCCGCCTGCCGCCACGGATGGCTGGCGCCGGCGCGAGTCGGGTCTAAGCTCAGGAGATGGACGAGCCGATCGACGCCAAATTCGACACCCGCAACGACGGCGACGTCCGCGATCCGAACGCCGGCGTGCTGAAGCCGCGCCACGCCGCCACCCTGATCGTGGTCCGCGACGACGGCGACAGGCCGCGCCTGCTGATGGGCCGCCGCAACCGGGGCCTGGCCTTCATGGCCGACAAGTGGGTGTTCCCTGGCGGTCGGGTCGACCGAGGCGACTACGCCGCCCCCTCGGCCAGCGAGCTGTCGCCCGACACCGCCGCGCGCCTGGCCCTGGAGCCCCGCCATCCCAGCCCCGCCCGCCTGGCCCGCGCCCTGGCCCTGACGGCGGTGCGCGAGACCTTCGAGGAGACCGGCCTGCTGCTGGCCAAGGCCGCGCCCGTCCGGCCCGGCGCCGGGGCCTGGCGGCCGTTCCTGGCCCAGGGCGCCCTGCCCGACCTGGCGCCGCTGGCCTTCGTGGCCCGGGCCATCACTCCGCCCTACCGCACCCGCCGCTTCGACGCCCGGTTCTTCATGGCCCCCGCCAGCGCCCTTCTGAGCCTGGAGCGCCAGCCCGACTGCGGCGAGCTGGACGAGATCGGCTGGTTCGACTTCGACCAGGCCCGCGACCTGGACCTGCCCAACATCACCCGCTTCGTCGTCCACGAGGTCGCCCAGCGCCTGGCCGCCCCTGGACGGCCCGCCCCGTTCATGCGCTTCCTGCACGGGGCGCGGCAGTTGAGCTATCTGTGAGGCTTTCGGGCTCGCCCTCGTCCTTCGACAGGCTCAGGATGAGGGCTATTGTCGCGCTGAGCCAACATTCGAAATCATCCTGAGCCTGTCGAAGGACGAGGATTTCGCCCCAACGAGGCCGCCCATGCTCGCCCTGATCCTCGCCGCCCAGTTGTCAGGCCCGCCCGCCGCCATCGACCAGATGGCCTGGCTGAGGGGCTGCTGGATTCACGTCAAGCCGAACGGCGTGGTGGAAGAGCTGTGGACGGGCCCCGGCGGCGGCGTGATGCTGGGCCTGGGCCGCACGGTTCGCGACGGCCAGCTGCGCGAGTACGAATTCGTCCGCATCGTCGAGGCCGACGGGTCGCTGGCCTATGTCGCCGAGCCGTCCGGCCAGGCCAAGGCCACCTTCCCGCTCAAGAGCCTGACGGCGGACGAGGCGGTGTTCGAGGATCCGGCCCACGACTTTCCCCAACGGGTGATCTATCGCCGGCTGGGACCCGACGCCGTGACCGGCCGGATCGAGGGCCAGATCGGCGGCCAGGCCAAGGCCGTCGATTTCCCTTACAAACGATGTCCGACCGGCAATTGACTTTGCCCCGCCGATGAGTATGTTCCGCGCCTCTTATTTCGACCGCGTAGGGACCTGCGCGACCATCGCAGGGATTCGACCATGGCCAAACCGGCTTCCATCAAGATCCGCCTGAACTCGACGGCGGACACCGGCTTCTTCTACGTGACCAAGAAGAACGCCCGCACCAAGACCGAAAAGATGGTGCTGAAGAAGTACGATCCGGTCATCCGCAAGCACGTCGAATTCCGCGAAGGCAAGATCAAGTAGGTCTGCCGACCCTTCGTGATGCGACAAGACGCCCGGCCGCAAGGTCGGGCGTTTTTCTTTGCGCCATTCTTTCCACACACAAGCCAGGCTAAGGGTTTGGGGATGATGCGCCGGACCGTCCTGATCGCCCTTGTGAGCCTGCTGGCGGCCTGCGCGCCGCCCGGCCACGCCGCCACCCCGTCCTATGGCTACCAGGTGGTCCGCACCTATCCCCACGACCCCAACGCCTTCACCGAGGGCCTCTTCCTGCGCGACGGCTTCCTGTACGAGAGCACCGGACTGGAAGGCGCCTCGTCGATCCGCAAGATCGTGCTGGAGACCGGAAGCGTCGAGAATGAACGCTCGATCTCCAGCCAGTTCTTCGGCGAGGGCATCATCGACTGGAAGGACCGGCTGATCCAGCTGACCTGGAAGAACCAGGTCGGCTTCGTCTACGGGATCGACGATTTCGAGACCAAGGGCGAGTTCCGCTATCCCGGCGAGGGCTGGGCCCTGACCCGCGACGACACGCGGATCATCATGAGCGACGGCACCTCGCGCCTGCGGTTCCTGGATCCGGAGACCCTGAAGGAGACCGGCGGGATCACCGTCACCGACGAGGGCCGGCCGGTGGATCAGCTGAACGAACTGGAATGGGTCAAGGGCGAGATCTACGCCAACATCTGGCAGACCGACCGCATCGCCCGCATCGACCCGGCGACCGGCAAGGTGACCGGCTGGATCGACTTGGCGGGCCTGCTGCCGGACGCCGACCGGGCCCGGGCCGATGTGCTGAACGGCATCGCCTACGACGCCAAGGCCGACCGTCTGATCGTGACCGGCAAGCTGTGGCCGCGACTGTACGAGATCAAGCTGGTGCCGAAGCGGTAAGCTTCCGGGCGGGGACATGCCCTTGCGGCGTGTCCCCATGTCCCAGGCGCGGCGGTTGCTGACGGGGACACGCCGCAAGAGCATGTCCCCGACTGATCAGGCCGCCTTGCCCACCACGGCGTTGCGGCCCGACTTCTTGGCTTCGTACACCGCCTCGTCGGCGCGCTTGAGCAAGGCCTCGGGGGTGTCGTCGGGGCCGCTGGTGGCCGAGACGCCGACCGAGATCGTCACGGTCAGGAGCTCGCTGCCCTGGGCCACGCGGAACGGCGAGCCGGAGACGTGCATGCGGATCCGCTCGGCGATGCGCAGGGCGTCGGCCAGCTGGGTGTCGGGCATGATCACCGTGAACTCCTCGCCGCCGTAGCGGCAAGGCAGGTCGATGGCGCGGACATTGGACGCCAGGCGCAGGGCGAACTCGCGCAGCACCTCGTCGCCGACGTCGTGGCCGAAGCCGTCGTTGATCTTCTTGAAGTGGTCGAGGTCGATCAGCAGGGCCGCGACCGGGTCGCCGCCCAGGCCCGCGCGCTTGACCAGCGAGTCCAGCTGGCCGGTCATGTAGCGGCGGTTGTGCAGGCCGGTGAGCTGGTCGGTGACCGCCAGTTCCAGGCTGTAGTCGAGGTTCTGGCGCAGGTAGTCGGTGTAGCGCTTGCGCTGGATCTGGGTCTTGACCCGGGCGGCCAGTTCCTGCGGATCGATCGGCCGGGGCAGGATGTCGTTGATGCCGATCTCCAGCGCCTTGACGATGCGCGGACGCTCGTCCGGATCGACCATGGCCAGGATCGGCAGGTGGCGGGTGCGCTCGTCCGAGCGCAGGGCGGCGGCGAAGCGCAGGCCGTCGAAGCCCTTGGCGGCGGCGTTGATGATCACCAGGTCCACCGGCCCGCCGGCGCTGATCTGGGCCTTGGCGGGGTCGGATTCGATGACAGGGCGGTGCTCGACCGCAAGCTCGGCGGCCACGCGCTGGGCCTGGCGCTCGTTGTCGTCGACCACCAGCACCCGGCCGCCCAGGCCGTCCAGCCGTGAGGCGGCGCCGGCGATCACGCCAATGCGCCGGCCCGAGGCCTCGCGCTGGCGCAGTTCGTCGATCACCAGCTTGAAGCGGGTCAGGCTGCGCACCCGGGCGAACAGCATGACGTCGTCGATCGGCTTGGTCAGAAAGTCAGAGGCGCCGGCCTCCAACCCCTGGATGCGGTCGGCGCGGCCGTCCAGGGCCGTGACCAGCACCACGGGGATGTGGCGGGTGGCGGGATCTTCCTTGAGCCTGCGGCAGACGGTGAAGCCGTCCATGCCGGGCATCATCACGTCCAGCAGGATGACGTCGGGCAGTTCGTCCGCCGCCAGGGCCAGGGCCGTGGGGCCGTCATAGGCGACGGAGACCTGATAATATTCAGCCGACAGCTTGGCCTCGAGCAGGCGGACATTGGCCTCGATGTCGTCGACGACCAGGATGCGCGCGCTCACGGCCCTACCTCTCCAGCAGCCGGCGGATGGTTTCCAGGAAGTGCGACACCGAGATGGGCTTGGAAATATAGGCCTCGCAGCCGCCCTCGCGAATCCGCTCCTCGTCGCCCTTCATGGCGAACGCCGTCACGGCGACGACGGGGATATGGGACAGATCGTCGTCCTCTTTCAGCCACTTGGTGACCTCCAGGCCGGAGATCTCGGGAAGCTGGATGTCCATCAGGATCAGGTCCGGACGGTGCTCGCGGGCGATCGACAACGCCTGCAGGCCCTCGCGGGTCTGCAGGGTCTCATAGCCCTGGGCTTCGAGCAGGTCATGAAAGAGTTTCATGTTCAGCTCGTTATCCTCGACGATGAGGACCTTCTTCGTCATCCTGACCCCGACCATTCCGGTCCGTGGCGATGCGTGAGGGATTCGCGTCGCTTCTGGATTCCAGATCGCACGAATATCCTTAAGCCCGCGCTAATCGCGTTTACCTTGACCGATCGCAGATCATGGAACCCTGTCCTTCCGACCTTCAGGCCTGCACCGTGCGCCCGGATACGCCGCTGGTCATCGTCGATGTCGACGAGGTCCTCGCGCGCTTCATGCATGGATTCGGAACGTTCATCGGGCGCCATGGGTTCGAACTGCGGGTCGACCGCTTCGCCCTGTTCCAGAACATCTACCGCCCGGGCGAGACCGAGCACCTGGACCTGATCGCCGGCCGGGCGCTGTTCGACGACTTCTTCCGCGACGGGGCCGACGACCTGCTGCCCGCCGAGGGCGCGGCAGACGCCCTGGCCGACCTGTCCGCCCGGGCCGACGTGGTGATCCTGACCAACGCTCCCGAGCACGGCCGCCAGTCGCGCATCCGCTGGCTGAAGACCCACGGCTTCGACTATCCGCTGGTGATCAACAGCGGCCCCAAGGGGCCGTCGGCGGCGCACCTGTCCGAGCGCACGGCCTCGCCGTCGGTGTTCATCGACGACCTGCTGCCGCAGCTGAACTCGGTGGCGGACAGCGCGCCGTGGGTGAGCCGCTTCCAGATGGTGGCCGACGAGCGCCTGCGCCCCCTGGCCCCCTCCGATCCCGAGCGGCACGCCCGCATCGACCTTTGGCCGGACCTGAAGGCCGCGATCGAGCGCAAGCTGTTCCCATGAAAGTTCTCTGCCGCGACTGCCTGGCCACGGGCGAGACCAAGGTCTCGCGCTGCCCGGCCTGCGGGTCGCCACGCGTCGTCTTCCACGAGGAACTGGGCCGGCTGAGCATGGCCCACATGGACTGCGACGCCTTCTACGCCTCGGTCGAGAAGCGCGACGATCCGTCGCTGCGCGACAAGCCGGTGATCGTCGGCGGCGGCAAGCGCGGGGTGGTGACCACGGCCTGCTACATCGCCCGCATGAGCGGCCCGCGCTCGGCCATGCCGATGTACAAGGCGCTGAAGCTGTGCCCCGACGCGGTGGTCATCAAGCCCAACTTCGCCAAGTACAAGCACGAGAGCCGGCGGATCATGGCCAAGCTGGAGGCGCTGACGCCCCTGGTGCAGCCACTGTCGCTGGACGAGGCCTGGATCGACCTGTCGGGCACCGAGCGCCTGCACGGCGCCCCGCCGGCGGTGATGCTGGCCCGGGTCCAGCGCGAGATCGAAGCCGAGGTGGGCATCACCGTCTCGATCGGCCTTGCGCCCAACAAGTTCCTGGCCAAGATCGCCTCGGAACTGGACAAGCCGCGCGGCTTCTCGGTGATCGGGGCGACGGGGATCGCCGAGTTCCTGGCCCCCCGGCCCGTGTCGATCCTGCCCGGCGTCGGCCCGGCCACGGTGACGGCCCTGGCGTCGGAGGGCCTGCGCACGGTCGGCGACATCGCCCGCGCCGACCTCAAATGGCTGGTCAAGGTGCTGGGCTCGGGCGGGCTGCGGCTGCACCACCTGGCCCACGGGCGCGACACGCGGATGGTCGATCCCGACCAGGAGCGCAAGACGATCAGCGCCGAGACCACCTTCAACGACGACCTCTACAAGCGCGAGGACCTCGAAGACGAGCTGTGGCCGCTGTGCGAGAAGGTCGCCCGGCAGGCCCGGGCGGGCGGGGTGGCGGGCCGCGTGGCGACGCTGAAGCTGCGCACGCCGGACTTCAAGATCCACACCCGCCGCCGCACCCTGGCGGTGCCGACCCAGACGGCCCGCACCCTGTTCCAAGTGGCCCGGGAGCTGCTGGCGGCGGAGCCTCGCGGCCTGCACTACCGCCTGATCGGCGCCGGCCTGACCGACTTCGTCCCCGCCGAGGGCGCGGCCGACGACTTCTTCGCCGGCGACGAGCGCAGGGCGCTGAAGAGCGAGACGGTGATCGACGGCCTGCGGGGCAAGTTCGGGGCGGGAGCGGTGGTGACCGGGCGGGCGCTGAAGGGGAAGTGAGGAAGGCCCCCTTCCCTCCCCCTTGCGGGGAGGGAAAGAACCGGCGGCTACATCAGCGAACCCTTGCCGCTGGTCACCTCGGTATAGCGGTGCACCCGCACGGCCTGGACGAGTCCGAAGCCGATCATCACCGTCAGCATGACGGTGCCGCCGTACGACAGCATCGGCATCGGCACGCCCACCACCGGGGCCATGCCCATGACCATGGCGCCGTTGATCAGCACGTACAGGGCGAAGGTGGCGGTCACGCCCGCCGCCGACAGCCGGCCGAAGTGGCTGTGGCTGATCGAGGCGATGCGCAGGGCCATGAAGATCGCCACGCCGTACAGGAACAGCACGCTGACGCAGCCGACGAAGCCGAACTCCTCGGCCAGGGTGGCGAAAATGAAGTCGGTCTGCTTCTCGGGCAGGAAGTTCAGCTGGCTCTGCGAGCCCAGGCCCCAGCCCTTGCCCAGCAGACCGCCCGAGCCCAGGGCGATCTTCGACTGCATGATGTGGTAGCCGTTGCCCGACGGGTCCTTCTCCGGATCCATGAAGGTCAGGATGCGGTTGCGCTGGTAGTCGTGCAGCACGAAGAAGATGAACGGCGGCAGCGCGGCCAGCACGCCCACCGCCCCGACGACGATCAGGCGCAGCGACAGCCCCGCCAGCACCATCACCGCCAAACCCGGCAGGGCGATCAGCATCGCCGTGCCCAGGTCGGGCTGGTGGGCCACCAGCAGCACCGGCGCGCCGATCAGGGCGGCGGGTATCAGCAGCTTCCATGACAGCCGGGCGCTGTCGGCCGACAGGCCGTGATAGTAGCGGGCCAGGGCCAGGACCACGCCGATCTTCATGATCTCGGACGGTTGGAACCGCACCGGCCCCACGGCCAGCCAACGCTGGGCGCCCAGCGAGGAGTCGCCGACCAGGGCGACGGCCACCAGCAGCAGCAGGCCGACGCCATAGATCGGATAGGCCAGGCTGAACCAGACGCGCAGGTCGACCAGGGCCAGGCCGATCATCAGGATGAAATAGATGCCGAACCGCAGCAGGTGCTTGTCGGCCCAGGGCTCCCACGAGCCGCCGGCGATCGAGAACAGCATCAGGGCGCCGGCCCCGGCGATCAGGGCCAGGACCACACACAGGGTCCAGTCGATCTCCGTGAACTTGATGATCGGCCGATCGCGTTCGCCAGGCCGGCTGAGGCCGCCGCTGAGGGTCATCGGGGAACTCCGGGGGCGGGAGACGCAGGAACAGTCGGGACGGCGGTCGTCGGCGCCGTCCCGACGGTAGGATCGTCGGGCGCGGCGCCCTCGACAGAACCGTCGGGGGCGGCTTCGACCGGCTCGGCCGGCAACGGCATGGGCCGCTCGATGCGGGCCCGGATCTCGGGGTCCTTCAGCAGGGCCACGCGCATCACCTCGCGGGCCCGCGGGGCCCCGGCGGTGGCGCCGCCCAGGCCGCCGTGCTCGACGATGACGGCCACGGCGTAGCGCGGGTCGTCATAGGGCGCGAAGGCCACGAACAGGTTGTGGTCCTTGAGCTTCCACTGGACGCTGGCGCTGTTGCGGCTCTTGACCTTGTCATAGCTGCGGACCTGCGCCGTGCCAGTCTTGCCGGCCATCTGCACGTCGCCCAGCCCCAGCTGGCTCTGGCGATAGGCGGTGCCGCGCACGTCGTTGGCCACGGCCGCCATGCCGCCGCGCACATAGGCCAGGTGCTCCATCGAGAATGGCAGGTCGGGCACCGCCGCACCGCTGGGCTGCTCGACGCCGCCCACCGACTTGATCAGGCGCGGGTTGAGCGCCTTCTTGCCGTTGGCCAGGCGCGAGGTCATCACCGCCAGCTGCAGGGCGTTGACGCTGAGCGCCCCCTGGCCGATGCCGTAGCTGGGGGTTTCGCCCGGAAACCAGATCTGGTTGGCCGGATTCTTCTTGAAGGCCCGCTTCTTCCATTCGCGGTCGGGAACCAGGCCCTTCTTCTGGCCCGGAATGCCGATGTCGAACGTGCTGCCGAAGCCCATGGCCCGCGCGGCGCTGGCGATGGCGTCGGGCCCGATCTTCAGCGAGGTCTGATAGAAATAGATGTCGCACGAGTTCTTGATCGCCTCGTGCAGGTTCTGCGAGCCGTGGCCGCCCTTCTGCCAGCACCGCCAGGTCCGCCCGCCGTAGTACCAGCTGCCGCCGCAGCTGACGCGGACCTCGGGATCGATCCCCGCGGTCAGGGCCGCCAGCCCGACGGTCGGCTTGAAGGTCGAGCCCGGCGGGAAGGTGCCGTTCAGCACCTTGTCCAGCAGCGGCTTGCGCTCGTACTCGGCCAGGGCCTTGTACTCAGGTCCCGACAGGCCCTTGACGAAGCGGTTGGCGTCGAAGCTGGGGGCCGAGACCATGGCCAGCAGGTCGCCGTTGCGGATGTCCATGACGACGATCGCGCCGCTTTCGTCGCCCATCACCTCCAGGGCGCGGTTCTGGATGTCGGCGTCCAGGGTCAGGCGCACTTCCTTGCCGGGCGTGGCCGGGATGTCGCCCTCGGGGTCCAGGCGCACGACGCGCCCCTGGGCGTCGACCTCGGCCTTGGTGGCGCCGGGACGGCCGCGCAGGTCGCGGTCGAGGGACTTCTCGATGCCGGCCTTGCCGATCCGGAAGCCCGGATGGTGCAGCAGGTCCTGGTCCTGGGTCGGGTCGTCCTTGGCCTTCTCCAGGTCGCGGTCGGAGACCTTGGCGACATAGCCGATCACGTGGGCAAAGGCCCCGCCGAACGGATAGACCCGCACCTCGCCCATGTCGGCCGTCACCCCCGGCAGCTCCGGGGCGCGGATGTTGACGCGGGAGAACTCCTCCCAGGTCATGTCCTCCATCACCGCCACCGGGGCCTTCTTGGGCGCGCGGGCGATGTCCTTGACCAGGCGGGCGCGGCGCGCGGCGTCGATCGGCACCAGCAGGGCCAGGTCGTCGAGGGCGGTCTCGACGTCGAAGTCCTTGGAGTCCTTGCTGACCATCAGGCGGAAGTTCGGCCGGTTGGAGGCCAGGGCCACGCCGTTGCGGTCCAGGATCAGGCCGCGCGGCGGCGGGGTGAGGCGGTAGTTGAACTGGTTGCCGGCCGAGAGCTTCTGGTAGCGCTGGGCCTCGACCAGCTGCAGCTGGGCCAGGCGGCCGCCCAGGGCCATCAGGCCGCCGCCGGCCAGGCCGCCCATCAGGAACGCGCGGCGGTGGAACACCCCCTGCCGCTCGTTCACCTCGAAGAACATGATCGACGGTTCGCTCATGGCGTCACCGGAACCGAACGTCCGCGTCCTCGAACCGGTCGATCAGCCGGTGGGCGAACGGGAACAACAGGGTCGTCACCAGGAACTGCCAGAAGACGGCCAGCAGGCTGGGCATGGCCAGGCTATCGAGCATGCTGAACAGGAAACCGCCCGCCATGGCGATGGCGGTGACGCCGGCGAACCAGGCCCACATCACGGGCTGGCTCTGACCGGTCACCATGCTTCGCCCGGCCAGGGCGGTGGCGTAGGCGACCAGCAGCGACAGGCCCCACAGGCCGGTCGGCCCGCCCCAGAACATGTCCAGGAACAGGCCCAGCGCCAGCAGGGCGAACGGCGCCAGGATCGAGGGCCGGATCAGCGCCCAGGCGAAGGCCGGGACCATGGCGAACACCGGCTCGGGCAGCTGCAGGCCGAAGATGCGGATCGGCGCGGCGAAGACGATCGTCGCCAGCACGCACAGCACGGCGGGCGCGCCCAGCCACAGGCCGGGGTGCAGAGGCCGGGCGCCGCCCACGCTAGATCTCCCCGCCGGGCCGCTGGGCCGGGGCGGGCGCGGAGGTCGCCGGCTTGGGCGTCACGGGCTTGGGCGTCACGGGCTTCGGGGTCGATGCGGCCAGCGGCTTGGCCGTCGCCGGCGAGGTGGTGGCGGCAGGCTTGGCCGGGGTGGTCGCCGTCGTCGGAGTCGTTGTCGCCTGGGCGGCCGGGGCGGCGCCGGACGCCGTGGGCGCCGCGCCGGCCTGGGCGGCCGGCTTGGGCGGGGTGGCCACCGGGCCCAGGATCGACACGTCGGGATCCTCGGTGGTGACGGGCGGCAGGCTGCGGGTCAGCAGGGCCTTCTGGTCGGCCAGCTGGGCGAAGTCCTTGAACAGCAGGATGCGGACATAGTCGATGGCCGCGTCGTCGGCGAACAGCACCACCCGCCAACGGCCGTCCAGGCCCTTGACGGCCGCGCCGACGGGCAGGCCGCGCGGCACCACCCCGCCGTCGCCCGAGGTGACGACCCGGTCGCCTTCCTTGATCGGATCGGGGCCGCGCAGATAGTCCAGCTTCGGATTGGGACCGCCGTCGCCGGTCAGGATGGCGCGGGCGTTGGTACGGTCGACCATCACTGGCGTGCGCGAGGCGATGTCGGTCAGCAGCAGCACCCGGCTGGCTCCACGAGCGACGCCGACCACCCGGCCGACCAGGCCGCGCTCGTTCATCACCGGATTGCCGACCACAACGCCCTTCTCCGAGCCGGAGTCGGCCAGGCGGGTGTTGGCGAACGGGCCGCGAGTGTCGGCGACCACGCGGGCGGCGACCATCGGGATCGGCGGATCGGTGCGCAGGCCCAGCAGCGAGCGGTAGCTCTGGTTCTTGTCGACCTCGGCCAGGTACATGTCGCGATAGCCGCGCATCTCCTTCAGCTCGGCCTTCAGCTTGCGGTTCTCCGACGCGGTGAAGAAGTAGCTGCTGACGAAGTCGACGCCCAGGCCGGTCCAGCGCCCGGGCGCGGCGATCACGCCGCTGACCGGCTTGGACACCGTGTCGACCGTCTGTCGGGTGACGCCGTAGGCCTGTTGCTGCAGGGTCTCGCGCCGGTCGGCCAGCAGGAAGGCCACCGCAATCACGACCGCGACGATCAACGCCACGGCCGCGGTCCAGGTAAGCGGCACTTTCAGGTCGCCGAGCGGACCTTCGCGAAAGGGCACGTACGCGTTCTCCCGACGCCCCCCGCGGCGTCCGACTTAAGTTAGGCGCCTAGGCGAGAGTCGATTCAAGAACGCCCTTCATCCACTTGGGATGCTCGAGCACCTTGCCGCAGCCCAGGGCGACGCACGACAGCGGATCGTCGGCCACGGTGACCGGCAGGCCGGTGTGGTCGCGGATCTCGGCGTCCAGGCCGCGCAGCAGCGCGCCGCCGCCGGTCAGCATGATGCCCTTGTCGGCGATGTCGCTGGCCAGTTCGGGCGGGGTGGCTTCCAGGGCGACCTTCACCGCCTCGACGATCTGCCCGACGGGCTCGGCCAGGGCGTCGGCGGCCTGCTTTTCGCTGATGCGCACTTCGCGCGGCACGCCCTGCATCAGGTCGCGCCCCTTCACGTCGATCGACAGGCCTTCGCCGTCGGCGGGCGCGCGGGCGGTGCCGATTTCCTTCTTGATGCGCTCGGCGGTGGTCTCGCCGATCAGCAGGTTATGGTGGCGGCGCATGTAGCTGATGATCGCCTCGTCCATCTTGTCGCCGCCGACCCGGACGCTGCGCGAATAGACGATGCCCGACAGCGACAGCACGGCCACCTCGGTGGTGCCGCCGCCGATGTCGACGACCATCGAACCGGTCGGCTCGTGGATCGGCAGGCCGGCGCCGATCGCCGCGGCCATCGGCTCGTCGATCAGGCCGACGCGGCGGGCGCCGGCGTTTAGGCAGCTGTCGTTGATGGCGCGACGCTCCACGGCGGTGGCGCCCGACGGCACGCAGACGATCACCTTCGGGTTCACGAAGCCCTTGCGGTTGTGAACCTTGCGGATGAAGTACTTGATCATCTCCTCGGCCACTTCGAAGTCGGCGATGACCCCGTCGCGCATCGGGCGGATGGCTTCCATGTGGCCCGGCGTGCGCCCCAGCATCTGCTTGGCCTCGATCCCCACCGCATGGACGATCTTGCGGCCGCCCACGTTGCGCAGCGCGACCACCGACGGCTCGTTCAGCACGATGCCCTTGCCCTTCTGGTAGATCAGGGTGTTGGCGGTGCCCAGGTCGATGGCGATGTCGTTGGAGATGACGCCGAAGAGGGAAGAAAACATTGAAAGCCCTGACTGAGGGATAGGGGGGCGAAGCGGCTGGAGGTCGTTCGAAACAGAAGGCGGCGGATAGACGAAACGGAGCCGTTTGTGTCGGCGGACCGACGAAGGCGAAGGGGAAAGATGGCTCCTACTTCAATTCCAAAAGAGGACAACATGATTCCCGCGAATTGCGGGTTTTGTCCCATTGACCAGCGCCTGCCGCACGACGGGAGCGCAGGCTCCCGCCGCGCCGTCGCCTGACTGCCACAAAGCTGCCGACGAAGCCCGTTTGCCCTGCGAAAGCGTTGATTTCAAGGTCTATTACAGACCCTGCCCCACCTGTTTTCGCAGAACGGCGGCGCCGGGCGTTTCATCGCAGAAACATGGCCTTTTCTAGCCGAGCGCGGCCATGGCCACGCCGGCCGCCGCGATCAGGCCGAAGATCATCTGGACGGCGGTCAGCCTTTCGGCGAACAGGCGCCGGCCGGCGAGCGCGGCGATCGGCGCCTCGATCACCCCGACCGCCCTCACCTGCCCGGCCGGCGCCAGGGCCAGGGCGATGAACCAGCCGGCCGAAGCCGCCGCGCCCCAGAACCCAGCGCCCAGCGACCGTCGCCAGGCCTTGGCCACCGCGACCAGGGCGGCGCGATCGCCGACCGCCAGGTAGAGGGTCAGGGCCAGGGTCTGGACGATCTGCACGGTCATCAGGGTGACCACCGCGGCGAAGATCGGATGTACCGGCTCCAGCGCGTGACCGGCCTGGCGGAAGGCGTTCAGGCAGAAGCCGAACGCCAGTCCCGACAACAGGGCGTAGAGGGCGCCGCTGATCGGCTTCTCGCCGGAGGCCCCCGCGCGCGGCCAGGTGACCACCAGCAGGGCCGCGCTGGCCAGGGCCACGCCGGTCCAGCCCACCGCGCTCAGCTGCTCGCCATAGACCACCAGGCCCAGCAGGGCCGCCAGCGGGATCGAGCTCTGCTGCACGGCCGTGGCCACGGCGAACCCGGCCCGGCGCATGGCCACTAGCAGGGCGGCCGTGGCGGCGATCTGGCTAGCCCCGCCCAGCAGGGCCGCCGCCCAGAAGGCGGGCGTCGCATGCGGATGCTCGCCGCGGGTCAGGGCGAAGGCGAGGCCCACGAACACCGCCGTGAACGGCAGGCCGAACAGGAACCGCACCAGGGTCGCGCCCCAAGGGCCCGTATCGCCCATCACCGAGCGCTGGGCGGCGTTGCGGGCGACCTGGGCGAACGAGGCGGCGATGGTGATCGGGATCCAGATCATGACCGTTCCTTATGCCGCCCTTATGCGGGCGGGCTGTTTGCGAATGGAGGCCTTAGGCCTCCTGGGCGCACACCCTGGCGGTCGGCGCGTCCGGTGACGGGTCCGACCAGCTTGAGGTTTCGACCATGTCGTCCCATCCGTTCCGCCAGGCCGCGCGGCTCCTGCTCGGCGTTCCGACCGACGGGATCCACCACACGCTTGGGCGCATGCTCGCCCTGGCCCAGGCGACGCCCCTGTGCTTCGTGGCGGTGACCGGGCCGGACGCCGGCGAGGCGATGAGCGTGCTGTGGCGACGCGGCTACGACCGGGTGGAGGCGGCCCGCCGGGCCACTTGCCGGGCCGCCGACGAGCAGAGCGACGTGCTGCTGGTGGTCGGTTGCTCGACGATCGCAGACGCGCGCGCCGCGGCGGCTTCCACGGCGGCCATGCTCCGTCCGGGCGGGGCGATGGTCATCGACGCCGGCGCGTTCCTGGACCAGGAGCCGCGCCGGGCGCTCGGCGAGGATCTGCGGGCCCTGGGGCTGGAGGTCGAGCCGCAGGCGCACCTGTCGGCCGAACTGCTGGCGACCCGGCCGCTCTCCAAGCGCGAAGCGGCTTAGGGGCGGGTTGAGGGGATTGGGGACAGGCGCATGTGCCTGTCCCCGTCCGTCGTAACCCTAGAACCCGCTGGCGATCGCCGCTTCGGGCCGGCCCTTTTCCTTGCGCGCCATGAGGTTGTTCAGGGCGTTCACATAGGCCTTGGCCGAGGCGGTCAGGGTGTCGGTGTCGGCGGCCTGGCCGGTGGCGATGCGGCCGTCTTCTTCGAGGCGGACCGAGACCTGGGCCTGGGCGTCGGTGCCCTCGGTCACCGCGTGCACCTGGAACAGGCGCAGGGCGGCCTGATGCGGCACGATCTGCTGGATGGCGTTGAAGACGGCGTCCACCGGACCGTCGCCCGAGGCCTCCGAGGTCTTGACCTCGCCGTCGACTTCCAGGGTCAGTTCGGCCGACTGGCCGTCAGTGCCGGCCACCACCCGCAGGCGCTGGACGCGGATGCGTTCCGAGCCGCGCGCCAGGGCGTCGTCGACCAGGGCGATGATGTCGTCGTCGTAGACGTGCTTCTTGCGGTCGGCCAGGTCCTTGAAGCGACCGAAGGCCTCCTTCAGGGCGTTCTGGCCCAACTCGTAGCCCAGGTCCTTCAGCTTGGCGCGGAAGGCGTGGCTGCCCGAGTGCTTGCCCATGACCAGGCTGGACGGCGCCTGGCCGACCGATTCCGGGGTCATGATCTCGTAGGTCTCGCGGTTCTTCAACATCCCGTCCTGGTGGATGCCGCTTTCATGCGCGAAGGCGTTCTTGCCGACGATGGCCTTGTTGTACTGCACCGGGAAGCCGGTGATGGCCGAGACGTAGCGGCTGGCGCGGGTGATGTGGGTGGTGTCGATCTTGGTCTCGAAGGGCAGCTTGTCGCCGCGCACCTTCAGGGCCATCACGATCTCTTCCAGCGCCGCATTGCCGGCCCGCTCGCCCAGGCCGTTGATCGCGCACTCGATCTGCCGCGCCCCGCCCTGCACGCCGGCCAGGCTGTTGGCCACGGCCAGGCCCAGGTCGTTGTGGCAGTGGGTCGAGAAGATCACCTTGTCGGCGCCCTCGACATTGTTGACCATCCAGCTGAACAGGTCGGCGTATTCGGACGGATAGGTGTAGCCCACCGTGTCGGGCAGGTTGATCGTGGTGGCGCCGGCCTTGATGGCGGTCTCGATGGCGCGGCGCAGGAACTGGCGGTCGCTGCGGGTGGCGTCCTCGGCCGACCACTCGACGTCGTCGCGCAGGTTACGGGCGTGGCCGACCGAGCGGGCGATCACGTCGATGACGGCGTCCGGCTCCATCTGCAGCTTGTGCTTCATGTGCAGGTCGCTGGTGGCGATCACCACGTGGATGCGGCCGCGCTGCGTGCCCTTCAGGGCCTCGGCGCAACGGTCGATGTCGACCTGGTGAGCGCGGCACAGGCCGGCGATGGTGGAGTTCTTGACGATCTTGGCGATCTCGCGAACCGCCTCGAAGTCGCCGTTCGAAGCGATCGGGAAGCCGGCCTCGATGACGTCGACCCCCATCTCCTCGAGGATCTTGGCCAGTTCCAGCTTTTCGTCGTGCGACATCGAGGCGCCGGGCGACTGCTCGCCGTCGCGCATGGTGGTGTCGAAAATGACGACGTTGTCGCGCTTGTCGAAGGCGCCGGCGGATACGCCAGAAGAAGGGGGGGTCATGGGTCTACTCGTCGGAAGGTGTCTGCGTGGGGCCAGGTCTGACCTTTGGGGCGGCGGGTTCAGTCATCCCCTGCGCGCCCGGCCACGACGAAGCGCGGCCCCTAGAGCGCCCAGGGGTTGGTAAGCCGAAGCGAAAGCAGTTGGCGCGCGACGTTCATGAGTTGCTTTCTACACAGCAGGCCCAAAGCCAGCAAGCATTTTGCGTTAATCGCGCGATTGGCCGCACGCCACGCAACTTTCGACCAAGGACACTTGTCGGTTGAGGAAAGCCGTGGCGGCGGAGCGGAGATCGGCGCGTCAAACGACCCCGCCAGGCCGCCTCGGACGGCGCGAACCGCCCCGCCTACTCCGCCGCCTCGCGCTTCTTGAGCCAGGCGCGGGCGACGAGGCCGGCGGCGATCCAGACCAGCACGGCCACCACCAGCATGACGATGTGCCGCTGGCCGCCGCCCTTCAGCGCCTGGACGATCGAATTGCCGGCGAAGGCGGTCAGGGCGATCTTCGGGATGATGCCGATGGCGGTGCCGGCCGCGAAGTCGAACACCTTCATCGGCGTGACGCCCGCCGCCATGTTGACCACGATGAACGGCGCCGACGGCACCAGCCGGACGATCAGGCTGGCCAGGAAGCCGTTCTTGCCGATCAGCCTCATGAACTTGGCCACGCCGTCGCCGGCCAGGTCCTGCAGCAGCCGACCGCCGAACGTGCGTCCCAGCCAGAACCCGACCAGGGACGAGACCAGGGTGCCGATCCAGCTGTAGGCGAAGCCGGTCCAGGGCCCGAAGGCGACCACCGCCGCGGCGATCAGCACGAACTGCGGCACGCCGATGAAGGCCAGGACCGCGAAGGCGCCGACCGCGACCGGCAGGGCCCAGGGCCCGTGGGCGGCGCTCAGCCATTGCTCGACCGTGACCTCGCCGTTCAGGCCCAGAAGTTGGGCCCCGAACAGGAAGACCACGCCGACGCCGCCAAACAGCACGAACGACACCGCGACCGTTCGCCAGGCCCGGGCGTCCATGTTGGTGAAGAAGTGGATCAGGCGACGAAGCATCCGCCTGCCTCGCCCATGCCCCAGGCGCGGTCAAGAGGGGTGCGCTCGAGGCAGCCCCCCATCATCGTCCGACAACTGCTCATTTTACGGTCAAGCTTTCCCCTGCCCGCAAGGGTCCATGGTTAAGATTCTCCAAACACGACATTTCAGTTGCGAACCCGTCGTAACGGGCGGCTAAGTTATCCACAGGCTTTCCGGTTGCGGACCGGGTGTGTTGGGGAGCGTCGGACGTGAAGACTCTGGCTGTGATTTCCCGCAAGGGCGGGGCCGGCAAGACGACCCTTGCGATCAACCTGAGCCTCACCGCTCATCTGGCGGGTTGGAAGGTGCTGGTGGCCGACATCGATCCGCAGCGCTCGGCCTCCGACGCCCTGCGGGCCCGCGCCGCGCCCGGGCCCGCCCTGGCCGAGATCAACGCCGGCAAGCTGTTCCAGGCCCGCTCCCAGGCCCTGCACGACGCCTATGACGTCATGCTGATCGACACCCCCGCGGCGCCGGACGCCGACGTGGCCGTGGCGGTCAACTCCGCCGACCTGTGCGTGCTGGTCTGCCGCCCCACCTTCCTGGACATCGCCTCGGTGGCGCGCTCGGCCGAGATGGTCCGGCGACTGGGCAAGGCGGGGTTGATCGTGCTGAACCAGGCGCCGTCCAAGCGCGGCGGGGCCGAGCCCGCCAGCGTGCAGAAGGCCATCGAGGCGCTGCGGTTCTGCGGCCTGCCGATCGCGCCCGTCGGCCTGCGCTCGCGGACCCTCTACCAGCAGGCGATCGCCCGGGGCCTGTCGGTCGGCGAATGGGACGCCCAGGCCCCGGCCGCCCGCGAGGTCGACCGCCTGTGGAGCCACGTCGCCGCCCTGCTGGCCCTGGACGGCCACGGACGCGACGCCCGCGCCGGCTGAGCCCGAATTTTTCAAACTGTGCAACGGCTTTCGTGGATTTGACCTCGGCGTCAAATAGTCGGCAAGTTGAAGGTTCTGTTCATACCTTGACCATAACAGTGATCCACCTTGGGGAACCTTGCGGCTGCGGGAACCGGCCGCTGGGTCTGGGCGAAGAGTGCAAGTCGTGAAGACAATTACTGTGCTTTCCAGGAAGGGCGGGGCGGGCAAGACGACCCTGGCCGTGAACCTGGCGCTGACGGCCTTCCTGCAGGGCCGCAAGGTGGTGCTGGCCGACATCGATCCGCAGCGGTCGGCGTCGGACGCCCTGAGGGCCCGCCGCGAACCCGGTCCCATCCTGGCCGAGGTCACCGCCGGCAAGCTGTTCATGACCAAGTCAAACGCCATGCGGGATGGCGTCGACTACCTGTTCATCGACACCCCGGCCATGCCCGAGGCCGACGTCGCCCAGGCGGTCAACATCGCCGACCTCTGCCTGGTGGCTGGCCGTCCCTCGTTCCTGGACCTGGCCCCGATCGTCCGCTCGGCGGAGGCCGTCCGCCGCCTGGGCAAGGACGGCATGGTGGTGCTGAACCAGGCCCACACCAGCCGGTCGGACGTCGCGCCGACGGCTTTCCCCGAGATCCTGGAAGCCCTGAGGTTCTGCGGCCTGCCGCTGGCCCCGCACGGCCTGCGCGCACGCGAGGCGTTCCAGACGGCCATGGCCCATGGGCTCTGCGTGGCCGAGCTCGAGCCGGGCGGCCCGGCGGCCCGCGACCTGCACCGCCTCTGGACCCATGTCGAGGGCGGGCTGGGCGCGCTGGGTGCGTTGGGCGGCGAAACGCCGATGAGGACCGCCCTCACCGCCTGATCCGGCTTTCTCCGGACGCCGGCGCCGACTAGGTTCCGCGCTCGTGTGGCGGAGCCTCTCATGAAACTTCTCGGCGTCTCCGGCAGCCTGCGGGCGGCCTCGTTCAACACCGCCCTGCTGCGCGCCGCCCAGGAGTGTTCGCCCGCGGGGGTGACGATCCAGATCTTCGGCCTGCACGACCTGCCGCTGTTCAACCAGGACGTCGAGGACCAGGGCGATCCCGCGCCGGTCACGGCCTGGAAGGACGCCGTCCGCGGCGCCGACGCCCTGCTACTGGCCTGCCCCGAGTACAATGGCGGGGTCACCGGGGTGCTGAAGAACGCCATCGACTGGGCCTCGCGCGGCAGCCCCTCGGCCTTGCATGGCAAGACCGCGTGCATCGTCGGCGCCTCGCCGGGCGTCACCGGCACGGTTCGCGCCCAGGACGCCCTGCGCCAGTCGTTGCGCAAGGTCTCGGCGGAATACTGGCCGCTTAGCGAGATGCTGGTCGGCCAGGCCCACGCCAAGATCGAGAACGGCCAGGTGATCGACGAAAAGACCCTGGCCTATCTGGGCAAGCACCTGGACGCGTTCATCCAGCACATGCGCGAGAAGGGCCGCGGGAAAGGCTGAGCCTTCCTACTTGGCCATCGACGGGTCGTAGTTGGGACCGAAATCCAGCACGAACAGCGGCCCCAGCACGACGGTCTGCTTGGCGCTGCCCAACTGGAGGGTGACCGCCGCCGCGCCCTTCTCGGCGTCCATGCCGGCCCGGCCGCTGAAGGTGTACATCTTCCAATCGCCGCCGATGGTTTCGACCTGGCCGGTGACGATCCCGCTCCACGGCGCGACCGACTGATGGACCCCGACCCAATTGATCGTCGCCGTGGCCGGCCCGCCGTCGACCGGCTCGGCCTTGGCCCAGAAGGCGACGGTGACGACGTCGCCCTTGGTGATCTTGCCGTCCACCCCCTGGCCGGCGCTGTCCTCCCACGGCTTGTCGGGCGCTGGCGCGGTGACCTGGATGCGGACGCCCGCCCCGCCGATCACCGCCTTGTCCTTGACCGGAGCATTGGTCTGGCCCGTCCCATTGACGTTCCAGGCTATGGACGGCTTGTTGATCGCATACTTCATGATGCCTTGCGCGGCCGGCTGGGCGGCCTTGGCCGTCAGCGGCGCGGTGGCGGACAGGCTCAGCGCGGCCACGGCGGCCAGGATGGCGATCTTGGTCATGGTTTCCCCCTTCGTTTCAGAGACGTCGTTGCGTCGATCGCCCGCCGTCGGCGGGCGATATGGTCGTTCCTCCCGGGGCCACCTTTCACGCGGCGGCTCTCGTCTTAATGATGATAGCGGTACCGTGCCTATCGCGTCCGCGCAAGAACCCCGCCCGGTGGGGCCGTTGTTGCGTTGCGCCGCGGCAAGCACGGGCGTAAAGACCGCCGCAATCCTGAAACCGGTCTTTCGAGTCCACGTCCTCCCAGGGGAGTCCTGAACCATGTCGCTCGAGTCCGCCGCCCTGCGGCGCATCGCCCCGTCGGCCACCATCGCGATCAGCGCCAAGGCGCGCGCCCTGAAAGCGGCCGGCCGGGACGTGATCGCCCTCTCCGCCGGCGAACCGGACTTCGACACCCCCGACAACATCAAGGACGCCGCCATCGCCGCCATCAAGGCCGGCAAGACCAAGTACACCGATCCCGATGGCATGCCCGAGTTGAAGGCCGCCATCTGCGCCAAGTTCAAGCGCGAGAACGGCCTGGACTACAAGCCGAGCCAGGTCCACGTCGCCCCGGGCGGCAAGCCGGTGATCTACAACGCCTTCGTCGCCACCCTGAACCCGGGCGACGAGGTGATCATCCCCGCGCCGTACTGGGTGTCGTATCCCGACATGACCCTGTTGGCCGGCGGCACGCCGGTGTCGGTCGAGACCACCGCCGAAAGCGGCTTCAAGATCACGCCGCAGGCGCTGGAAGCGGCGATCACGCCGAAGACCAAGTGGCTGATCATCAACAGCCCGTCCAACCCGTCGGGCGGCGCCTATACCCGCGCCGAGCTGCAGGCCATCGCCGACGTCCTGCTGCGCCACCCGCAGGTCTGGGTGCTGACCGACGACATGTACGAGCACCTGGTGTTCGACGACTTCGAGTTCACCACCATCGCCCAGGTCGAGCCCAAGCTCTACGACCGCACCCTGACGATGAACGGCGTTTCCAAGGGCTATTCGATGACCGGCTGGCGGATCGGCTACGCGGCCGGCCCCGAGGCGCTGATCAAGGCCATGGGCAAGATGATCAGCCAGACGACCTCCAACCCCTGCTCGATCTCGCAATGGGCGGCGCTGGAGGCCCTGAACGGTCCGCAGGACTTCATCAAGCCGAACGCCAAGCTGTTCCAGGAACGCCGCGACCTGGTGGTGTCGATGCTGAACCAGGCCACGGGCCTGCATTGTCCCACCCCGGAGGGCGCCTTCTACGTCTATCCGTCCTGCGCCGGCCTGATCGGCAAGACCGCGCCTTCGGGCAAGGTGATCGCGACCGACGAGGACTTCGCCGGCGAACTGCTGGAAGCCGAGGGCGTGGCTGTGGTGCACGGCGCGGCGTTCGGCCTGTCGCCGTTCTTCCGCATCAGCTACGCCACCAGCAATGACGTGCTGGAGGACGCCTGCGCGCGTATCCAGCGCTTCTGCGCCAGCGTGAAATAGCCTTTCTTCCCGGCTTTGGCCGTCATTCTGGCCCTTTTGGCGAGGATGACGGCTGTAAGTCGGCCGCGAACCGCGCTACGGCTCCTTTTTGCCGCGTCCCGCGGCCAGGAGATCGTCATGGCCCGCACCCCGAACTACAACTTCGAACGCCAGGAACGCGAGCGCCTGAAGGCCCAGAAGGCGGCCCAGAAGGCCGCCGACAAGGCCGCCGCCAAGGCCGCGGAAAACGCATCCAAGCCTCCAACCGACGATCAGTGAAAGACGGCGCATGCCCAGTTCGACGAGCTTCAACCACGAAACCGTGTCTCTGGACGGCGAGCACTTCTCCGACTGCGAGTTCCGCGACTGCCGCCTGACCTTCGCCGGCGGCGAGGCTCCGGTGTTCAGGAACTGCAAGATCGTCGACTGCGAGTGGAAGTTCGAGGGCGCCGCCGAGCAGACCCTGGCGCATCTGAAGGCCGTGTGGAACGCCGGCGGCAAGGCCCCGGTCCAGGCGCTGATCAAGGAAATCACCGGCGGCGGCCGCTGATCCTCGCGGAGCCTTGTGCGCCGCGCCGGGTTAGTAACCTGCGGCACAAGGCACGGGATTGAAGGATCGGCCCATGCGGAACGCTAAGGACTGCCTGGCGCGAGCCAGCGAAATGGAGCGACAGGCTGGGGCATGCGACGCGGGGAGTCTCGCGACGGAACTGCTGTCGATGGCCCAGACCTGGCGTTATCTGGCGCAACAGGCCTTGTGGCAAGACGCGTTCATCGCTCAGACGCTTCAGGACTTCGACCTGAAATAGGCCTAGGGTGCAGCTATCGGCGCCCATCCGTCGCCGTCCGCGATCTCGCGTCTAGGATCGGATTCCATTCGTCATGCCGCGTCCGATCCCCGGGATTGAAGACGCACAGACGCTGGCCCAGGCGATCGTGGACACCATCCACGAGCCGTTGCTGGTGCTCGACTCCGCGTTTTCCGTGCTGGCCGCCAGCCGGTCGTTCTACGAGACCTTCAAGGTCGACCCCGAGCACACGGTGGGCTGCCTGCTCTACGCCCTGGGCGACGGGCAGTGGGACATCCCCGCCCTGCGCGAGCTGCTGGAAACCATCATTCCCGAGCGGGTGGCCATGAACGGCTTCGAGGTCAATCACGATTTCCCCGGCCTGGGTCGGCGGGTCATGCTGCTGAACGCCCGCAAGGTGATCTACGAGACCAGCGCCAATTCGACGATCCTGCTGGCCTTCACCGACATCACGGCGCGCCGGGCGGTCGAGCGCGAAAAGGAAAGCCTGCTCGCCCGCACGCGCGATCTGTTGAACCAGAAGGAGGTGCTGTTGCAGGAAATGCAGCACCGGGTCGCCAACAGCCTGCAGATCATCGCCAGCATCCTGATGCTCAAGGCCAGGGCCGTCACCTCCGACGAAATCCGCTTTCACCTGAAGGACGCCCATCAGCGGGTGATCTCGGTGGCCGAGGTGCAGTCGCATCTGCACGCGTCGGGCGGTGTCGACCTGATCGAGGTCGGCCCTTATCTGACAAAACTTTGCGCCAGCCTGACCGCCTCGATGATCGGCGACAGCCAGCCAATCGTCCTGGAGGTCGTCGCCGACCACGGCGCGATCGGTTCGGACAAGGCCGTCAGCATCGGCCTGATCGTCACCGAACTGCTGATCAACGCCGTCAAGTATGCGTTCCCGGTGTTCAGGCACGACGCCCGCGTCACGGTGACCTTCGCCAGCGACGGCCAGGCCTGGACGCTGACGGTCTGCGACAACGGCGTCGGCAAGGCCGCCGAACCCGCCCCTGACAGGAACGGCGGCCTGGGCACGGTGATCGTCGACGCGCTGGTCAAGCAACTGGACGGTCACATGACGGTGGCGTCCACAGGCGGCATGACGGTGACGATCCGGCACGCCCATGTCGGGGCCTCGCCCCTGGTCGCGGCCTGAGGCGGCGCGGTTCAGGCCGCGACATTCCGCGCGACTGCACGCTTGGTCGGAGCGTGCTAGGTCAGGCCTGGGGCGTCTGATTCTCGGGAGCGCGCATGCGCATTTCCGGCCGCATGGCCTTGGCTCCGGCGTTCGCCGGCCTGCTGTTCCTCGCCCTGGCGCCCGCCGCCGAAGCCGCCTCCCTGACGGCCCGCCTCGATGACGCCGTCCTGGACGAGCTCAACTTCGCCCGCGCCCGCCCAGTCGAATACGCCGACGAACTGCGCCGCGAGTTGAACAGGAGCGACGATCCCGCCGCCGTCGAGGAGGCGATCGACTTCCTGGAGCGCCAGACCTCGCTGCCGCCCTTGGCGCCGGATCAGCGCATCGCCGCCGCGGCGCGCCAGCACGCCCAGGCCCAGGGGCCACGCGGCGACGTCGGCCACGGCCCGACCGGCTCCCTGGGCCAGAGGCTGCGCGGCCAGGGCGTCTGGGCCGGCCTTTCCGCCGAGAACATCTCCTATGGGTCCGAAGACCCGCGCGATGTCGTCCGCCAGCTGATCATCGACAGCGGCGTTCCCAGTCGCGGCCACCGCCGCAACATCTTCGCCGCCAGCTATCAGCTGGCCGGCGTGGCCTGCGGCCCACACCGCGCCTACGGCTACATGTGCGTAATCGACTTCGCCGGAGCCCTGCCGCCGCGCTGAGGCCGGCGACATTCCCTCGTGGAACCGAAAACCTCGTCGCTACCCGTCGATCCAGTCGCTCAGCCCCTCGCGGGCGTGGACCTCGCGCAGCGACGGCATGGCGCGCATCCGGGCCAGGTAGCGGGCGATGTTGGGCCAGGCCGTGGCTTGCCGGGGCAGGTTGCGCGACCAGCGCATCAGCATGGTCGCCAGGAAGTCCACCGCTGACAGCCGCTCGCCCAGCATGAAGGGCCCCTTGGCCGCCAGTTGGGCGTCGACCCTGTCCCAGACCGCCTCGACCCGCGCCCGGGCCGCCGCCTGGGCGACCTCGGCATGGGCCTCGCCGGCCGGCTCGTGCGGATAGTACCAGGCCCGGAAGCTGGGCATCAGGGCGTTGGCCAGATAGACCATCCACTGCAGATAGGCCGCGCGCTCCGGTTCCCCGGGCGCCGGCGCCAGGCCCTTGTCGAGGTGGCGCTCGGCCAGCAGCATCAGGATCGCCGTGCTCTCCAGCACTGGCGCGCCGTCGACGATCAGGGTGGGCACCACCCCGCCCGGATTGAGCTTCAGATAGTCGGGAGTCTTTTGGGCGCCCGCGTCGATATCGGTCAGGACCAGCTCGAAGGGCGCGCCGATCTCGATCAGCATCCAGTGCACCGCCAGGCTGGCCGTGCTGGGGCTGTAATAGAGCTGGTACATGCGAAAGATCCCTCACCCGTTGGCGGGCGAGGGATCGGTCAGCACGGCGGAGCTGTCAATCGCGCCGCGATGGACATCAGTGCTTTTCGCGCCAGCGCGCCTTGGCGTCGTCCTTGGTCAGGTTCAGGTGCACGCCGTCGTCGTCGACATGGTCGACCCAGGTGATCGGGATCAGGTGGTGCTTGAGGCCGCCGCCCAGGTCCAGCTTGGCCAGTTCGATCTCGCCGCCGACCACGTGGTCCACCCGGCCGACATGACCGCCGTCCGAGCCGACCACTTCCAGGTGTTCGCGGATTTGCGAAGCGTTGATCATGACGTTCCTCCTGTTGATGGACGTTCGGCAGGGTAACGGGCCAGGACTCGGCGCAGTTTCCAGACGGCTTGCGGATAGCCGATGTTCGCTTTATGTTCTAGCGCAGGTTGCGACTTTGCGGATGTCGCGTTCCTGGCTATCACTCGACCGGCCGCCGCAGGGGAAACACCGATGATCCGATCGCTCGCCGCCCTGATCGCGCTGATGGGGCTCCTTGCCTCGGCGGGAACGGCCGGCGCGCAGGCGGAGACCGCCCCCCCCGCGGCCGCCCAGCCCGCGACCGGAAGCCCTCCCGAGGCCGCGACGCCCGCCCCTTCGGAGCCCGCGCCAGTCTCCCCCCTGCCCCGGATCGATGCGGTGTTCGCCACCGACGGCGTCACCCTCACCGACGGCGGCAAGAGCGTCCTGTTCTACCGCACCGCCCCGGCCGATCCGCACGAGGCGGGCCGGCTGAACTATGTTCACCCGATCTGGGCGCCCGACGGCGCGGTGCTGACCGAGGACCGTCCCGCCGACCACCTGCACCAGCGCGGGGCGTTCTGGAGCTGGCACCAGGTGCTGGTCGACGGGAAGGCGGTCGCCGACGGCTGGTTCATGAAGGGCCTGACCTTCCATGTCCGGGAGAAGCGCTTCAAGGGCGACAGCGCTGGCGGCGGGACCCTGGTGGTCAACGCCGACTGGATCGTCAATTCGGCGCCCGAGGTGGCCTATGTGGCGCGCGAGACCACCAAGGTGCGGGTCTATCCGCTGAAGGCCGGCGCGCGGCGCATCGACTTCGACACGGTGATCACCGCGCGGTCCGACACCCTGGCCCTGGGCGGCAGCGACGACGAGAAGGGCTATGGCGGCTTTTCGGTGCGGCTGATCAAGCCGGACCGCCTGAATTTCGGCTCCGGCGGCAAGACCGTGACCCCGGCCGTCAGGCCGGTCGAGGCCGGCAAGGCCATGGGCTTCGCCTGGACGCCCGGCGGCGGCGCGCCGGCCTGGACCGTCGGCCTGGCCTGCAAGGCCAACGGCGCGCCGATCACCCGCTGGATCCTGCGCAGGGAACTGTCGATGCAGAACTGCGTCTTTCCCGGGCGGGCGCCGTTCGTGCTGAAGAAGGGCCAGACCCTGCGCCTGCAATCGACGCTGATCCTGCGGCCGGCGACGCCCGCCCCCGCTGGATCGAAAAAGAAGAGCTAGGCGATGGCCGAGATCCTCAACCTGAACCAGGCCCGCAAGGCCAGGGCCAAGACCGACGCCAAGGCCAAGGCGGCCGAGAACCGCGCCCGGTTCGGCCGAACCAAGGCCGACAAGACCCTCGACGCGGCGCGGGCCGACAAGCTGCAGCGCGACCTGGACGGCTCCAGGCGCGAGGACTGAGACGGCCGGCCAGATCAGAGCGATCCCCGACACCTCCGCTCCCGGCCAGTTCGCTCATCCACGGGCCGCTTCTGATCAAAGGCGCGCTTGGGCCAGGGGAACGCCCTCCGAAGGGGCGAGCATCAAGGCCTGCTCAACCTGCGCTGATCCGCCACACACGGCGTTAGCCTTTTCGCCGCGTCACCCCCCTAAAGTCGGGAAAACGACGGACGAGGAGAGACATGGGCGATCGCGAGACGCTCAGGCTGAACGCCTTGCGGTCCTTCGGCGTCCTGGACACCCAGGCCGACCCTGCGATCGACCGGTTGGCCGGCCTGGCCGCGAACCTGTTCGACACCCCGATCGCCGTGGTCTCCCTCGTCGACGAACAACGCCTGTGGTTCAAGGCCAGGGTCGGCGTCGACGCCACCGAAACGCCGCGCGACAACGCCTTTTGCGGTTACGCCATAGAGCTGGGGCCCGAGGCCGTCATGGTGGTCGAGGACGCCTCGACCGACCCGCGCTTCATTAACAATCCCCTGGTCACGGGCCCGCCCGACCTGCGTTTCTACGCCGGCGCCGCCCTGACCACCAAGGACGGCCATAACCTGGGAACGCTGTGCGTCCTCGACCACAGGCCACGTCCCCGGCCCGACGACGCGGCGCTGGAGCGGCTGAGGCTGCTGGCGCGGATCGTGGTTGACGAATTCGAGCTGGCCAAGGCCCACCGGGAGACCCGCGAAAAGCAGCGCCTGCTTGAGATGGCCGAGACCATGGCCGGCGTTGGCCATTGGCGTCTGGACCTGTCCACCGGCGCCGTCGCCTGGTCGGACGCGGTGTACGCCATCTACGGCGTCGATCGGGAGACCTTCGATCCCAATATCGACGACACGGTCGCCTTCTACCATCCAGAGGATCGCGAACTGGTCCGGCGTCACGTGCTCTCGACCGTGGAGACGCGGACAGGATTCGACTTCCAGGTTCGCCTCATTCGCGCGGACGGCGCCTTGCGACATGTGGTCAGCCGCGGCGTCTGCGAACAGGACGACCAGGGGCGGCCGACGGCGGTTTTCGGGCTCTTCCAGGATGTCACCGACGCGGTCGGGACGATTGACACCCTCCGCCGCAGCGAGCAGCGCTACCGCCTCGTCACGGAACGGGCGGGCGACGTCATCACCTGCTACGACTTTTCGGGACGCGGCAAGTTCATCTCGCCGGCCATCCAGCGCCTGCTTGGCTACACCGTGGCCGAGACCGTAGGACTGACCGTCCCCAGCGTCCTGCATCCAGACGACCGGGACGCGGTCATGACGGTGTTCGGCGAGATGTCGCGGGGCCTGGACCACAAGACGATCCAGCACCGGTCGCGGCACAGGCTGGGCCACTATGTCTGGGTCGAATCCAACCTGCAGCTGGTGCGGGACGGAACCGGCGCGCCCGAGGAGATCGTCAGCGTTTCCCGCGACATCTCCGACCGCAAGGCCCTGGAGCTGGACCTGATCGCGGCGCGTGACGACGCCCGCGAACAGGCCCAGCGCGCGCTGCTCGCCGAAGACATCGGCGGCCTAGGTTATTGGCGATACGACCTGCGCACGCGCCATCTCGACGTCTCGCGCAAGATGTTCGAGATCTATGGCCTGGACTATGTCGAGCAGCCTGAAATCGACCTCTTCAACGACCGGCTCCATCCCGGCGACCGGGCCTGGACGCTGGCGCGGATCGCCGAACGCCTGCGCACCGGCGAGGACGACCATAACGTGCCCACCCGCATCATCCGCCCCGACGGAGAGGAGCGCTGCGTCTCGGGCAGCTCGATCACCGTCAAGGCCGCCGACGGCCTGCCCGCGTTCATGATGGGCACGGTTCGCGACATCACCGAAGACCGCAAGGCCCAAGCCGCCCTCGCCGAGAACGAGGCGCGCTATCGCCTGCTGGCCGACAACGCCAGCGACATGATCGCCACCTTCAATCCCGACGGGGAGATCTGCTTCATCTCGCCGGCCTGTCGCACCATGCTGGGCCGCGAGCCGGAGGAGCTGATCGGCCGGCGCGCCGTCGACCTGACCCATCCCGACGACCGGGATCACATGATCAACTACTATGCGGCCCTGATCGGTCGCGGTCCTTCCGCGATCTCGGAGCCCTACGAGTTCAGGGCGCAACACAAGGACGGTCGGTGGATCTGGCTGGAAGGCCAGCCGAAGCTGTCCTTCGACGAAGCCGGCGTGCTGGTCGCCATCCAGGACGTCGCCCGCGAGATCACCGCGCGCAAGGCGATGGAGGCGGCGCTGATGGAGGCCCGCGCCGAAGCCGAGGCCGCCGCCGCGGTCAAGTCCGAGTTCCTGTCGAACATGAGCCACGAACTGCGCACGCCGCTGACCGCCGTGCTCGGCTTCTCGCGCCTGATCGAGGGCCAGCCCGAGCTGTCGCCCACCACCCGGCGGTTCGTCGACCGGGTCGCCAACGCCGGCCAGGCCCTGATGTCGACCGTCAACGACATCCTCGACTTCTCCAAGCTGGAAGCCGGCCAGGTCGAGATTCGAAGCGCCGTCTGCGACCCCCGCCGCCTGGTCGAGGACGCGTTGGACCTCTTCGCCTGCCAGGCCCAGGAAAAGGGGATCGTGCTCGACATCGTCGGCGCAGGGACCCTGCCCTCCGCCCTGTTCATCGCGCCCGATCGGGTGCGCCAGGTGTTGCTCAACCTGATCGGCAACGCCGTCAAGTTCACCGACCGCGGCGGGGTCACGGTCGAGGTCGCGTGGCGCCGAGGCCCGAAGAGCCTGCTGATCTCGGTCCGCGACACCGGCGGCGGCGTTCCGGCCGACCGGCTGGACCAGCTCTTCAGGCGCTTCTCGCAGATCGACGGCTCCTCCACGCGCCGACATGGCGGCACGGGCCTGGGCCTGGCCATCTGCAAGGGGCTGGTCGAGGCCATGGGCGGCCAGATCGGCGCCGAGAGCGCCCTTGGCCGGGGCAGCCGCTTCTGGTTCGAACTGCCCGCCGGCGAGGTCGAGCCTGCGGCCCTGGCCAGCGCCTCGAACCAGGCGGCTGCCCTTCCCGTCGCTTGCCGCGTGCTGGTGGTCGACGACAATCCCGTCAACCGCGACCTGGTCCGCACCGTGCTGGACGCCCTCGGCGCCGAAACCAGCGAAGCCGTCGACGGCGAAGCGGCGGTGGCCCGGGCGGAGGCCGAGCCGTTCGACGTCATCCTGATGGACCTGCGGATGCCGGGCATGGGCGGGGTGGCCGCGGCGCGGGCCATTCGCCGCGGCCGCCTCAACGACAATGTTCCGATCATCGCTTTCTCCGCCGACGCGACGGAGGCGCCCCCCGGCGTGTTCGACGGCGTCGTCGCCAAGCCGCTCGAAACCCGCGCCCTGATCGACGAGATCAACCGCGCGCTGCAGTTCGAGACGGTCGACCATGCAGCCTGAAGCCCGACCCAGACGAATCTTCATCGCCGAGGATGACCGCAGCGTCCTGGAACTGCTGACCACGAGGTTGGGTCTGGCCGGCTACGACACCGTCTTCGGCCGCGACGGCTGGGAGGCGCTCGACGGCATCCACAGCGCGCAACCCGCGGCCATCATTCTGGACGTCAACATGCCGCGCCTCGACGGTTTCGGCGTCCTTCGCCACCTGAGGCAAAGTCCGCGCGTGGCGCACATCCCCGTCATGATGCTGACAGCCCGCAACGCGCCGGGCGACATCAAGGAAGCGCTGACCCTGGGCGCCCGCGACTATCTGGCCAAGCCCTTCACCGACGCCCAGCTTCTCGCCCGCGTGACGCGACTGCTGAGGCCAAGACCTGTTTCGACGCCGGCGAACGAGAGCATCCTGCTCTGAGGCGGGATCGGATTGGCGAGGACCTGCGCCTCGAGCGTTTCGCGTCCACTTTGCTGCTCTAGCGTGGCGCGAGATGGCGCCGGGGCTTGGCCTGGGCCTCCCGCACCGCCTGGGCCGCCTGCTCGCTGGCGAGACGAGCCAGCCGGGCCCTGCGCGCGGCGATCCACTCCTGGACCAGCAGCACCCACCCGAACGTGGTTTCCTTATGGGTCTTGATCGCTTCGTCCATCATGATCACCCTTCCTGGCGTTCCATGAGTGGAAAATCGGCTTTCACGTCAGGGATGACAAACGCGGCTTCCTTGCGTAAGCATAAGCCCTACTTATGCCTGACATCCTCGCCAGCCTGCCGCTCAGCGCCATCCGCATCTTCGAGGCCGCCGCACGCCTGAAGAGCTTCACCCGCGCCGCCGACGAACTGGGCGTCAGCCAGGCCGCGGTCAGCTGGCAGGTGAAGGCGCTGGAGCAGCGCCTGGACCAGCCCCTGTTCACGCGACTGCCCCGCGAGGTGACCCTGACCCCGGCGGGCGAGCGCCTGTCGCGGGCGGCGACCGAGGCGATGAGCGTCCTGCGCACGGCGGTGTCCGACTTGGTCGACACCGAGGAGGGCGTGCTGTCGATCACCACGGTGCAGAGCATCGGCGGCCACTGGCTGGCGCCGCGCCTGGGCGGCTTCCAGATCGCCCACCCCCGCATCGCCGTGCGGCTCGACGCCTCCAGCCGGGTGGTCGACCTGCAGCGCGAGCCCTTCGACCTGGCCCTGCGGGCCGGGGGCGGCGTCTGGCCGGGGATGGAGGCGCATCTGCTGGTCCCCTCCGTCCAGACCGTGCTGTGCACGCCCACCGTCCTGGCGCGCTCCGGCGGCCTGACGAATCCGGCCGACCTTTTGCGGGCCCCGCGGATCGGGTCTCCTGACTTCTGGGTGCGTTGGTTCGAAGCGGCCGGCGTCGACGCCAGCGACGATCGCGCCCCGCCGCGCCTGTCGGCCGACGCCCAGGCGCTGGAGGTGGCTACCGCCCTGGCCGACCAGGGCTTCGCGCTGGGCTCGCCGATCTTCTTCGCCCAGGAGATCGCCCAGGGCCGGCTGGTCGCGCCGTTCGACATTACCGCCAACTACGGCGGCGGCTACTGGCTGGCCTATCCGGCCGAACGCCGCCGCGTGCGCAAGATCGCCGTCTTTCGCGACTGGATCCTGGACCAGGCCGCGGCCGATCCGCTGATTGCGCGCTATAGCCGACGCTAGAGCGTGGCAGGCGAAGCGGCTTCGCCGACTAATCCGCCCTATGGCGCCCCAGGTCCTGTGGACCGTTCGGCGTCGAGGCGGCGCCCTCGTCCTTCGACAGGCTCAGGATGAGGGCTGCCGCCAAGAAGGGTGAGTAGAATTCCTCATCCTGAGCTTGTCGAAGGACGAGGAATTCGGCCCAAGGCCGGCAACGGCCCACGGACCCTAGCGCACCTCGTACCCGTAGCGCCTGATGATGGCGATCGCGGCCGGGGACTTCAGAAAGGTCAGGAACGCCAGAGCCGCGGGGTTCTTCTCGCCTGTCCGCAGCAGCACGGCCTGCTGCTGGATCGGGGCGTGGTCAGCGGCCGGGACCAGCCAGCGCGACCCGCCGGGCTGGTCGATCACCTGCGACAGGGCGACGAAGCCCAGTTCGGCGTTGCCGGTGGCCACATACTGGTAGGCCTGGGTGATCGAGGCGCCCCGGACGATCTTCGGCGCCAGGGCGTCGTAGACCTTGAGCTTGCGCATCGTCTCCACCGCGGCCTCGCCATAGGGCGCGGCGGCGGGATCGGCGATGGCCAGCTTGGCGAACCGGTCCGACGCCAGCACCGCGCCCTTGCCGTCGACAAGGCCTGGCGTCCGGGAATACAGCACCAGCCGGCCGACGGCGTAGGTGAACCGCGCGCCGGGGACGGCCAGCCCCTCCTGCTCGGCCTTCAGCGGTCGTTCCGCATCGGCCGACAGGAACACCTCGTACGGCGCTCCGTGCGCCATCTGGGTGTAGAACTGGCCCGAAGAGCCGAAGCTCAGCGTGGCGGTGTGGCCGGTCTTGGCCTTGAAGGCGGCGGCGACCGCCTTGGCCGGCTCGGTGAAGTTGGCGGCGACCGCCACCTGGGTGTCGGCGGCCAGGACGGGCGTCGCGGCCAGGGCGAAGGCGACCCCGAACAGGGCCAGGCCGACCAGCTTGAAGCGGCGGGTGATCATGCGAACTCTCGAAAAACGGACGCCTGGTGCGTTATGTAGTTCAACTACCGAACGCTGGGAACGGTCAAGCCTTGGCGCCTTTCATGTGCGGCTAGGCTCGGTCGCGGCGCCGCGGCGGGATGCCCTGGTAGGCGGTGTTGGGCGCGATCTTCAGGGTCCGGCGCGCCTCGTCCAGCGGCAAGGCGAACAAGGCCGGATAGTCGACCGCCGGCAGCCAGGCGGCCGCCCGGCCGTTGCGCCAGGCCTCGCGCACCGCCTTGCCGTAGGGCAGGTCCGGCGCCGCCTTCTGCAGATGGCGCGCCCCGGCCAGGGCGATGACCGCGAAGCCCAGGCTACGGGTCTGGGCGTGGGAAAAGGCCACCACGCAGACCTCGCCCAGCGCGTCCGTGCCGTAGCCGGTCAGCACGTGCCAGACGTCGTGAACGTCGCGCATGCGTCGTGCGTACCAGGCCAGGGGATGGGCCGCGTCGACGTCGCCCTCGCGAACCTTGCGGCTTTCCTCGGCCAGGCCCGCGGCGGACAGGCCACGCGGGGCGATGAAGTCACGATAGGCGGCGCCGACCGTGCCGGGGCCGAACTGTTCCAGCCACGCCGGATCCGACAGCCGCTCGGCGAACTCGTCGCGCTCGTAGGCGATGCGGCCGCCCTCGGGGGTGCTCAGCAGCCGGCGGTAGCCGTTCGGGATCGCCTTGCCCGACAAGGCCCGCATGATCTCGAACACCTGGGCGGTGTCCTCCTTGTCGGCGAGCAGGCGCCGGACGGCCCGCAGCGCCCGCAAAGGCTGCAGGTTGAACGTGCCGCGCATCCGCCTCATCGGTTCGCGAGGCTTTGGCCCACCGAGCACTTGCGTGACTGCGATCATGGGGCATGCTCCTGCTGGACCCGATAAAGATGACATGGCGTCATTTTTATTCAAGAGGGTTCAGAGACCCGCGCGGGAACCTTGGCGCACAGCCAAACGGCAATTGGGACAGGCGAGATGGGCAGTCTGAAGAAGCGTTCGATCAACCTGGCCGGCCACGCGACCTCCCTGGCCCTGGAGCCCGAATTCTGGGCCGTGCTGCAGGCGGCGGCCGGGGCCGACAAGATCAGCATCGCCGGCCTGATCCAGCGGATCGACGCCGGACGCGGCGAGCGCCCCCTGGCCTCGGCCTGCCGGGTGTTCGCCCTGCAACGCGCTCAGGCGGGCAAGGCCGGGACGATCTAGGACCTGTGGACAGCTGGGCGTTCAGCGCCGGAGGCTCGCCCTCGTCCTTCGACAGGCTCAGGATGAGGCCGACTTGCAGGGCGGCTGAGTAGAATTCCTCATCCTGAACCTGTCGAAGGACGAGGAATTCGGCCCAAAAGATCTTCGACCGTCCCAGACCTAGCCCTGCTCGACGCCCGGCCCCGGCTTGGGAAGCGGCAGGGGCGCGGGATCGGGCGAACGATGCGGCAGCGCCGGCCTTTCCGGCAGTCGCATCGACAGGTCGGCCGACCGCACGGTCAGCAGGCCGGAGCGCCAGCCGCCGACCACCAGGGCGGCGATCAGCAGCAGCACGCCCAGCAAGGTCAGGCCGGCCACCCCCAGGTGCTGCAACCTGATATCGTGATGACGCGCCATGGCGTCCTCCTCGTTGGCCGACCCTAGCCGGCGGGCTTGGGCGCGTCGGGAACCTTGGGCGCCTCGACCTGCGGAGCGGACACGTTGATGTCGACCCGCTTCTTCTGGGTCACGCCGCCCGCGAAGACGAAGTAGGCGATCACCGCCACCACGACCACCAGGGCCCCGATGATGAACGCCATGCCGGTCCCGCCGCCACCGCTCGTATTGGTTTCTTCAGCCACGTTGGTCTCCCGTGTTGTCGTCCCATTCGAACAAACGGCAGGTGAAGGGCGAAGTTCCTGACAGGGAGGGCGGCGGATCGGCGCAAGGGCTTAAGCCGGACGATCTTTGTGCTACATATGTTCCATGTCCCAAGGCTTCGACTCGTCCCCTTCTTCCGACGGCTTCCCCGGCGATCTTCCCGCCCCCCGCATCTCCGACCTGGCCCGCCCGCGCGGACCGGAGGGTCCGGCGCGGACCTATCTGGAGGGGCTGAACCCCGAACAGCGGGCGGCGGTCGAGGCTACCGAGGGCCCGGTGCTGGTGCTGGCCGGCGCCGGCACCGGCAAGACCCGCGTGCTGACCACCCGCCTGGCCCACATCCTGGCGACGGGCCGCGCCCGGCCGTGGGAGCTGCTGGTCGTCACCTTCACCAACAAGGCCGCGCGCGAGATGCGCGAGCGGATCACCCACATCATCGGCGACGAGGCCGAGGGCCTGCGCTGGCTGGGCACGTTCCACTCCGTGGCGGCTCAGATCCTGCGCCGCCACGCCGAGCTGGTGGGGCTGAAATCCAGCTACACGATCATCGACACCGACGACCAGGAACGACTGCTCAAGCAGTTGATCGAGGCCGCCGATATCGACGCCAAGCGCTGGACGCCGCGCGCCCTGGCCGGACTGATCGACACCTGGAAGAACCGCGGCTGGACGCCCGACCGCGTGCCGCAGAGCGAAGCGGGCGAGTTCGCCAACGGCCGGGGGATCACCCTCTATCGCCAGTACCAGGAGCGGCTGCGCATCCTCAACGCCTGCGACTTCGGCGACCTGCTGCTGCACAACATCACGATCTTCACGGCCAATCCGGACGTGCTGGCCGACTTCCAGCGGCGCTTCCAGTACGTGATGGTCGACGAGTACCAGGACACCAACGTCGCCCAGTACCTGTGGCTGCGCCTGCTGGCCCAAGGGCGCCAGAACGTCTGCTGCGTGGGCGACGACGACCAGTCGATCTATGGCTGGCGGGGCGCGGAGGTCGACAACATCCTGCGCTTCGAGCGCGACTTCCCCGGCGCCAAGGTCATCAAGCTGGAGCGCAACTACCGCTCCACCGAGCACATCCTGGCCGCCGCCTCGGGCCTGATCGACGCCAACAAGAGCCGGCTGGGCAAGACCCTGTGGACCGAGGCCTCGGGCGGCGAGAAGGTCAAGGTCAGCGGCGTCTGGGACGGCGAGGCCGAGAGCCGGATGGTCGCCGACGAGATCGAGAAGGCCAAGCGGGCCGGCCGCAAATACAGCCACATGGCCATCCTGGTGCGCGCCTCGTTCCAGATGCGGGCCTTCGAAGAGCGGTTCGTGATGCTGCAGATCCCCTACAAGGTGGTCGGCGGCCCCAGGTTCTTCGAACGCGCCGAGATCCGCGACGCCCACGCCTATCTGCGCCTGATCCAGTCGCCCGACGACGACCTGGCCTTCGAGCGCATCGTCAACACGCCCAAGCGCGGCATCGGCGACACCTCGGTGCAGAAGCTGCTGCAGATCGCCCGGCTGGAGGGGATCTCCACAGTCGACGCCGCCCGGGTGATCATCGGCGGCGACGACCTGCCGGCCCGCACCCGTACGGCCCTGAGCAACTTCCTGCGCGACCTGGATCGCTGGCGGGCGCTGGCCGCCACCACTCCGCACCAGCGGGTGATGGAGGCGGTGCTGGAGGAGAGCGGCTATACCGACGCCCTGCGCCTCGACAAGGGCCCCACCAGCCAGACGCGGCTGGAGAACTTGAAGGAACTGGTCCAGTCGATGAGCGCCTTCGACACGCTCGAAGGCTATCTGGAGCACGTGTCGCTGGTCATGGACCTGGACAAGGGGGCGGGCGACGACGCGGTCTGGATCATGACCCTGCACTCGGCCAAGGGGCTGGAATTCCCGCTGGTCTTCCTGCCCGGTTGGGAGGAAGGCGTGTTCCCCAGCCAGCGCAGCATGGACGACAAGGGCGAGAAGGGCCTCGAGGAAGAGCGCCGCCTGGCCTATGTCGGCATCACCCGGGCCCGCGAGGAGGCGCGGATCAGCTTCGTGGCCAACCGCCAGGTCTATGGCCGCTGGACCAGCCAGCTGCCGTCGCGCTTCGTCGACGAACTGCCCCTGGCCCACGTCGATGCGGCCTCGGAGACCGGCTATTACGGCGGCGGACCGGGCATGCAGCAGACGGTGTCGTCGCGCTGGGACGATCCGGGGACCAGCACCTTCACCGCCGGCAGCTATGACAGCCCGGGCTGGAAGCGAGCACAGGAGCGCACGGCGGGTTTCAGTGAGCGCGGCGCCACTTGGCGCAGCGGCGGCTCGGCCGCCCGCTCGGCGCCGATCGAGGGCGAAGGCCGGCTGGTCGCGGTCTCGGCCAGCTCGGCGGCCAGCGCCTACACGCGCGGCGACCGGGTGTTCCACGTCAAGTTCGGCTACGGCAAGGTGACGGGCGTCGAGGGCAACAAGCTCAACGTGTCGTTCGACAAGGCCGGCGACAAGAAGGTGATCGACAGCTTCGTGGAGAAGGCCTGAGGCGGAGGGGCAGGGCCTCGCCCCTCCCCTAACCGTGCGACCGGGCCCATATTCCCCTGCATGGCTGCTTCCCGCCTCCGCGTGATCGATCTGGAGACCGCCGGAAACGGTCCGCATGACGTCTGCGAGATCGGCTGGCAGGATGTCACGCTGGGCCCGGACGGCCGCTGGCGCGTCGACGAGGGCCGGGGATCCCGACTGGTCAATCCCGGTCGCCCGATCACCCCGGAAACCATGGCGGTGCACCACATCATCGACGACGACGTCGCCGGCGCGCCGTTCTGGAAGGCGGTGGCGGGCGAGGTCCTGAAGCCCGAAGGCGGCGTCCAGGCCCTCGCCGCCCACCGCGCCGCCTTCGAACAGCGCTACTGCACGCCGAGGTTCACCGGCGGCGCGCCCTGGATCTGCACGTGGAAGTGCGCTCTGCGGCTGTGGCCGCACCTGACCAGCTTCTCCAACCAGATGCTGCGCTACCAGCGCAGGCCCGAAGGCCTGGTCCGCGAGCTGGGCCTGCCGGCCCATCGGGCCCTGCCGGACGCCTACGTCACCGCCCATCATCTGCGCGACATGCTCGACGAAGCCCCGCTGGAGCAGCTTCTGGCCTGGAGCCGCGAGCCGGGCCTGCTGCCGCGCGTGCCCGCCGGTCCTGAACGCGGCAAGCCCTGGAATCGCCTCGGCATCGAAACGCTGCGGGCCTTCGCCCAGGATCGCGACCCGAACCTCCGCTTCAGCGCCGAAACCGAACTGCGCCGCCGAGGCGAGACCGCGGAGCCGACGGCCGACGAACCGGCGCAGCGGACTTTGCTCTGAGGGCAATCGCGATCAAATAGCCGCTGGAAGCCCGCGCTATCCCTGCTGCATGCTTCGTCGCGAGACCCGCCCATGAACCCTGTCGAGAAAGCCATCTGGTTCATAGAAGGCCATTTCGCCCAGCCTCTCGACCTGGACGACATCGCCGAGGCCGGCGGGATTTCGCGTTTCCACATGTCCCGCGCCTTCGTGGTCGCCACCGGTCGCCCGGTGATCGGCTATCTGCGCGCGCGGCGGCTGTCGGAAGCGGCGCGGGCGCTGGCGCAAGGGGCTCCCGACATCCTGTCGGTGGCCCTGGAAGCCGGCTACGGCTCGCACGAAGCGTTCACCCGCGCCTTCCGCGACCAGTTCGGGGTCACGCCCGAACAGGTGCGGGCCAGGCGCGATATCGCCAACCTGACTCTGGTGGAGCCCATCATGCTCGACAGCACGCCCCGCAACGACCTGCCCCCGCCTCGCTTCGAAGACGGCCGCCCGCTGCTGATCGCCGGCGTCCAGCAGCACTATGACTGCAACGACGCCGGCGCCGGCATTCCCAGCCAATGGCGACGGCTGGTCCCCCACCTGGGCCACATCCCCAACCAGGTGGGCGGCGACCTGGCCTACGTCACCTACGGCGTCTGCGCCAATGCCGACGACCACGGCGACTTCGACTATCTGGCCGGGGTCGAGGTCACGGCCTTCTCCGACCTGCCGGCCGGGTTCTCCACCCTGCGCATCCCGCCGCAACGCTACGCGGTCTTCCGCCACGCCGAGCACATTTCCACGATCCGCGCGACCATGCGGGCCATCTGGACCGTCTGGCTGCCGGCCTCGGCCTATGACGCCGCCGACGCGCCGCTGTTCGAGCGCTACGGCTCGGAGTTTGATCCGCGCACCGGCGAAGGCGGGCTGGAGATCTGGCTGCCGGTGAAGGCGAAGGCCTAGCCGCGAACCCGGGCCGGATTGCCCACCACCGTCGCGCCCCGGGGCACATCGCGGGTGACCACGCTGCCGGCGCCCACGATGGCGTCGTCGCCTATGGTCACGCCGGGCAGGATGATCGATCCGCCGCCGATCCAGACGTTCTCGCCGATGCGGACCGGGCGGGCGTATTCGATGCCCGTCCGGCGCTCGACCGGATCGCGCGGATGCTCGGCGGTGTAGATCTGGACATGTGGCCCGATCGTCGTGGCCGCGCCGATGGTCACGGTGGTGACGTCCAGGATCACGCAGTTGAAGTTGAGGAACACGCCCTCGCCAATGGCGATGTTGTAGCCGTAGTCGCAGTGGAACGGCGGCCGGATGCTGACGCGGTCGCCGACCTCCGCCAACAGCTCGCGCAGCAGGGCGTGACGCTCCGACGGCGGCAGGTCCAGGGCGTTGTAGCGTCCCATCCAGGCCGCCGCCGCCTCGTGATCGGCCATGACCTCGGGATCGACGGGGCTGTAGAGGTCGCCGGCCAGCATGCGCTGCTTGTGGGTGCGGACGTCGGTCACGAGGCGGAGACTCCTTGCTCGCCCTCTCCATGCCAGACGTGGGACCTGGGGACAAATTGAGGGGCGTCCGGCCGCTTCAAAACCGCTCCAGCGCCTCGCGCACCATGTCCGGCGCGTGATCGATCACCCGCAGATAGGCCGTCAGGGCGGCGTCCGGCCGGGTCTGGCCCAGTTCGAGCGCCGCCAGCTGGGCCGGCGGAATGCCGAAGGCCCGCGCGAACTCGCCCTGAGACAGACCACTGCGCCAGCGCACGCCCTGCACCAGGGCCCGGGCCGAACGGACCTGGCCGGGATCGGCCTGATCGTCGACGGCCATGTCGGCGGTGATCTGGGATCTGGTCATGCAACGCTCCTCGCACTGGCCCCGTGCGGGTGTGTAGGCGCTTTGCGTTGCAGGAATTCGACCCCTTTGCGTCGGCGGGGCGACTCTATCAGGGCTTTTTGGGCGTGAGCACCTTGGGCTGGCCGGCCATGGCCCGGGCTTTGGCGTCGACAGCCTCGACGCCCTTCAGCGGGTCGCCGGCCGCCTCGAGCATGCTGTTGAAAACCTTCAGGTCCTTGGTGCTGATCTTCTGGATGTCCTTGTCCCTGGCCCATTCCAGGCCGATCAGCTGGCCCAGCCGGCAGGCCTTGGGCAGCAACGCCGGCTGCTCGGCGGGACCGCCCTTGGCCAACAGCTTGCCGACGATGTCGTTCCAGTTCGGCGAGCCCGAGAAGCAGAACGACAGGTGATCGCAGGTCCCGGTCCAGAACCGCTTGTACCAGCGCAGGTGCTCGTCGGTGTCGAAGCGGATGGCGTCGGTCGGCCTGACCACCGACCGGCAATCGGCGCGCACGAACTCACCGGCCCGAGCGACCGGCGCGATTCCCAACAACGCCACGGCCGCCAGGACCGTCCAACCTCTACGCAACACCAACAGCAACTTCCCCGAAACGCGACCGAACACGTCCTTTTCGGACGCTCTACCCAAACTTGGTATCGCGCTGATTAAGAACGATCTTCCGACAAAAATGCGGCGGTCGCCTCGATCGCTTCCACCAGGCTGACCCGCTCGATCGTCACGCCCTCGGGCAAACTGGAGAACAGGCGCGTCGGCGCGGCGGCGTCCAGCATCACGAACACCCCCCGGTCGTCGGCCCGGCGGATCAGACGGCCGAACGCCTGGCTGATGCGGGCGCGGGCGGTCGAATCGTCATAGCCCTTGCCGCCAAACCGCGCCCGGCGGGCTTTGTGCAACACGTCGGGACGGGGCCAGGGCACGCGGTCGAAGACCAGCAGGCGCAAGCTGCGGCCCGGCACGTCGATGCCGTCGCGGATGGCGTCGGTGCCCAGCAGGCAGGCGTCCTCCTCGGCCCGGAAGATGTCGACCAGGGCGCCGGCCTCCAGCGGGTCGACGTGCTGGGCGTAGAGCGCCAGGCCCTGGTCGGCCAGGGGCGCGGCGATCCGCTCGTGCACGGCCTTCAACCGGCGGATGGCGGTGAACAGGCCCAAGCCCCCGCCACCGGCCGCCAGGAACAGCTCGCGCATCGCCGCCGACACCTGGCGCGGATCATCCTTGCCGACGTCGGTGACCACGAAGGCGCGGGCGTTCTTCTCGTAGTCGAACGGCGAGACCAGGCGCAGCACCTTGGGGCTTTGCGGCAGGCGGGCGGCGCCGGTCCGCATCTCGGCCAGGGCGAAGGGGTCCTCCAGGGCCGGGTCGGTCAGGGTGGCGCTGGTCACCAGCACGCCGTGGGCGGGCGACAGCACCGCCGCGCGCAACGGCTCGGTCGGGTCCACCCAGTGGCGGCGGCAGGCGGCGTCGACCACCCGGCCGTACAGGAACGTGGCCTCGAACCAGTCGACGAACTCCGGGTCGTCCTCGGCGTCCTCGTCGATGGCCTTGAGGATCGAGCGCCAGGCCGGCAGGGTCATGCGCGCCCGGCGATCCAGGCCGCGAAGGGCGCCCTCGATCCGCGCCCGCTCCGAGGTGGGCAGGGTGTCGGCCTCCTCGTCGAGCACGTCCTCCAGATGGCGGGCCAGGGCCAGCAGGGGCGCCTCGATGGCCGCCAGGGCCTTGGCCGCCTCGCCGGCCCGCTCGCGCACCAGCTCGATGGCCGGGCGGGCGGCGCATTGCAGGCCCTGCTCGGCCGCGCCGGGACGGTCGGTGACTCGAGCCCGCAGCTGTTCAATCACCGAGACCAAGTATGTTTCAATAGGCCCGATCGGATTGACCTGACCGTCGGGCGGCGCGATCCGGCCTGACCAGCCTTCGCCGGGCAGGGCCGCGGCGGCGTGCAGGGCGGCGTTCAAGGCGCCGCGGGCGCCTTCGCGCTCGCCGATGATGTCCAGAAGCCGGGCCTCCAGCCCTCGGCCCCGCCGGCCGCGGCCTTCGGGTCCGCGCAGCCAGCGCCGCAGCTCGGCCGCCTCGGCCCCGGACAGGGCGGCCGAGAAGGCGCTGTCGGCGGCGTCGAACAGGTGGTGGCCTTCGTCGAAGACGATGCGCTTGAGCGAAGTGGTCTCGTTGTCGCCCTTCAGGCCGCGCGCCGCCCGGGCCCCGTCGAAGGCCGCCTGGCTCAGCACCAGGGCGTGGTTGGCGATCACGATGTCGGCGCGCTTGCTGGCCCGCACGGCCTTCTCGATGAAGCAGACGCGGTAGTGCTGGCAGCCGGCGTGGATGCACTCGCCCCGCCGGTCGACCAGGTTGGCCGGCCCGGCCTGGACCGAGGGCGGAATGGCGAACAGCGTCGGCAGCCAGGCCGGAAAGTCGCCGCCGGTCATGTCGCCGTCGCGGCTGGCGCGCGCCCAGCGGGCCGCCAGGCCCAGGCCGATCAGGTCACCGTTGCCCAGCTGGGCGGTGTTGACCTGTTCCTGAAAGTTCAGCAGGCACAAGTAGTTCTCGCGCCCCTTGCGGACCACCGCCTTGCGGGCCCGCACCAGCGGGTCGGGATAGATCGAATGGCTCTCACGCTCGATCTGCCGCTGCAGGGCGCGGGTATAGGTGCTGATCCACACCGAGGGTCCGTTCATCTCGGCCCACACCGAGGCCGGCGCCAGATAGCCCAGGGTCTTGCCGACGCCCGTGCCGGCCTCGGCCAGCATCATCTGCGGCTCGCCCTCGCGCTCCCGCGGGGCGAAGGCGTAGGCCGCCTCGCGGGCGAAGGTGTCCTGGGCCTCGCGCGCCTCGTCCAGGCCCGAGCGCTGCAGCAGCTCGCGGAGACGTTCGCTGGCGCGTTCAGGATCGACCGGGCGCGAGCCGGGCTCACCGGGCGGCGCCTGGTCTTCCCACTCCACCGCGCGAGCCCAGACGTCGAGGCCGGAGCTGCGGAACTGGTTGCCGACCGGGGCCGAGCGCAGGGCGCCGACCACCGCCGGCCCCCAGGCCCAGCCGGCCCGGGCCAGGGTCTCGGCGACCGCCAGGGCCTCCTCGCGCGACGGCCTGGGCGTCATCGCCAGTTCGTGCAACAGGGCGCCGGCCGCGTCGCGCAGGGTTTGGGCCTGGGCGGGAGCGCCCTTGGGCTCGGGCAGCCCCAGGGCGGTGGCCAGCCCCACCGCCGACGGGGCGCAGAAGGTGGCCGGGCGGGTAAAGGCGTACAGCTCCAGCACGTCGAACACGCCGCGGCCGCGCGCCGGGGCCTGCAGGTTCAGCCGCTTGGCGGTCATGGAGGCGTGGGCGACCAGGACAGGGCCGTGTTCGAACAGGTCGCGGGCGTCGGGCGTGCGCAGCGGCCGCCCGCCGCCTTCGTCGCCCGACCGGCCCGTGGCCCCGTCGGCATAGCCGGCCCGCGGCCCGGGCAGCACCACCAGGGCCGGGGCAAGATCGAGGGTGGGAATCTGGGCGCTCACGGCCCCTTGTTAGCAGTTCGGAGCCCGAAACAAAATGCGAACGGAAACGTCAGGCGATCGGGGTTTCCGACGAACCGCCTTCGAGGCGCTCGGCGGCGTCCGACGCGGCTTGCGCCACCTCCTGGTCGTCGCTCTCGGCGGCCATCCGATAGAGCTGCGCCGCCTTGGCCAGGCTGGCCTTCACGCCTTCGCCATCCTCGTACATCTGGCCCAGCGCGTAATAGGCCGTCGAATTGCCGGCCCGGGCCGAGAGGACATAAAGGCGCAGGGCCTTTTCGAGGTCGACGTCGACGCCCTCGCCGTTCTGATAGGCGGCGGCGACATTGGCCAGGGCCACCGCCGAACCGCGCTGGGCCGCCTCCGCATAGAGCGCCAGCGCCCGACCCTCGTCGACCGGCATGCCGTAGCCCTGCAGGGCGTAGGTCCCCAGGTCGTTGATCGCGTCGACCGAGCCGGCGGCGGCGGCCTTGCGCATCCAGGCGACCGCCCGGGTCTCGTCGGCGGTCACGCCGCGTCCCAGCTGATAGGCCAGGGCCAGCTTGTACATCCCGCCCTCATCGCCGCCCGCCGCGGCGCGCCAGTACCAGCCCAGGGCCTGGGTCAGGTCCTCGGCGCTGGTCTCGTAGACCAGGCCGGCGTTGTAGGCGCCCAGGGCGTCGCCCTTGGCGGCGGCGGCCTTGTACAGCGACAGCGCCTTGGCCTCGTCCTGGTCCAGGTCCTCGCCGACGAAATAGAGGTTGCCCAGGGCGATCATGCAGCCGGTGTCGCCGGCCTTGACCCCGGCGTTCAGCCAGCGCACCGCGGCCTCGACGTCGCGCTGGTCGCCCTTGGCGTTCAGATAGCTGTCGGCCAGCAGGTCGTAGGCGCCGACATCGCCGGCCTGGGCGCGGCGCAGCAGTTCGGCCCGCGCCGGGGCCTTCGGCGCAGCGGACGCGGCCAGGGACGGCGCACCAACCGCCAGCATCGCCGCCAAGGCCAAGCCTGCAAGGCCGTTCCGAGCCATCCGTCCCATGCGCGCCACGCCCCTCGCGATCCTGTCCTTCGGGTAGCCCCGCCTACCATCCTTGTCAAAAGGCCGGACTTAGACAGGTTGACGCATGGAAACGGAACGGGAACATGCTATAGGCCGGTCAATGGCCGAGGCGACCGCCCTTCCTCCCCGCTTTCAGCAGTGGTTCGCCTTGCGCGGCTGGGCGCCGCGTCCGCACCAGCTGGCCATGGTCGAAAAGGGCCGGCAGGGCCGCGACGCCCTGCTGATCGCCCCGACCGGCGGCGGCAAGACCCTGGCCGGCTTCCTGCCCAGCCTGATCGAGCTGGCCGAACGCCCGCCGCGCAACACCCCGGCCGGGGTGCACACCCTCTACATCTCGCCGCTGAAGGCCCTGGCGGTCGACATCGAGCGCAACCTGGCCACGCCGATCCGCGAGATGGGCCTGAACATCGTCGCCGAGAGCCGCACCGGCGACACCGGCGAGGCCCGCAAGCAGCGCCAGCGCCTGCGCCCGCCCGACATCCTGCTGACCACGCCCGAGCAATTGGCGCTGTTCTGCGCCTGGGAGGGCGCGCGCACCTATTTCGCCGACCTGTCCTGCGTGATCATCGACGAGGCCCATGCGATGTGGCCAACCAAGCGCGGCGACCTGCTGGCGCTGGGCCTGGCGCGGCTGCAGCTGTTCGCGCCGCGGATGCGCCGGGTGGGCCTGTCGGCGACGGTGGACGACCCGGACCTGGTGCGGCGGTGGTTGGGCCATAACTCTTCCCCTCCCCCTTGTGGGGAGGGGGCAGGGGGTGGGGGAACCGCGCTCACGGCGTCTGCCGCCCTGCCGGCCGCCCCCCACCCCCAACCCCTCCCCACAAGGGGGAGGGGAGCAAAGGATGTGGACCTGGTCCTCGGCTCGGGCGGCGCGCAGCCGATCGTCGAGGTGCTGGTCTCCGGCGGCCGCGTGCCGTGGGCCGGCCACACGGCCGAGCACGCCATGGGCGAGATCTACGAGATCATCAAAGGGGCCAAGACCGCCCTGGTCTTCGTCAACACGCGCTTTCAAGCGGAATTTGCCTTCCAGGAGCTGTGGAAGCTGAACGACGACGGCCTGGCCATCGCCCTGCACCATGGCAGCCTGGCGGCCGAGCAGCGGCGCAAGGTCGAGGCCGCCATGGCGCGCGGCGCGATCCGGGCCGTGGTCTGCACTTCGACCCTGGACATGGGCATCGACTGGGGCGACGTCGACCTGGTGATCCAACTGGCCGCGCCGAAGGGCGCCTCGCGGATGGTCCAGCGGATCGGCCGCGCCAACCACCGCCTGGACGAGCCCTCGCGCGCCATCCTGGCCCCGGCCAACCGCTTCGAATACCTGGAGTGCCGCGCCGCCGCCGACGCCATCCTGGGCGGCCACCTGGACGGCGAGCCGGCCCGGATCGGCACGCTGGACACCCTGGCCCAGCACATCATGGGCTGCGCCTGCTCCGAGCCCTTCGCCCTGACCGACCTCTATGACGAGGTCCGCACCGCCGGCCCCTATGCCGACCTGTCGTGGGAGGATTTCGAGACCGTCGTCGATTTCGTCTCGACCGGCGGCTACGCGCTTCGCACCTACGACAAATTCCGCCGCATCGTGCCCGGCCAGGACGGCCTCTGGCGGGCCCGAAACGCCCAGGCGGTGCTGGCCCACCGGATGAACGTCGGCGCCATCGTCTCGCCGGCCATGATCAATGTGCGGATCGGCGGCGGTAAAAGGCCGATGGGCGGGCGCAAGGTCGGCGAGGCCGAGGAAGGCTTCTTCGAGCAGATGAAGCCGGGCGACACCTTCATCTTCGCGGGCCAGGTGTGGCGATTCAACAGCCTGGTCGGGGCCGACGCCTTCGTCAGCCCGGCGCCGGACAAGGATCCGATGCTGCCCAGCTGGGGCGGGTCGAAGTTCCCGCTGTCGACCTATCTGGCCGGCCGCGTGCGGGCGATGATGCACGACGAGGCCGAATGGCCCGCCCTGCCCCCGGACGTCCAGGAATGGCTAGGCCACCAGAAGGTCCGCTCGATCATCCCCGAGCGCGACGAGATGCTGCTGGAGACCTTCCCGCACGGCAAGCGCTTCCACCTGGTCTGCTATCCGTTCGAGGGTCGCCTGGCCCACACCACCCTGGCCATGCTGCTGACCCGGCGGCTGGACCGGCTGGGCATCGGCCCGCTGGGCTTCGTGGCCAACGACTACGCGGTCAACATCTGGGCGCTGAAACCTATGGACGCCCTGGACCTGGACGAGCTGTTCGCCCAGGACATGCTGGGCGACGACCTGGAGGCCTGGCTGGCCGAAAGCTTCCTGATGAAGCGCGCCTTCAAGGCCTGCGCCCTGATCTCGGGCCTGATCGAGCGTCGCCATCCGGGGCAGGAGAAGTCCGGCCGCCAGGTAACGTTCTCGACCGACCTGATCTATGACGTCCTGCGCCGCCACCAGCCCGACCACCTGCTGCTGCGCTGCGCCCGCGCCGACGCGGCGACCGGCTCGCTGGACGTGGCGCGGCTGGGCGAGATGCTGGCGCGGGTCCAGGGCCGCATCCGCCATGCGGCGCTGGACCGCGTGTCGCCGATCGCCGTGCCGATTATGCTGGAGATCGGCCGCGAGCGCGCGCCGGGCGACGCGGCCGGCGAAATGATCCTGGCCGAGGCCGAGGAAGACCTGATCGCCGAGGCGATGGCTTGATGAGAGTGTGTGCGTGACCAGCCTGGCGTTCCAGATCGGCGATTGCGGCGGCCTGCGGCTCGAGATCGCGGGCGCACGCGCGGTGCTGCGCCACTCCGGAGCGCTATGGCTGGAAACCGAGCGCACAATGGTGGTGGCCGACCTGCACTTCGAGAAGGGCAGCAGCTACGCCGCGCGCTTCGGCCAGATGCTGCCGCCCTACGACACCCGCGAGACCCTCGACCGGCTGGAGCGCGAGCTGGCCGCCCTGTCGCCCGCCACCCTGGTGTTCCTGGGCGACAGCTTCCACGACGGGGCCGGCGAGGATCGGTTGCCGGGCGAGGACCGCGCTCGCATCGCCGCCCTGGCCGTGGGTCGCCAACTGGTCTGGGCGGTGGGCAACCATGACGAGGACGGCCCCCGCGCCCTGCCCGGCGACGTGGTCGACGAGGCGGCGATCGCCGGCCTGACCTTCCGCCACGAGCCCCTGCCCGGCGCCCAGCCCGGCGAAGTGGCCGGCCACCTGCATCCGGCGGCCAGGGTGACCAGCGGCCGGGCCACGATCCGTCGGCGCTGCTTCGTCACCGACGGCGCGCGCCTGGTGCTGCCGGCCTTCGGGGCCTTCACCGGCGGATTGAACATCCTGGACCAGGCCTTCGCCCCCCTGTTCGGCGGACCGGCCCTGGCCGCCGCCCTGGGCCCCCGTCGAGTGCACGCGGTCGGCTGGAAGTCGCTGCGCCCGGACTGAGGCCTGGCGGGACGGATCACCCTTCCCGCCTGGGCGTTTGATCCCCGGGACGTTGGAAGGAGTATCGTCATGCGACCGATCCTGATCGGCGTCGGCGCCGTTCTGGTCCTGTCGGGCGCGCCCGCGGTCGCCCTGGCCGGAGAAGCCCCGGTCAAGACCGTGGCCAAGCTCGACGCCAAGGACCCGAAGTACGACACCGAGGCTTGCAAGGCCCTGCGCGCCAAGGCGATCGACTACGAAGAGCCCGGCCTGGTGAAGAAGGCGTTGAAGGTGGGCGGCAACGCCGTCGTGCCGTTGGCCGGCACCGTGGCCTCGGCGGCCCTGGGCATGAAGCAGGACAGCAAGGCGGAAAAGCTGAGCAAACAGGTGGCGGCGGCCTGCGTGTCCGACCCGCTCAACGAGGCGACGCCGCTGATCAACGCGCCGAAATCGGAGGCCAGTGCGGCCGTGGTCGCGGTCCAGGCGCCGGTGGCCGACGTCGTCACGGGCACGGCGGTGAACGCGGCGGCCACGGAAACGGTAGCCGTCACCCAGTAGGCGTTCCTACAGGTGGAGGGCCTGCTCCAGGGCGAAGGCCAGCGAGATGGCCGCGCCGGAGGTCAGCAGGGTGCGAAGGCGCGGGCGCCAGGCCGGCCCCTCGTGGTTGGTCACGTCCCACAGCCATTGGAGGATGAAGACCAGCAGAAAGCCGGAAAGCTGCCAGGCCGGCTCGAACTTCAGGCCGCCCAGCAACAGGCCAAAGCCGGCCAGGGGAAACAGCAGCGACAGGCCCAGGGTGATCCAGCGCGGGCGGGCGCGCTCGATCTCAAGGCCGCAGCGTATGCCCCCCAGGTACGACATCATGGCCGTCGAATAGGCCAGCAGGCTGATCAGCGCCACCTGGCGCATGTCGATCGGGCCGTAGCAGAACAGCGCCGAGCAGACCACGAACGGAACCAGGGTCGCCAGGCCGCAGACCCATACGGCCAGAGGAACCGGCACGCGATCCTGCGGATGATCGGCCGCTGCTGCTTCGAACGCCATGCCTACTCCTTCGGGCGTGAATGCCGACGCACGCCCTTCCCCCCGGAAGGGACCGACTATTACCGAGGTCTGCCCATAGGTCCACGGACGATATTTGGCCACAGGACACAGCTTGTGGACGAGCACCCTGGGATGCTCGTCCAAAAAGGTTTCGGAAATCCAGCTTCAGGGGCGAAACAGGCCGTCGGGATCAGCGGGCCCAGGTCGACAGGCGGCTCAGGGTATCGCCGTCCAGCGCGCCGGAAGGCTGCAGGTTCTGGTCGCGCTGGTAGGCGGCGATGGCCATCTGCAGGGCCGGCGAGGTCACGCCGTCCTGCGGACCCTGGTAGTAGCCCAGCTTGGACAGGGCGCGCTGGGCGGTGGCCAGGCCCGCGCTGGGCGCGGCGGCCGAGGCGACCGCTTGCACGGGGGCGGCGGCTTGCGAGCGGAAGCCGCTGGCCGAACGCTCGGCGATCCGCTGGCCCTCGGCGGTCAGTTGGGCGCGCAGGGCGGCGGCCCGGGCGCGGGAAGCCGTGTCGCCCGACCGCGCGGCGATCAGGTACCACTTGTAGGCCTCGGTGGGGTTCTGGCTGACGCCCCAGCCGCCTTCATAGAGCTGGGCCAGGTTGAACTGGCTGTCGACCAGGCCCAGGTCCGACGCCTTGCGGAACCAGCTGGCGGCCTTGGTCGAGTTCCGCTCGCCGCCTTCGCCCTTGTAGTAGTAGAGGGCCAGATTGTGCATGGCGCGAGGTTCGCCGGCCGTGGCGGCGCGCTCGGTCCAGCGGCGGGCCTCGACCAGGTCCTTCTTCACCCCGCCCTCGCCGACCTCGTACATCTTGGCCAGGTAGAACTGGGCGCGCGGTAGGCCCAGATTGGCGGCCTTGCGCAGGCTGTCCAGGCCGGTGCGGTCCTTGGCCTCGATGCGGCGCACGCCGTCATCATAGAGGGCCTGGGCGTTCTCGCCGGGCGGCGTGGCCGCGACTGGCGCGCCTTCGGTCGAGATCGTGGTCGCCTCGACGGGAGCCTGGGAGGTCAGCGCCACTGCGGCGCGGGCGCCGGTCGGGCTGGTGTCGGCCTCGGCGGCGCGGATCTCGCCGGTGGATTTGTTGGACGTGCCTTGGGCCACGCGTTCAGGCAACGGACCAGAACCTTGGGCCAAGCTCATGATGGCGCCGGCCGAGGCCACGCCCAGGCAAGCGGCGGTGGCCGAGACCATCAGGGCGGTCTTCACCGCGCCCTTCTTGACCTTCTTCTCCGACTTCTTGGCGCCGAAGCCGGCGAACAGCGAGGTTCCGGTCTTCTTCGCCTTGTCCTTGCCCTTGGCGTCGCCAGAGAGGGCGGCCTGCCGGGCGGCGGCGCGGGCCTGCTCGATCACCTCGCGGGTCGACAGCGGACGCGACGGCGCGACCGGCTCCTCCGGCGCGGCGAAGTCGGAGCTCGCGAACTCGGGGGCCGAGAAGTCGGGGGCCGAGAAGTCGCCGTCATCATCGGCGGTCGGCTCGAACGCCGTTTCTGGCTCCAGCGTCGAAACGAAGCCGTCGGCGGCCTCGAAATCCTCGTCGCCGAACTCCAGCGCCGGCGGTTCGCTGGCCGGGAAGGCCGGCGCTTCGAACACAGGGACGTCGAAGACGACCGGCGCGGCGGTGCGAGCGGGCGTCGAGACTGGGGCGTGCGGCGGGATGAAGGGCGCCGGCTGGTGGAAGACGTCTTCGGGAACGGCCTCGCCGCCAAACGAGAAACGCTCGCCGTCGTCGAACGGCGACGGGGCCGGGCGCGCGGGCGGCGGGGCCGGGACGGCGACGACCTGTTCGGCGGCGCGGCGCTGGGCCTCGGCCAGCTTGGTGTCGATCTTCTCGCGCGCTTCCTCCAGCAGGCGAGCGGTGCGCTCCTCGCTCTGGCGGATGCGGTCGACCAGTTCCTGCGAGGTGCGTTCGTGACGCTGGTTCAGGCGATCGGTGACGCGGGTGACCTGGTCGCCGACATCGTCGATGGCCAGGGCGTTGCGGCGTTCGGCGTTGCTGATCCGCTCGGCCAGTTTCTCGGTGATCCGGGCGATCTCGGCGCCCAGCTTCTCCAGCGCCTGGGCCTGGACGCTGTCGGCGCGGTTCAGCTTCTGGTCGATGCTGGCGGCGACCTGCTCGATGGCGGCGGTGTTGCGGGCTTCCGAGGTCTGGACGCGGCGGTTCAGGGCGTCGGCCATGCCGACCACCTCGCGGCCCATGCGCTCGATGGCCTGGGCCGAGCGTTGCTCGGCGGCCTGCACGTGGGCGGTCATCTCGCCCAGCTTGCGCTCCATGCGGTCGAAGCGGCCGTCGGCGGATTCGCGCAGCTTGGCGGCCATTTCCAGCCGAGCGGCTTCCATGCGCTGCGTCAGGCTGCCGGCCAGGTCGTCGAGACGCTTCTGGACGCCCTCGCCCGGGTTGCTGCTCTCGACTGTCCGCAGACGGCCGTCCAGGGCGCTGAACGAGGTGTTGAGGGCCTGCAGGGCCTCGGACGTGCGGGCCTCGGCGGCTTCCAGGCGCTGGCCCAGGCGGGCCACGACCTCTTCGACCAGGGCCGAGGGATCGCCGACGCCGGCGCCGGCCTGGGCGTCCAGGCGCTGTTCCAGCTGGGCGATCGTCTCGCGGGTGCGGGCCTCGCCTTCATAGAGGTGGCCGGCGACCTTGCCCAAGGCGCCTTCCAGCGCCCGGAGCGCTTCGGCCGAGCGCGGGCCGGCCGCTTCGGCCTCGATGCGGCGCAGCCGTTCGGCGGCGCGGGTCTGCTCGGACTTGATCTCGTCGGCCACGCCCTCGAAGCGGGCGGCCACGGCGACCTGCTCGCGCTCGGCGGCGACCAGACGCTGCAGCGCGCCGCGCACGGATTCGTCGATGCCGGAAATGGCCTGGGCCGAACGCTTCTCGGCCGCCTCGATGCGGTCGGTCAACCGGTCCAGGGCCACGGCCACCCGGCCGACCTCGTCGGCGGGATGCTCGCGGGCTTCGATGCGCGAGGGCGCGCCGCCGCGGGCGGTCTCGTAATAGGAAGGATTGGCGCGGTCGTTGTTGACGGCCAGGGAGGGGCGGCTAGGCTCGCCGAACGCCTCGAGCGACGCGGCGTCGAAGCCCTCGCCCTCGATGATCATGCGATTGAGCCATTCGCCCAGGGTCATGCCGGAGCGACGCGCGAGGTCCTTAGCGACCTCCCGTGCCTTGGGGTCTATCCCCTTAACGCTCCATGGCGCCGCGGCCGTCATGCGAATCGTTCCCTCTGCACCTGGGAACCAACGCTAGTCACCGATTCCTAGCGTGTAAACGCGACCAAAACCGCTACATATAGCAATGGTCAAGATTAACTGTGGATGGTTAACAGGCGCACCTTCCTAACGTGTGTACCTAAGATTCGGCTCCTTGTGGTTAATGAACGTTAACTATTTGCACGGCCGATTGTCGCAGGCCATGAGAGGCGCATGGACCTCCCGACGACCCTCGCCATCGCTGTGGCCGCCCTGCTGTTCGCCGTCTTCTGCGGCTGGCGCGGCGCGCGTCCGATCAATGTTCTAAAGGGTCCGCGCATGGTGCCGTGGCGGCCGCTGATGGTGGCCGGCGCCGTCGTGGCCCTGCTGATGGCGGCCCATATCCTCAACCTGCTGGGGATGAAGACGGGCGACCCGCGCTACTAGGTCGCGGCCTTTTGGTCAGGCCGGAGACGCCGCCGGACGACAGCAGGCCGATATCGGCGAGCAGAAAAGGGATCGCCCACTTGTGAGGCGCGGCAATGTAGCGCGGCTGCCAGACCGGATCGTACTTGTCCTTGTAGCGGCGAACGCCCTGGAAATTGTAGATTTCCTCGCCGCGCTCGTAGAGCAGGCGGCCCACGCGTGACATGATCGGCGCCAGCGGACGGTCTTCCAGACCGGCCAGCGGTGCGACGCCGAACTCGAACGCCTGGTAGCCCTGCTCCTTGCCCCAGCCCAGCAACTCGACGAACAGGTAGTCCATGACGTTCTTGGGCGCGTCATCGGAATAGCGCATCAGGTCCATCGAGAACGAGACCTTGTTGGCCGTGGTCCACAGGGTGGCGAAGGCCACGATCCGGTCCTCGACCCGCACCAGGGCCACCGGGAACTCGGCCACGTAGCGCTCGTCGAAGCCGCCCATCGAAAAGCTTTTCTCGCCGCCGGCGTGGTGGGCCAGCCAGGCGTCGGAGATCGCCTTCAACTGCGGCATGACCGTGTGGACCTGGTCGGCTGGCAGAACCTCGAAGGCCGCCCCGCCCTCCCCGGCCTTGCGCCAGTTGCGGCGCAGGACCTCGCGGCGGCGGCCGGCGAGGGAGAACGCCTCCAGCGGCACGGCGGCGCTTTCACCCGTCTTCTGGATGGCCAGGCCCAGGTCGACGCTGTCGGGCAGGTCGGCGGGGCCCAGGGCGTAGAAGCCGGCGCGGGCGGCGTGGGCGTCGGCCAGCTCGCGGAACCGCCAGAACAGCTCCATGCGCTCGTCGTCACGCCCGACCGGCGGCCCCATGGCGATCCACGAGCGGCCGCGCACGCCGAACATCAGGAAGCTCTCGCCCGAGGCCGAGAACAGGAAGCGCTTGTCGCCCAGCAGGGCCAGGTTCGAGGGCGGCTCGGCGTTCTCGGCCTTGGCCAGGATGGCGCGAACCCGGTCGAACTCCGGGTCGGTGTCGTCGACCACCGGCGGCGTGGCCGGGGTGGCGATCAGCCGCCAGACGCCGATGGCCATCAGCACGATGGCGGCGGCGGCCGACGAGCGGATGGCGCGGGCCACTTCGCGGTCGCCGATCGTCTTCATCACCGACTGGTCGGCATATTCGGTGTGGGCGAAAGTCCACCAGCCGCACAGCGCCACCCCGACCAGGGCCGCGGCGGCCGACAGCAGCCAGCCGGGCGTGATCTCCATCCGCGACAGGGCCGCCTTGCGGGGAAAGGCCTCGTGGAACGGCAGCATGGCCAGCATGATGGCCGTCAGGATGACCGTCTCTTCCCAGTTCAGCCCCTTGAACAGCGCCAGGATCGCCCCGCCGGCCAGGGTGAACAGCGCCGCCCACCAGGCCGCGTCCAGGCGCGCGCGCAGGCCGAAGGCCAGCAGGACCAGCATCAGGCCCAGGATCGAGGAGACGAAGTGGCTGACCTCGATCAGCGGCCCCGGGGCCACCGCCACCCAGATCGCGAAGCGGGTCGGCTCGGACGGGGTCGCGCCCGAGGCCAGCAGCAGGATCCCGGCGCAGGCCGCCAGGATGGCCGACAGCGTCGGCGCGACGGCGAGGAAGGCAGGCCTCAGTTGCGGCGCGGACATCTAGACCCCTGATCGGCGAATCCCGGCGGGACACGTCATCGCGATCCTCTATAGCGCGGCTTGTCCCCAGCGGGCGCCCGTCGCGTGACGAACGATCGTTTGAATCAGCTTGCCCCCGCCGTTCCATGGCGTAGTCTGCCGCCCGACGACGCCCATAAGCGTCGCGAAACGATGCGGGTAGGGAGAACAGCCATGGCGGATTTCGGCGGCGGCGGCGATCTGGAGGCTTTCCGGGCCGACACGCGGGCCTGGCTGGAGACCAACTACCCACCATCGCTGAACGCGCCGATGAGCGAGGACGACGCGCCCTGGGGCGGCAAGCGGTTCCAATGGAAGAACCCCGACGCCAAGCTGTGGCTGGACCGCATGGCCGAGCGCGGCTGGACCGCGCCGATGTGGCCCAAGGAATATGGCGGCGGCGGCCTGTCCAAGGCCGAGAACAAGGTGCTGGAGCAGGAGCTGCGTCGCCTGAAGGCCCGTCCGGCCCTGATGAGCTTCGGCGTCTGGATGCTGGGTCCGGTGCTGCTGGAATACGCCACCGAGGAACAGAAGCAGCGCTTCCTGCCGCAGATCGTGCGCGGCGAAACCCGCTGGTGCCAGGGCTACAGCGAGCCGGGCGCGGGCTCGGACCTGGCCAGCCTGCAGACCAAGTGCGAGGACAGGGGCGACCACTGGCTGATCAACGGCCAGAAGGTGTGGACCAGCTACGCCGACCAGGCCGACTGGATCTTCTGCCTGGTGCGCACCGACACCACCAAGAAGCACGAGGGCATCTCGTTCGTGCTGTTCGACATGGCCTCGCCCGGCGTCGAGGCTCGGCCGATCAAGCTGATCAGCGGCTCCTCGCCGTTCTGCGAGACCTTCTTCGACAATGTGAAGGTCCCCAAGGACCAGCTGGTCGGCAAGGTCAACGGCGGCTGGGACATCGCCAAGCGCCTGCTCCAGTACGAGCGCCAGAACATCTCGGCCTCGGGCTTCGGCGGGGGCGGCGGGCTGGACCTGGTGGAGGCGGCCAAGACGGAGGTCGGCGTCGACGCGTCCGGCAAGCTGGCCGACGGCGACCTGCGGGCCCGCATCGCCCACCACCGCATGGACGCCCACGCCTTCATGCTGACCGTGCGCCGGGCGGAAGCCGAGTCCAAACAAGGCTCGGGCCCCAGCGCCGCCGTCTCGATCATCAAGTACGCCGCCGCCAAGATGAACCAGGAGCGCACCGAGCTGCTGGTCGAGGCCCTGGGCCTGCAGGGCCTGGGTTGGGAGGGCGAAGGCTTCACCAGGGACGAGCTGGCCGCGCCGCGCGCCATGCTGCGCGCCAAGGGCAACTCGATCGAGGGCGGCACCAGCGAGGTCAATCTCAACGTCGTCGCCAAGCGGGTGCTAGGCTTGCTGGATCACCAGTAAGGGCGCCGAGGAACCATGATCGAGTTCTGGCCATGATCGAGTTCTGGTACGAGTTCGGCTCCACCTACAGCTATCCCGCCGCCATGCGCGTCGAGCGCCTGGCGCAGTCGGCTGGCGTGACCGTGGCGTGGCGTCCCTTCCTGCTGGGGCCGCTGTTCCACGAGCAGCAGGGACTGAACGACAGCCCGTTCAACGCCTTCCCGGTCAAGGGCGACTACATGTGGCGCGACCTGCAGCGGGTCTGCGACCTGGAAGGCCTGCCGCTGGTCCATCCCAGCCAGTTCCCGCGCAACGGGCTGCTGGCCGCCCGCGTGGCGATCTGCGGACTGGAGGACGGCTGGACCCCGGCCTTCAGCCGCGCCGTCTACCAGGCCAATTTCGTCGACGACCAGGACATCTCACAGGCCGAGGTGCTGGCCCCGCTGATCGCCTCGGTCGGCGCGGCGCCGGACGCGGTGCTGGCCGCCGCCGCGACCGATCCCGTCAAGAGCCGCCTGAAGGCGCACGTCCGCCAGGCGCAGGAGCGCGGCCTGTTCGGCGCGCCCAGCTTCGTCACCGCCGACGGCGAGCTCTTCTGGGGCAACGACCGTCTTGAGCAGGCCCTCGACTGGGCCGTCCGCCACCAAACTCTGGAGCAAGCCTGACATGGCCGTCCTGACCGAAGAACAGACCATGCTGCGCGACGCCGCCAAGGGCTGGACGCAGGACAGCGCCCCGGTCGGCGCCCTGCGCAAGCTGCGCGACGGCGGCAGCAAGCAGAGCTTCGATCCGGCGACCTGGAGCGAGATGGGCGCGATGGGTTGGGCCGGAGTGATCGTGCCCGAAGACTTCGACGGCTCGGCCTTCGGTTACCTGGGCCTGGGGCTGATCCTGGAGGAGACCGGCCGCAATCTGGTAGCCTCGCCCCTGCTCTCCACCGCCCTGGTTGCCGCCTCGGCCCTGGTGCTGGGCGGGTCCGAAGCCCAGAGGACCGAATGGCTGCCGAAGATCGCGGCGGGCGAGGCTGTCGCGACCCTGGCGGTCGACGAAGGCGCGCACCATGCGCCGCTGAACACCGCCCTGTCGGCGAAGACGTCCGGCGCCGGCTTCGTGCTCAGCGGAACCAAGACCTTCGTCCTCGACGGCGACGCGGCCGACCTGCTGGTGGTCGCCGCCCGCACCTCGGGCGCGGCCGGCGACGGCGACGGGATCACCCTGTTCCTGGTCCCTGGCGACACCCCCGGCGTGACCCGCACCCACCTGGCCCTGATCGACAGCCGCGGCGCGGCCAGGATCGCTTTCGACGGCGTGCAGGTCGGCGCCGACGCGGTGCTGGGCGAAGTCGACAAGGGCTGGGCGATCCTTGAGCCGGTGCTCGACCGCGCCTATGCCGGCCTGGCCGCCGAAATGCTGGGCGCGGCGACCGCCGCCTTCGAGATCACCCTGGACTACATCAAGACCCGCACCCAGTTCGGCCAGGTGATCGGCACGTTCCAGGCCCTGCAGCACCGCGCGGCCAAGCTGTTCACGGACCTGGAGACCACCCGCTCCTGCGTCGAGGCCGCCCTGGAGGCCGCCGACGCCGGCTCCGACACCCGGCTGCTGGCCTCCCTGGCCAAGGGCAAGGCCAGCGAAGTGCTGCACCTGGCCTCCAACGAGATGGTCCAGATGCATGGCGGCATCGGCATGACCGACGCCCACGACGCCGGCCTCTACATGAAGCGGGCCCGCGTGGCCGAGGCCCTGTTCGGTTCGGCCTCGTTCCATCGCGACCGCTATGCCAGACTCTCCGGCTTCTGAGGCGCGTTGCGTCCTTCGAGGCTTCGCCTGCGGCTCGCACCTCGGGATGAGGAAGGTGAACTGCTGTTGAATTCCTCATCCAGAGGAGTCCGCGCAGCGGGCCTCGAAGGACGCTCGATGCTCCAACCTTCGCTCTAGGAACCGCCCTCGCTCAGACCAGTTCTCCCCTCCTCCCCAGCGAGAAGGAAGACCGCCATGAGCACCGATCCCAACGACAAGGCCGCCGTCGAGAGACGCCTCTGGAAGGAGCTGGACGACGCGCGGTTCGGCATGCTGGGCCTGATGAACGCTCACCAGCATTTCCAGCCGATGACCGCCTTCGCCGAGCCGGAGGGCGGCCAGGTCTGGTTCTTCACCAGGGACGACACCGACCTCGCCAAGAACGCCAGCGACGGGGCCGAGGCCATGCTGATCGTCCAGTCCAAGGACCAGGAGTTCCAGGCCTGCATCGGCGGCGTTCTGTCCACCGCCCGCGACACCGCCCGCATCGACAAGTACTGGAATCCGATCGTCGCCGCCTGGTTTCCGGACGGCAAGGACGATCCAACCCTGACCCTGCTGCGGCTGGATGTCCGGGACGCCGAACTGTGGATCTCCAAGGGCGGCCCAGTGCGCTTCGCCTGGGAGGTGGCCAAGGCCAACCTGACCGACAGCCCGCCCGACCTGGGCGACAAGGCCCACGTCAAGCTGGCCTAGACGGCGGTGCGCCGGCGAGGCGGGCGCATGAAGTCTCATCAAGCGATGGCTGCTGATGGCTTGGCGAAGCTGGTCCGTCGAAAGTCTCGGCTTCCGTCGGTTGGCGGAATGGCGACGCTTCGATAAGCGAGCGGTAATGTACTCAGGACGACAAGAGAGACGGGACGGCGACGAGCTCCCAACTATTCCCGTACCGTCGGATAGGCGACCAACTTAGTTTTGAAGGCTCTTGGCGCATCACATCTGTGTCGACTACTCGACAGCGCGGCGGCGACTTCCAACCTAGATTTCAAATCCCTTCCGCCTACCGATGGTCGATTCGTTCGACGGGGCCGCCGCCACCTTGAAAAATCGTCTGCTTGCCGCCCTGCCGACGGAGGATTTCGGCCTGATCGCGCCCCACCTCGTCCAGCAGGAGCTGGAAAAGGGCCGTCATCTGTACGATCCGGGCGATCCGATCGAGGCCATCTATTTCCCGCATGATTGCGTCATCTCGCTGATGACCCTGATGGAGAACGGGGCGGCCATCGAGTCCGCGCCGATCGGCCGCGAAGGCGCCTTGGGCTTGATGGCCGCGGTGGCGCCGCGCCAGTCGCTGGTGCGGGCCATCATCCAGACCTCCGGGCAGGCCTCGCGGATCAGCGTCTCGGCCCTGCATGACGCCTGGACCCGCAGCTCCGCCCTGCGCGACCTGGTTGATCGCCATAACGAGGCGCTATTCGGTCATGCGATCCAGTCGGTCGCCTGCAACGCCCTGCACGGCGTCGAGGCCCGGTTCTGCCGCTGGCTGCTGTCGTGCCGCGATCGCATCGAAGGCGACACCATCAGCCTGACCCAGGAATTCCTGGCCGACATGCTGGGCGTCCAGCGCACCACGGTCACGGCCGTGGCCGGTTCGCTGCAGGCCAAGGGCCTCATCCGCTATCGCCGGGGCGTGGTCGACATTCTCGACCGCGCCGGCCTGGAGGCCATCACCTGCGAGTGCTACGCCGCCGTGCGGCGTGGCTACGAGCGCCTGCTGCCGCTTCCGTTCGGCTGAAAGCCTATCTAGCGACGCTTGCGGGTCGGGAACGGCGCGTGGGCCAGGCGCAGCAGGTTGGCCGCCCCCGGCGCGCCGAACGGCGTGCCGGCGACGATCAGCACGCGCTCGCCCGGGCCGACCAGGTTCAGTTCGACGGCCTTGGCGACGGCGTCGGAAGTGACGACCTCCAGGCTGTCGGGCTGGCCGCTGACGCGGGCCTCCACGCCCCAGACCAGGCACATGCGGCGCACGGCCTCGACGCGCGGCGACAGGGCCAGCACCGGCTGCAGCGGACGCTCGCGCGACAGGCGGCGGGCGGTGGCGCCGGTGGTGGTGAACGCCACCAGGCACTTGGTCGAGCCGGCCTTGGCGGCCTGGGCGGCGGCCACGACCAGGACGTCGGCGTCTTCGTCGTTGTGCGGCTGCTCGGCCTGCATCAGCTCGGGCCAGCGCGGGTCGCGCTCCACCCGCTCGATGATGCGGCTCATCATCGTCACCGCCTCTTCCGGATAGTCGCCAGCGGCGCTCTCGGCCGACAGCATGACCGCGTCCGCGCCCTCGTAGACGGCGTTGGCGACGTCCGAGGCCTCGGCCCGGGTCGGGGTCGGCGAGCTGGTCATGGATTCCAGCATCTGGGTGGCGACGATCACGGGGATGCCGCGCTCGCGGGCGGCGCGCAGGATGACCTTCTGAGCCACCGGCACCTCTTCGGGAGCCATCTCGACGCCCAGGTCGCCGCGGGCCACCATCACGCCGTCGCAGAGGTCGAGGATCGGGCCCAGCACTTCCAGCGCCTGGGGCTTCTCGATCTTGGCCAGGACGGCGGCGCGGCCTTCGACGATGCGCCGCAGCTCGGCCATGTCTTCGGGGGCCTGGACGAACGACAGGGCGATCCAGTCGACGCCCAGGCGCAGGGCGAAGGCCAGGTCCTCGCGATCCTTCGGCGTCAGCGGCGACATCGGGATCACCACGTCGGGCACGGCCACGCCCTTGCGTTCCGACAGCTTGCCGCCGTTGACCACCGTGGTGTTGGCGTAGCCGGGGCCGGCGTCGGTCACGGTCATCCGCAGTTTGCCGTCGTCCAGCAGCAGGGTCGCGCCCGGGCGCATGGCCACCAGGATCTCCGGGTGGGGCAGGTGCACGCGCGTCGCGTCGCCCGGCGTCGGGTCATTGTCGAACCGGAAGGCCTGGCCGGCCTTCAGCGTGACCGGCCCCTCGGCGAACTTGCCCACGCGCAGCTTCGGCCCCTGCAGGTCGGCCAGGATGCCCAGCGGCCGCCCGACCACCGCCTCGGCCGCGCGAATGGCGTTGTAGGCGGCGGCGTGGTTGTCGTGGCTGCCGTGGCTGAAGTTCAGGCGGAACACGTCGGCCCCGGCCTTGGCGAGGGTGACGATCATCTCCGGCGAGCTGCTGGCCGGGCCGATGGTGGCGACGATGCGGGAGCGGCGCGCGCGGATCATGAACCTGCTCCGGAGAGGCTAGAAAATGCTGCAATGCGGCAATACATACCGCATGGCAGAAAGGATTTGCTTTTGGCGAACGTCATTCCCGAATTTCCCGCCTGACAACGTTGTCTAGCGGCCCGGGCCTGGATTCGCCATTGCTGACTTAGCGTCAACGCCGAAGCCTTTCCACCTCCATCGGAAAAATGGGCGCGAAAGGCCTTGGGATTCCGAACGCCTGACGCGGGCTTCGGATCAGAGAAACCTGAATCCTAGCCGATCGGCCCGGTGGACTCGCGGACCACCAGTTCGAAGTCCAGCAGGCGCGACGGCGGCGCCTCGCCTTCCGTCCGGGTCGCGCCGGTCAGCAGCAGATCGGCCGCCGCCGCCGCCATGGCCTGGATCGGCTGGCGCACGGTGGTCAGCTGCGGCCAGACAACCTTGGCCCCAGGGGTGTCGTCGAACCCGGCCACCGACAGGGTCTGGGGCACTTCGAGACGCAGGCGATTGGCCACCGCCATCACGCCCAAGGCCATGTCGTCGTTGGAGGCGAAGACCGCCGTCGGGCGGTCGATGCGGTCCAGCAGCCGTTCGGCCGCCTCGAAGCCCGAGCGGAACGAGAACCAACCCTGCTCGACGCGATCTTCGCGCACGGCGTGACCGTGCTCCTTCATCGCCGTCACGTAGCCTTCGTACCGAAGGTGCGAGGCGCCGTGCTCGGGGTGCCCCTTGATGAAGCCGATGTCGGTATGGCCCAGGCCGATCAGGTGGGCGGTCATCTCGTAGGCGGCGCGCACGTCGTCCATGCGAACGTGGGCCGAACGATCCTGGTCCTGGTCGGGCGACAGCCGCACATAGGGCACGCCCTCCGCTTCCAGCACGTCCAGCACCGCGACGTTGTCGCAGACCGGCGGCGTCAGGATCACTCCGTCCATGCGCAGGGTGTGCAGCATCGGCTCCACCTGGGCGGCGACGTCGCCCTCGGAGTCGAGCGGCTCGACGATTAGGTGGTAGCCCTCCTCGCGACAGCGGGCGATCGCCCCCAGCTGCACGTCGGTGACATAGGCGGGGCTGGGGTTGTCGAAGAACACGCCGATCAGATAGGCCTTCGACCCCGCCAGACTGCGGGCCGAGATGTTCGGCCGGTAGTTCAGGGCCGCGACGGCTTCCTGCACGCGCGTGCGGGTGTCGGTCTTCACGTTCGGCTCGCGGTTCAGCACCCGCGAAACGGTCTTGATCGACACCCCCGACAGGCGGGCGACCTCGTGGATCGTAACCTTGGAACTCAAGACCGGCCTCGCGAAGCGTCGGAAATCGACAAGCGACGCAATAAAGGCATGACAACCTTGTCAAGGCGAGCCCACTTCCAGTGGAAATCTCGCCTTGAGGGATCGGAACAGGCGCCGCCGAGCCGAAAGCCCTAAGAAATGGCCGCCTTGCCGTCCGGAGTCATGGCCACCGCCGCGCCGATCAGGGCCGTGTGCGGGTTCATCACCACGTGGGTCGGGATGGCGCGGGTGTAGTCGCTGAGCCGGCCCTTCGATTCGAATCGTTCGCGGAACTGGCCCTTTTCCAGCAGGTCGATGATCCGCGGCGCGATACCGCCGGCGATGAACACCCCGCCCCTGGCGCCCAGCGCCATGGCCAGATCGCCGGCCGCCGAGCCGAGGATGGCGCAGAAGCGGTCGATCGTGACCTTGCAGCATTCGTCGCCGGCCACGCCGTGCTCGGTGATCTGCTTGGCGGTCAGTTCGTCGGTCTTGCGGCCTTCCACCTCGGCCAGGATGAGGTGCAGGTCCTCCATGCCGGGGCCCGACAGGATCCGCTCGATCGAGCAGCGGCCGAACCGCTTCATCAGGATGCGGAGGATCTCGACCTCGGTCTCGTCGAACGGGGCGAAGGCGATATGGCCGCCCTCGGTGGTCAGGGGCGTCTCGACGCCGTGCCGGCGCACCATGCCCGCCGCGCCGAAGCCGGTGCCCGGGCCGATGATCGCCAGGTCGCCCTCGCCCGAGGTCTGCAGCGGACCGATCTGGCGCAAGTCCTTGGGCGCCAGGCGCGGGGCGGCCAGGGCCTGGGCGGTGAAGTCATTGATCAGCTTGGCGGTGCGGAAGCCGCCGGCCCGGCGCAGGCTGTCCTCCGACAGCTTCCAGTCGCTGTTGGTGAACTGCACCGCGCCATGCTCGATCGGACCGGCGACCGCGACCACCGCCTGGTCGGGATGGCGCACGCCCATCTTGTCCAGATAGGCCTCGACGGCGTCCTCGGCCTGGCCGTAGTCCTCGCCCTTGTACGAGGTCGGCTCGATCAGCTTGGGGTCGGCCCCATCGAAATCGACCAGGGCGAACCGCGCGTTGGTTCCGCCGATGTCGCCGACCAGGCCTAGTCCGATGGAGTTCAAGCCGCTCATATCCGTCACTTCCTAAGCAAACAGCACCGATGCGCCGTGGTCGGAAGCGCCGACCCCCGAACGCAGCAGGCCGAAGAGTTCCCGTCCAAAGCCCGGCTTGGACGCCGGGACTTGCGCCGGCGTGCGGGCGCGCAGGGTCGCCTCGTCCACCAGGATTTTCAGCTCGCCCGTGTGGGCGTTCAGCGAAATGACGTCGCCATCCTCGACATAGGCCAGGGCCCCGCCCTTGGCGGCTTCCGGCGTGATGTGGATCGCGGCCGGGGTCTTGCCCGAGGCGCCCGACATCCGCCCATCGGTGACCAGAGCCACCTTGAAGCCGCGATCCAGCAGCACCGAGATCGACGGCGACAGGTTGTGCAGCTCGGGCATGCCGTTGGCCGACGGGCCTTGGAAGCGGACCACAACGACGACGTCGCGATCCAGCTCGCCGCGCTTGAAGGCGGCGATGAAGTCTTCCTGCTCCTGGAACACGGCCGCCGGGGCGGTGATCACCTGGTGCTCTGGCTTCACGGCCGAGACCTTGATCACGCCGCGCCCCAGGTTGCCGGTCAGCAGGCGCAGGCCGCCTTCCGGGCTGAACGGGTCGGAGGCCGGGCGCAGGATGTTGAGGTCCAGCGACTCGTCCGCGCCCTCGCGCCAGGCCAGCTCGCCGTCGACCAGCACCGGCTCCTGGGTGTAGCGCGACAGGCCGGGACCGGCGACGGTCAGGACGTCTTCGTGGGCCAGGCCGGCCTTCAGCAGTTCCTTGACCACGAAGTGGATGCCGCCGGCGGCGTGGAACTGGTTCACGTCGGCCGAGCCGTTCGGATAGACCTTGGCCAGCAGCGGCGTGGCCTTGGAGATGTCGTCCAGGTCTTCCAGGGTCAGGATGATGCCGGCGGCGTGGGCCATGGCCACCAGGTGCAGCGCCAGGTTGGTCGAGCCGCCGGTGGCCATCAGGCCGACCACGCCGTTGACCACGGCCTTCTCGTCGATCACCCGGCCGACCGGAATCCAGTCGTTGCCCTTGTGGGTGATGGCCGCCACCCGCTTGGCGGCTTCCTTGACCAGGGCCGTGCGCAGCGGGGTGTGCGGATGGACGAAGGCCGAGCCGGGCAGGTGCAGGCCCATCAGCTCCATCAGCATCTGGTTGGTGTTGGCGGTGCCGTAGAAGGTGCAGGTGCCCGGGCCGTGGTAGCTGGCGCTCTCGGCGGCCAGCAGTTCCTCGCGACCGACCTTGCCCTCGGCGTAGAGGGCGCGGATGCGGGCCTTCTCCGAATTGGGCAGGCCCGAGGTCATCGGCCCGGCCGGCACGAACATCGCCGGCAGGTGGCTGAAGGTCAGGGCGCCGATCAGCAGGCCCGGCACGATCTTGTCGCAGACGCCCAGATACAGCGCGCCGTCGAACGCGTCGTGGGTCAGGGCGATGCCGGTCGCCATGGCGATCACGTCGCGCGAGAACAGCGACAGCTCCATGCCCGGACGGCCCTGGGTGACGCCGTCGCACATGGCCGGAACGCCGCCGGCGAACTGGGCCGTGGCCCCGACCTCGCGCGCCGCGTCCTTGATCAGGGCCGGATATTCCTCCAGCGGCTGGTGGGCCGACAGCATGTCGTTATAGGCCGAGACGATGCCCAGGTTGGGCGCGTTGACGTCCAGGGCGCGGACCTTGTCCACCGCCGGCGAAGCGGCGAAGGCGTGGGCCCAGTTGGCGCAGCTGAGCTTGGCCCGGCCCGGCTGGGCGGCGGCGGCTGCGTCGAGGTTGGCCAGATAGGTCGCGCGGCTGTCGCGGCTGCGCTCGATGATCCGCGCGGTGACTTCAGCGATGACAGGGTTCAAGGCCATGGGACTACTCCGCCCAGAGGATACGGACCGGGGCGCGGTCCTGGTTCAGAATCGCGGCGATGGGCAAGCCTTGATCGACCGGACCTTCGAGCAACGTCTTCTTGGCGCCGCCGGTGATCAGCAGCACGATCAGCGACGACTGGATCAACGCCTGAAAGGTCAAGCTGATCCGGGGTAGGTCCGGCGCGGGTTGGCCGGGCGGCACGGCGATCACCGTGCGTTCGGACCGGGGATCCAGGCCTTCCGCCAGTTTCGGGTTGCCGGGGAACAGCGAGGCGAAGTGGCCGTCGGGACCGACGCCCAGCAGGGTCACGCCGAACGGCAGCGCCTTGGCCACCCCGGCCTCGGCCCTCGCCGGGACCGCCTCCTGAGCCACGCCGTCGAAATACAGCGGCGCGAAGCCCGCCCTGGCCGCCTCGCCTTGCAGCAGGTGGCGACGAACCAGGCCCTCGTTGCTGCTCGGGTCGGACGGCGGCACGAAGCGCTCGTCGGTCAGGGTGACGACGACCTTGTCCCAGGGGACGGTCATCGTCGCCAGTCGGTCATAGACCGGGGCCGGGGTCGAGCCGCCGGTGGCGGCGAACCCGGCCTGGCCGCGCTTGGCCACGGCCTCGGTCAGGGCCAAGGCCACGACCGAGGCGGCGGCGTCGTACAGGGCTTCGCGGGTGGCGAACGCCTCGATCTTGGGGAGGGCCATGGTCGCCACGCCTACTCGTTCCATGCCCGGCCCTGGGGCGAGATCAGCGCGGTGGCGCTGTGCGGTCCCCAGGTGCCGGCGGCGTAGGGCGCGGGCTCGATCTTGGCCTCGGCCCAGGCGGCGGAGACGCCGTCCACGAACTTCCAGGCCTGCTCGACCTCGTCGCGGCGCACGAACAGGGTGCGGTCGCCGCGGAACACGTCCAGCAGCAGCTTTTCATAGGCGATGCGGCGGCGGCTGCCGGCCGCGCTCATGGCCAGGGACAGCGGCAGGGACTGCAGGCGCATGCCCTCTTCCGACAGGCCCGGACGCTTGGTCATCACGGTCAGCGAGATGTCCTCGTCCGGCTGCAGGTCGATGACCAGGCGGTTGGCCTTGGTCTCGGCCTGGGCGGCGGACCCGAAGATGTTGTGCGGCACGGGCTTGAACTGCACGACGATCTGGGTGCGGCGGTCGGGCAGGTTCTTGCCGGTGCGCAGGAAGAACGGCACGCCGGCCCAGCGCCAGTTGTCGATGTCGACCTTCATGGCCACGAAGGTCTCGGTCTTGGACGGCTTGCCGACCTCTTCCAGATAGCCCTCGCGCGCCGTACCCTCGACCACCCCGGCCACGTACTGGCCGCGCACGGTGTCGTGGGCGACATTGGCCTTGGTGAACGGACGCAGGGACCGCAGCACCTTGACCTTCTCGTCGCGGACCGCGTCCGGGTCGAAGCCCGACGGAGCCTCCATGGCCACGAGGCACAGCAGCTGCAGCAGGTGGTTCTGCAGCATGTCGCGCAGGGCGCCGTATTCATCGTAATAGGGCCAGCGCTCGCCGACCTTCTCGGTCTCGGCGATCGTGATCTGCACGTGATCGATGTGCTTGTTGTCCCACAGGGGCTCGAACAGCACGTTGCCGAAGCGCAGAGCGGTCAGGTTCTGGACCGTCTCCTTGCCCAGATAGTGGTCGATGCGGAAGATCTGGCTTTCGTCGACGACCGCGCCGACCGCGCCGTTGATCACGCACGAGCTGGCGAAGTCCTTGCCGATCGGCTTTTCCAGCACCAGGCGCGTCTTGGGGCCAGTCAGGCCGGCCGATTGCAAGGCGGTGCAGACCGAGCCGTAGAGGCTGGGCGACAGGGCGAAATAGACGACGAGGTCGCCGTGCGGGCCGACCTTGTCGGCCAACGCCTTGGCGCCCTCTTCCTTGGTGATGTCGACCGACAGGTAGTCCAGGCGGGCGGCTAGGCGGTTCCACGCCGATTCCTCGACGGTCGCGCGCTTGCCCAGCTGTTCGCGCACCAGCTTGCGATAGCTGTCGGCGGTGTGGTCGTGACGGGCCAGGCCGATGATCCGCAGGTCGTGCGGCAGGAGGCGGTCGACCTCGAGAAAATACAGCGAAGGCAACAACATGCGAAGCGCGAGATCCCCCGCGCCGCCCAGCAGAACCAGCACTTCGCGACCTGTCTGGTCGACGTTCGTTTCTTTGGCCAAAGCTTCCACCCTATGACAACGTTGTCATGCCACGCCCTCTCGAGCAATGCAAGCGGACCCCGCCACATGAAGGCCGAGGCCCCGTGTCGACGTCCCGACAGGATCGCGCGCGCGGCGTCTAACTAAGGCGTTTGGGCCTGGGCCGCCAGCGGACCAATCGCTTTTCGAACGCGAAGGTTCACCGCCTGGGCGGGCTGAACGCGGGCGCGCTGCAAATGGCGACCGCGCAGGCGATGCTGCGGGGAGAAATTAGCCCCAACGCGGGGCTTGGCCGGCTGGGCCGTCTAGAGAACACAGAGCGACGCCGACGAAATCCTTAGTTGCTCGCCTGGGCCCGGAAGCGGTCCTTCATCTTGGCCACCCAGCCATTGAAGGCCTCGTTGTCGGCGGTGACCTTGCTGAAGTCGGTGCTGGACAGGCTGCCCGGATCGGCGCCGGCCAGGGCCACGCGCAAGCCGTCGGGATTGCGCGCGCCGTCGACGAAGCCGCCATAGCGCTGGCGCAGGCGGCCCAGCGCGGCGTCGTCGTCGGCCAGACTGAAGGCCACGGCCGCGCGCAGCAGCTTGGACTCGTCGGCCGGGTTCAGGACGCCGGGCGTCTTCCAGCGGTCCGCCAGCGAGCGTTCGTAAAGCGCACCGGCCTGGGGCCAGGCGTGCTGCTTCCAGGCGATCTCGGCGCGGACATCCTCGGCGTCGCGGCTCTTGTCGCCCTCGATCACCTCCAGGGCGGCGTCGTAGCGGCCCAGGCCCATCAGGGCGCGGGCGGTGGCCAGGCGGCGCTCGGCGTTCAGGGCTGGCGGCAGGATCGTGGTGCGCGTGGCGTTGATGGTGTCCAGCGCGCTCTCGGGCTTGCGGTCCATCAGGTAGATCCAGGCGAGATCCGTGGCCACCTGGGCCTTGGGCACGCCGTTCAGGCGATTGTCGACCTGGTACTTGAGCAGCTTGGCGGCCTCGTCCAGCAAGTCGACATCGACCAGGCGACGCACCAGGTTGCGGACCATCTGGTCGCCGTCGGCGCCGATCGGGGTCAGGTCCTGGAAGTCGTAGAACAGGCCCACCGCCTGGATCGGCTGCATGCCGTCGGCCAGGCCGTCGAGGAACAGGCTGCGGAACGCGGTGTTCAGATCGTTGCGCAGAGCGACGGCCTGCGGCAGGTCGGACTGCACGTTGCTGGCCGAGTGCAGCACCTCCAGCGCCTCGCGATAGCGGCCCTGCCTGATCTGCAGCTGGCCCAGCGCGCGGATGGTGTCCAGTTCGACCCCGTCGCCGCGCCAGCGGAAGCGCAGGGCGTCCAGCCCCTTGGCGGCGATGTCGGCGCTGATCTGGTTCTTGGCCAGGCGCAGCTGGATGGCGTGCAGGGTGGCCGGGGCGGCCAGGCGGTCGATGCCGCACTTCGAGATCGCCTGGAACACCGGCAGGGCGCGGACGTCGTTCTTGGCCTCGAAGGCCTTGGCCAGGGTCAGACGCAGCTCCAGCTGGTCCTCGACGGGGATGTTGGGCAGCTTCAGGGCCTGGTTGATCAGGCGAATGGCGGTGTCGGGCGCCCCGACGCCGACCGACGCCTCGGCCTGGGCGCCCAGGAAACGGGCCTGCCATAGGGCCGGGAACATGTTGAGCGCGCGGGCGCCCTCGGCGAACCGCTGGTTGGCGTCTACCCACTGGCCGGTCTTGCTGGCGATGTAGCCGCGCCACATCGCGGCCGAGGGATCGTCGCTCAGCACCGGCGAGGCGAAGTCGGTTTCGGCCTCGGCGTAGCGGCGGGCCAGCACCTTGGCCACGCCGCGCAGGCCGCGGAACTCGCCGTCGCCCATCAGGGTCTGGTGGGCGCGGCCGGCCGCGTTGAGCACGCCGATCGCCTCGAACGACAGGTTTGAGCCGACCAGGAAACGGGCAAGGACCATGCGGGCGGCCGTGTCGTCGCCCTTGCCGTCGCCGCCGCTGGCCGCCGGGATGGCGCCCAGCAGGGCGTCATAGCGGGCCATGAAGCCGCCCGAGCCGGTCTTGGCCCAGTGCTCGGGATCGATCAGGGCGGGCATGGCGAGGGCCTGGGGCGCGCCGGCCCCGGCGTCGGCCTGGGCCTGGGCGCTGGAGGACGAGGACAGCAGCAAGCCCTTGGGGCGGCCAATATGGACGATGTCGCCCTCGGCGGTCATCTGCAGGTCGCCGGAATAGCTTTCGACCGCCAGGCCGGTGGCCGACTGCAGCAAGGCCATCTCGACATAGTCGCGGCGCGACGGCAGTCCCTTGGACGGGGCCAGGGCGGTGGCCACCGCCAGGCGATCGCCGACCGCCGGATCCGAGACCCAGGCGATCCTGGTCGTGCCGGCCACGTTGGCGGTCAGGGTGGCGGGGCTGGCGTTGTCGTCGCGGGCCACGCGAATCGGGTCGGGCGAATCCTGGGTCCCCGCGCCCAGGGCGATCGTCCAGTTGGAGCCGACGCCGTCGGCGTAGAACGGCGCGCCCTGCGGCGTGCTGATGCGCAGCGCCGCATAGTCGGCGCCCTTGAAGGCCTGGATGTTGCGATATTGAGCGGTGCTGGCGGGCAGCTTGCCGATGTCCAGCCGGGCCGGAGCGTCGAACACCACCCAGACGGCCTCGCCGCGCCGGAACACCGCGGCGCCCGCCGGATTGGCCCAGTCGAAGCTGAGTTGAACCTGGCCCGCGACCTTGGCGAACTTGACCGGCACCGCGCCGTTGGCCGGCATCGGATTGGGCCGACGCGCGACCACGGCGGCGGCCGGCGTCGACGCCGGCGTCGCGTCCTGGCGGGCGAACAGGTTGATGAAGTCGTCGCCGTCGGCGTTGCCGGCCCGGAAGTCGGCGTCGTCGCTGAGCGCGACCACGATCTCGACCACGCCGCCGACGTGGCGCGCCTGGGCGCCCTTGACCCAACGCGGCGGGCCGACGTTCAGCGGCGAGAGGTTGGGGTTGGCGTCGCGCGGAAAACGCAACACCACCGACGTTCCCTCTCGGCGCGCCTGCATGCCGCGCGAGCCGGGGAATTCCAGGCGGGTGAAGTCGGGGGCCTGGGCGACCCTGACCTGGAGGCCCGTCGAAGCGGCGGGACGCGGCGCGGCGGCCTTGCGGGGAGCGGGCTTGGAGACCTGGCGCGGCGCAGCCGAGATCGACACCGTCGGGGTCACGACCCCGAGGATGCAGATCGCCGCGACCGTCGATCTCAGGATCCCTCCCAGCGTCATGCCCCCGCCCGTGCTCCCGTCCTAGCCGGCCTTCTTGCCGCCGGCCTTGCCGGCCTCGGGACCCGCGCCGGCCAGCGGCGCGGCCGCGGCCTGGACCGCGGAATCGGCGGCGGGCTTGTCGGCGGCGGCCAGGGCGGCGCGCTGCTTGGCGATCGCGTCGGCCGACAGGCGGTTGGCCAGGCGCTCGGTCAGGATCTTGGCGTCGGCCGGCGACATGTTGGCCAGGATCATCGAGAGCGTCCGCTCCTTCATCTTGGCGGCGATCGGCAGGCGCACGCTGTCGTCCAGCACGCTCATGCGGGCGGCGGCGTCCTTGGGCTTCATGGCCGAATAGACCGTGACCATGCGCATGGCCTCGGCTTCCTTCTGGGCGTCGGCCTGGCCCAGAAGGCCCTGGATCTCGCCCTTCATGCCGTTCAGCGCCTTCATCTTGGCGTCGAGCTTGGCCTCGGCGGCGGCCAGCAGCTGCAGCTGGACGTCAATGTCCTGCTCCCGCTGGTCCAGTTGGCCGCGACGCTGGCCCAGGCTCTGCAGCACGCGCAGTTCGGCCGGCGACAGGCCCGCTTCCTTGGCCAGGTCATTGGCCGACGGCGCGCAGATCGCCGGCGGGGCCTTGGCCGCGGCGTCCTTGCCGGCGTCAGCGGCCGAAGCGGCCTTGTCGGCGTCGGGCTTGGCCACGCCCTCGGCGAAGGCCTTGGCGCCGCTCAGCAGGTCCGGAACGGACTTGGCGCCGGCCAGGGCGTTGACGGCGAGCACGCCGACCACGGCGACCCCGACGATCGGCAGGATGCGCGGAACGTTTTTCATCGACGGCCCCTAAAGGTCGAACCGGGGCGCGGCGGATCTTCCGGGCCCTCGAACAGGTCATCATCTATCCGCGCCCGTGAACGCGGGGTTTCCTTTGGCGCCGAAGGCCGCGCGGTGGAAGGCGGCGGGGCGTCGCGGGGGATGCGGGCCTCGCGGTCCAGCAGCTTCTCGAAATCCTCGGCCCGCAGGCGGCGCGGGGTTTCCGGCGGAATCTCCGGCTCGGGTGCGCGGATCGGACGCGGGGCGGCCCGGGGTTCGACCGCGCGCGGCTCGGCGACGGAGCGAACGCCTGGCTCCCTTGAAGAAGGCATCGGCGGCGGCGTAACGATCGGCCGGTTCAGGCGCTCGTCCAGCTGGCTGGCCAACGCCTTGGCCTGGGAAATGCGGTCGGCCAGGGTGTCGGCGGCTTCGTCGGTCGCCGCGCGCAGGTCAGCCAGGCCCTGCTCGGCCCGCATGGCGGCGCGGTCAAGATCGGCCACGGCCTTGGCGAAGCCCTCGTGGCTGTCGCGCAGGGCCTTCAGCCGACGCTCAAGGCGCACGCCGAAGGCCAGGGCGATCAGCAGCAGGACCGCCAGCAGACCGTTGAGGGCGATGGCCGTCACGCTCATTTCAGCTTCTGAACCGCCTTCTTGGCCGCCGGGCTCAGGGGCGCGTCGGCCCGCACGGCGATCGAGTGATTGCGGCGGCCCATGCGCCCGCGGGTCAGCGGGATCGAGCCGGCGCGCAGCTCTACCGGACTGTCCGGCGTGGCGTTCAGCATCAGGGTGTCGCCCACCTGCAGGTTCAGCACCTTGCTGAGCGGCAGCTGCTGCTCGTCGAGCACGGCGCGCACCTCCATCTGGGTGGTCCAGAGCTCGGTGGCCAAGTGGCCTTCCCAGATGTTGTCGCGGCCGAACTTCTCGCCCATGAACTGCTGCAGCAGCATCTTGCGGATGGGTTCGAGGGTGGCGTAGGGCAGCAGAAGCTCGATGCGGCCGCCGCGGTCTTCCATGTCGATGCGCAGCTTGACCAGGATGGCGGCGTTGGCCGGCCGGGCGATGGCGGCGAAGCGCGGATTGGTCTCCAGGCGGTCCAGGCTGAACGACACCGGGTGCAGGGGTTCGAACGCGGCCTTGGCGTCATGCAGCACCACCTCGACCATCCGCTGCACCAGCACCCGCTCGATGGTGGTGTAGGGACGGCCCTCGATGCGCATGGCCGCGGTGCCGCGGCGGCCGCCCAGCAGCACGTCGACGATCGAGTAGATCAGGTTGGAGTCGACCGTCAGCAGGCCGTAGTTGTCCAGCTCCTCGGCCCGGAACACCGCCAGGATGGCCGGCAGCGGGATCGAGTTCAGATAGTCGCCGAAGCGGATCGAGCTGATGTTGTCGAGGCTGACCTCGACGTTGTCGGAGGTGAAGTTGCGCAGGGACGTCGTCATCAACCGCACCAGGCGGTCGAAGACGATTTCCAGCATCGGCAGGCGCTCGTAAGAGACCAGGGCCGAATTGATGATCGCGCGGATGCCGGTGCGGTCGTCATTGCCGTCGCCGGACATGTCGAAGCCTAGCAGGCTGTCGATCTCGTCCTGGTTCAGGATGCGCTCGGCGCCCATGCCGTCGCCGCCGCCGTCGTCCCAGCCGCCCATGCCGCCGCTGAAGTCGCCAAACTCGTTGGCGCCGGCCTCGCCGCCTGGAGGGTTTTCCGAGGCCCATTGGGCCATTGCGGCCTGATCGTCGATGTCTTCCGCCATGTCGGTTCGCCTCAGCCAGCCCGAGGGCTAGTTGATCAGCATCTCCTCGATCAGCACCGCGTTCACCTTGGAGGGCGCGGCGACCAGATTAACGCGACGCAGCAGCTCGGCGCGCAGCTGATAGCTGCCCTGGCTGCCGTTGAGGTCTTCCGGACGCAGCTCGCGCAGGAAGGTCTGGAACATGTCCTGCAGACGCGGAAGGTTCGGCGTCAGGGCCTCGGCCGTTTCCTCGTCGGGCAGTTCGAAGGTCAGCTTCAGCTTCAGGAAGGTCGACTTGCCGTCGGCGGCCTGCATGTTCACGACGATGTCCGGCAGGGTGTAGAACACCACGCCGTCGGGGCCTTCCTTGATCACCGGCGCGCCTGCCACGGGCGCGGCGCCCTCGCCGCCCCCGCCGTGGCCGCCCTTTTCTTCCTTCTTCTTCTCTTTCTTCTTCGGCTTTTCGTGGCCCGCCTCGCCGTGGGCGTCGGGCTTGGGCTTCAGCAGCAGGAACCCGGTCACGCCGCCGCCGATCAGCACCACGGCCGCCGCGGCCGCGATGATGATCATCATCGGCGGCTTCTTCTTAGCCGGAGCTTCGCCCTCGGCGGCGCCCTCTTCGCCTTCCGGGGCGGGAGCGTCCTTGGGGGGTTTGTTGGCCACGCGCGCGGTTCCTTGGAATCTACGGATCTACTCATGCGTGGAGCATGGTTAACGATGTCTTTTGAAAGCCATTTCGCCGCAGGCTGAATCTGCCCGGCAGACTCCGCCATCGGGGTCCCGTTAACCTTCCTTTTCGTTGAAATTACTGCACTTTTCGACTTGGCACGAGGGTTGCTTGCTGACTTGCGGCGCATTTGTCGCGCCAGCCGTCTCGGTAACCGGTCATGGACAACGCACTTTATGTGGGACTTTCGCGGCAGATGACCCTGCGCCGCGAGCTCGACATCGTGGCCAACAACATCGCCAACGCCAACACGACCGGCTTCAAGGTCGAGGAGCTGATGGTCCGCACCGAGCCGGCGAAACCGGCCCGCACCGCCGGCGGCGCGAACCCGGTGAAGTTCGTGCTGGACGACGGCGTGGCGCGCGACTTCGGTCAGGGCGCCCTGACCCAGACCGGCGGCGACTTCGACTTGGCCCTGGAAGGCCAGGGCTTCTTCAAGGTCTCCACGGCCGGCGGCGAGCGCTACACCCGCGACGGCCGCTTCACGATGAACCCCGACGGCAAGCTGGTCACCCAGAACGGCCAGCCCGTGCTGGACGACGGCGGCGGCGAGATCCTGCTGGACCCGCTGAAGGGCCCGGTCACCATCGCCCGCGACGGCACGGTCAGCCAGGGCGCCGAGCGCTCCGGCAAGATCGCCGTGGTGCGTCCGACCGACTTGGCCAGCTTCCGCAAGGACGGCGACAACCTCTATCGCAACACCACCAACGACACCCCCCAGGCCGCCCCGGACGCCGTGATCCACCAGGGCATGCTGGAAGCCTCCAACGTCCAGTCGATCACCCAGATCACCAAGCTGATCGAGGTCAGCCGCGCCTACGAGAGCGTGGCCAAGATGATGGATCAAACCTCGGAACTGTCCCGGAGCGCCGTCGAGCGCCTGGGCAAGCCGCAGTAAGGATAGATAACCATGCAAGCGCTTCGCACCGCCGCGACCGGCATGTCGGCCCAACAGCTGAACGTCGAGGTCATCTCCAACAACATCGCCAACATGAACACCGTCGGCTTCAAGCGCCAGCGGGCCGAGTTCCAGGACCTGATCTACCAGACCATCGAGCGGGCCGGCTCGCAGTCGTCCAGCGACGGCAACGTGGTGCCGACGGGCGTGCAGATCGGCGGCGGCGTAAAGGCCGGGTCGGTCTATCGCATCCACGAGCAGGGCACCCCGACCATGACGAACAACGAGTTCGACGTGGCCATCCAGGGCAAGGGCTTCCTGCAAATCCTGCTGCCCTCGGGCGAGACCGCCTACACCCGGGCCGGCAACTTCTCGACCAACGACCAGGGCCAGATCGTCACCGAGGACGGCTACACCGTCCAGCCGGGCATCACGATCCCGCAGAACGCCGTCTCGACCACGATCAGCAAGACCGGCCTGGTGCAGGTCAAGCTCGACGGCGACCCGACCCCGCAGACGGTCGGCCAGATCGAACTGGCCAACTTCATGAACGAAGGCGGCCTGGAAGCCATCGGCGACAACATGTTCATGGAAACCGCGGCCTCGGGCGCGGCCAACATCGCCGCCCCCGGCCAGCCGGGCTTCGGCACGCTGCTGCAGAACTACACCGAGGCCAGCAACGTCGACTCGGTCAGCGAAATCACCGCCCTGATCGTCGCCCAGCGCGCCTACGAGATGAACTCCAAGGTCATCACCACGGCCGACCAGATGCTCCAAGCCACGTCGAACCTGAGGTCATAAGCCGATGAAAGCGTTCGTTCCCGCCCTCGCCGCCCTGCTGATCGCCACCCCGGCCCTGGCCGGCCAGGCGGTCTCGCTGCGGTCCGACACCACCGACGCCGACGGCCGCATCACCCTAGGCGAGCTGTTCGACGGGGCCGGCGCGGCCTCGGACGTGGTCGTGGCCAACCGCGTGGGTCCCTCGGCCGTGCTCGAGGCCGGCGCGGTGCAGATCGCCGCCCGCCGGGCGGGCCTGGACTGGACCAACGCCGCCGGCGTGCGCCGGATCATCGTCCGACAGGGTTCGGACAGCGGCGTGGCCGGCGCCTCGCGCGGCAATGTGGAAGTTCTTGCCTACGCCCGCAGCCTGGCGACCGGCGAACTGGTCCAGCCCGAAGACCTGGTTTGGATCAAGGCCGCGGCCGGCCCCTCGGACGCGCCGCGCGACGCCGACGACCTGATCGGCATGACCGTCAAACGCCCCCTGCGCCAGGGCGCGGCCGCCAGCCTGCGCGACGTCTCGACCCCGCAGGTGATCAAGGCGGGCGATATTGTCGCAGTCACCTATGAAGACGACGGCGTGGCGCTGACCTTGCAAGGCAAGGCGATGTCGGCGGGAGCCATCGGCGAGAGCCTGATGGTCCAGAACACCGCCAGCAAGAAGATCATCGAGACCGTGGTCACCGGACCCGGCTCGACCGCCGTCGGCCCGCAGGCGATGCGCCTGAAGGCCAACCGTAACAACACGCTGCGCTACGCCGCTCGCTGAGAAGGTCACCCCTGATGCGCCCCGCCCTCGCCGCCCTCCTGCTGCTCGCCCCGCTCGCCGCCTGCTCGACCGTCAAGGAAGCGGTGAAGGGTCCGGAACTGGCGCCCGTCGGCTATCCGGCCCAGCTGGCGCCGATGACCCAGCAATATGTCGCCTCCCCCCAGCCGGCCTCGGCCAATTCGCTGTGGCGCACGGGCGCGCGCACCTTCTTCAACGACCAGCGCGCCAGCAAGGTCGGCGACATCCTGACCGTCAACATCGACATCGACGACAGCGCCACCACCAAGAACCAGACCGCCACCTCGCGCGCCTCCAACAGCTCGCTGGGCGTGCCGAACTTCCTGGGCCTGGAGTCCAGCCTGGGGAAGGTTCTGCCGGGCGGCTTCGACCCGTCCAACATGATCAACACCAAGTCGGGCACGTCCAACGCCGGCGCCGGTTCGGTGAATCGTTCGGAAAAGATCAGCCTGACCATCGCCGCCGTCGTCTCGGGCGTGATGCCCAACGGCAACCTGGTGATCCAGGGCACCCAGGAAGTGCGCACCAACGCCGAAGTGCGGCAACTGACCGTCGCCGGCATCGTGCGGCCGGAAGACATCTCGTCGGCCAACACCATCAAGCACACCCAGATCGCCGAAGCGCGCATCAGCTACGGCGGCCGCGGCGACATCAGCCGCGTCCAGAAGACCCCGGCCGGCCAGTCGCTGGTCGAGAAGTTCTCGCCGTTCTAAGGGTTCGGTCGGAGACGACAGAGGCGGCCTCCTTGATCGGGCGGGCGCGCGGGGCCAGATTACCTGGCGTCACAGCGTTCGCCCGGACTCGCCGGGCGCTGATCCCGGAGCCGACCCCATGACCAAGCGCGCCCGCGCCTTCACCGCCCTGGTCGGCGCCGCCCTCCTGGTCGTCGCCCTGCCTGTCGTCGCCAGCGCCCAGCCCTTCAGCGGGCCGATGGGCGTGACCGGACGCTGGGCGATCGACCTGCCGCGCTCGAAATTCAACGCCACCCTGACCGGCCCGCCGCCGCTGAGCGGCGAGCTGGACGTCACCATCGACGACGGCAAGGCCCTAGCCTGGACCCTGGTCGAGGTCGACGAGGCCGGCGTCGCCGCCCTGCAGTTCGCCCACGCCGTGCTCGACGGGCCGCCGACCCAGGCCGTGGTCAACCTGAACCTGGTGAAGATCAGCGTCCAGCGCGTCGGCCAGAGCGCGGTGACCGTCACCACCCACGGCGAGCAGGGCTCGCGCCATCAGTCGATGAAGGTCACCCGCACCGACCCCGACACCCTGCTGGTCGAACAGGACATCGACGGCCGGCCGGGTCCGCCGGACCAGACCTTGATCCTCACGCGGGTGAAGTGATCTCTTCCATCACCGCTTGCGGATGATCTCCGCGCCGCCATCAGACGGCGCGGAGGAAACACGTCACCAGTTGAACATTGTCCCGTCCTCCAGCCGGTTCACCGGCAGGTAGGCGCGCTTGTAGGGATATTGCTCGGCCAGGGCCTCGTCGATGTCGACGCCCAGGCCCGGCCGCTCGCCCGGATGCAGCATGCCGTCCTTGAAGGTGTAGCCGTGCGGGAAGACCGCGTCGGTCTCCGGCGTGTGGCGCATGTACTCCTGCAGGCCGAAGTTGGGGATCGACATGTCGAAATGCAGGGCCGCGGCCATGGTGATCGGCGACAGGTCCGTGGCGCCGTGGCAGCCCGTCTTGACGTGGTGCAGATCGGCGAAGGCGGCGATCTTCTTCAGGTTGGTGATGCCGCCGGCGTGCAGCACCGTGGCCCGCAGGTAGTCGATCAGCTGTTCCTGGATCAGGATGTTGGCGTCCCAGACGTGGCTGAAGATCTCGCCGACCGCCAGCGGGGTGGTGGTGTGCTGGCGCATCAGGCGGAAGCCGGCCTGGTTCTCGGCCGGCACGGCGTCCTCCAGCCAGAACAGGCGGTAGGGCTCCAGATCCTTGCCCAGCCGGGCCGCTTCGATCGGCGTCAGGCGATGGTGGACGTCGTGCAGCAGGTGGACGTCCCAGCCCAGCACCTCGCGGGCCTTTTCGAACAGCTTGGGCGCATGGTTGAGATACTTGGCCGTCGACCAGACGTTCTCGGTGGGCAGGTCGGCGTCGGCCGGCTCGTAGAACATCTTGTCGCCCGACACCCCGTAGGTGCTGGCCAGGCCCGGCACGCCGGTCTGCAGGCGGATGGCCTTGTAGCCCAGACCCTTGTACTTCACCGCCTCGGCGATGGTGTCCTCGATGGTCTCGCCGTTGGCGTGGCCATAGACCGTGACGCCCTCGCGGCAGGCGCCGCCCAGCATCTGGTAGACCGGCAGGCCGGCGACCTTGCCCTTGATGTCCCACAGGGCCATGTCGACCGCGGCCAGGGCGCTCATGGCCACCGGGCCGCCGCGCCAGTACGAGCCGCGATAGAAGAACTGCCAGATGTCCTCGATCCGGTGGGCGTCGCGGCCGATCAGGCAGGGGATCATATGGTCGCGCAGATAGCTGACCACCGCCAGTTCCCGTCCATTGAGCGTAGCGTCGCCGACACCGGTGACGCCGTCCGAGGTGGTGATCTTCAGGGTGACGAAGTTCCGCCCGGGGCAGGTGACGATGACCTTGGCGTCGATGATCTTGAGCATGGAGTGTTGGTCTGCCTTCTGAGCGTAAGTGGCCTGACCAATCCATAGGACATATCTTGCAGAGGCGCCAGTGCGTCATGGCGTCTTTCGCCTCCATGCTCTAGGCTGACGACGGCCCGCCGACGCGCGCGGGCGGGAAAGTTCCATGACCACGTCGACCGCAGAAACCCGTAAACTGTACCAGCAGGTCGCCAATGCGATCGCCGAATCGATCCGCGAGGGCGCGTTCCAGCCCGGGCATCGCCTGCCCTCCGAGCGGGACCTGGCCGAGGAATTCAGGGTCAGCCGGCCCACGGTGCGCGAGGCGATGATCGCGCTGGAAATCCGCGGCCTGGTCGAGGCCCGCCATGGCTCGGGCGTCTATGTCACCGAAGCCGCGCCCGCCGAGGTTCCCGCGCCCGAACTGGACATCGGCGCCTTCGAGCTGACCGAGGCCCGTCGCCTGATCGAGGGCGAGTCCTGCGCCCTGGCCGCCACCACCATCACCGATCAGGAGCTGATCGACCTCGAGAAGATCCTCGACGACATGGTCGAGGAGAACGAACACGACGTGCGCGGCGATCTGGCCGACCGCCGGTTCCACGTCGCCATCGCCCGGGCCACCTGCAACAGCGCCCTGGTCACCGTGATCGAGAACCTGTGGGACCTGCGCTACAAGTCGCCGCTATGCCGGGCGATGCTGGAGCGCGCGCGCCAGGTGGGCGTGCGGCCGCTGATCGACGACCACCAGGAAATCCTCAGCGCCCTGAAGGCCCGCGATCCCAAGACCGCCCGCAACGCCATGCGCGAGCACCTGGGCCGGGTGATCGACAACCTGCTGACCGCCACCGAGATCGACGCCATGCAGCAAGCCCGCAGCGAGGTCGCCGCCCGCCGCAGCGAGCTGGCGCGCCGTTCCCTGATCTGACCGGTTCGATCGGGCTTGCGGCGGCGCAATTGGCCTGACCACGACGGTCGCCAAACAGGATTTGGCTGGGCCTGTCTGCCGGCAACCAGGAAGCGGCCCACCTCATGCCGCCTCGGACGCCGGGGGCGCGATAGAACCGAACGCCCGCCGCGCTCGTTGAGATACCGCCATGGCCGAGACCGTCAACATCGTCTGCCCGCACTGCGACGCCACCAATCGCCTGCCGGTCCAGCGCGACGCCAAGGCGGCCAAGTGCGGCCGCTGCGCCCAGCCGCTGTTCACCGGCCGGCCGGTGGACCTGACCACCGCCCGCTTCCGCAAGCACGTCGTGAGCAGCCAGATCCCGATCGTCGCCGACTTCTGGGCGGCCTGGTGCGGACCGTGCAAGGCGATCGCCCCGATCTTCGCCCGCTCGGCCGCCGAGCTGGAGCCCCGCGCCCGCTTCGTGAAGGTCGATGTCGACGCCGAGCCCGCCTTGGCCCAGGCCTACGGCGTGCGCGGCATTCCCGCCCTGTTCCTGTTCAAGGACGGCAAGGTCGCCGCCAACCAGGCGGGCCTGCCTGACGCCGGCTTCTTCCGCCGCTGGATCGACGAACACGCGCCGGTCTGAGGACGACAGCCAAGCCGGAGCTTGACGCCTGGTCCCGCGTTTACCCCACTCTATGAAGGGAGCGAGGCCGACAATGCCCAAAGCCCATCATGCCGTGCTGATCGCCGCTCCCGTCGCCTTGCTGCTGGCGGCCTGCGGCGCCGGACCGGCCTTGCCGCCCGAGCAGGGCTACGGCCCCAATCCCGCCCTGCCCGCCGCCAGGAAGCAGACGATCCCGGTGATGAAGATCGCCCCGGCGGTCGGCTGGGCCGGCGGCCAGACGCCGGACGCCGCGCCCGGCTTCGTGGCCACCGCCCTGGTCCGCGGCCTGGACCATCCCCGCTGGCTCTATGTACTGCCCAATGGCGACGTCCTGATCGCCGAGACCAACGCCCCGCCCAAGCCCGAGGATGGCAAGGGCCTCAAGGGCTGGTTCCAGAAGATCATCATGAAGCGAGCCGGCGCGACCCCGCCCTCGGCCAACCGCATCACCCTGGTGCGCGACGCCGACGATGACGGAACGCTGGAGGTCCGCACGACCTTCCTGTCGGGCCTGCATTCGCCGTTCGGCATGGCCCTGGTGGGCGACACCTTCTATGTCGCCGACAGCGACGCCCTGCTGGCCTTCCCTTATCAGGCCGGCCAAACCCGGATCACCGCTCCGCCCCGCAAGATCGCCGACTTGCCGGCGGGGCCGATCAACCATCACTGGACCAAGAACGTGATCGCCAGCCCGGATGGCGGGAAGCTGTACGTGACCGTCGGCTCCAACAGCAATGTCGGCGAGAACGGCATGGCCGCCGAGGAACGCCGCGCCGCGATCCTGGAGATCGATCCGGCCACCGGCGCCAGCCGGGTCTTCGCTTCGGGGCTTCGCAACCCCAACGGCATGGGCTGGCAACCGCAGAGCCGCGCCCTGTGGACCAGCGTCAACGAGCGCGACGAGATCGGCAACGACCTGGTCCCCGACTACATGACCTCGGTCCGGGACGGCGGCTTCTACGGCTGGCCCTACAGCTACTACGGCCAGACTGTGGATACGCGCGTGAAGCCCCAGCGCCCCGACCTTGTGGCCAAGGCGATCAAGCCGGACTACGCCCTGGGCGCCCACACCGCCTCCCTGGGCCTGACCTTCTATGACGCCGCCGCCTTCCCGCCGCGCTACAAGGGCGGCGCCTTCATCGGCCAGCACGGTTCATGGAACCGCAAGCCGGTCAGCGGCTATCGGGTGGTCTTCGTGCCGTTCGCGAATGGCAAGCCGTCCGGTCCCGCCGAGCCGTTCCTGACCGGCTTCCTCGACGCCAAGGGCCAGGCCTTGGGACGACCCGTCGGCGTGGCGGTCGACAAGTTCGGCGCGTTGCTGGTGGCCGACGATGTCGGCGACACCGTGTGGCGGGTCGCGGCCAACACGCCGCCCCCGGCTCCGAAACCCGCGCCCTTGCAGTCCGAAACCAACAAATAGATCCGCTCATCCCGACGAATGCTGGGATGAGCGGATTTGGAGTTAAGCCGGAACCGCCTCGTCCGCCCCAACCTCGCGCGGCGGAGCGTTGAAGACCGCCTCGTCCAGGATGCCTTCACGCTTGGCGACGATGGTCGGCACCAGGGCCTGGCCGGCGACATTGACCGCCGTGCGGCCCATGTCGAGGATCGGGTCGATGGCGAGCAGCAGGCCCACGCCTTCCAGCGGCAGGCCCAGCGTTGACAGGGTCAGGGTCAGCATCACCACCGCCCCGGTCAGGCCCGCCGTCGCGGCGGAACCCAGCACCGACACGAAGACGATCAGGCCATAGTCGGTCAGTTGCAGCGGCAGATGGTAAAACTGGGCGATGAAGATGGCGGCCACCGCCGGATAGATCGCCGCGCAGCCGTCCATCTTGGTGGTTGCACCCAGCGGCACGGCGAAGGCGGCGTAGGCGCGCGGAACGCCCAGGCGGGTCTCGGTCAGGGCCTCGGTCACCGGCAGAGTCCCGATCGACGACCGCGAGACGAAGCCCAGCTGGATGGCGGGCCAGGCGCCGGCGAAGAACCGCAGCGGGTTCAGGCCGTTCAGCGCCAGGATCGTCGGATAGACCACGAAGAGCACCAGACCCAGGCCGAGATAGATCGCGCCGACGAAGGCGCCCAGCTGGCCCAGGGTGGTCCAGCCGTACTGGGCCACGGCGTTGCCCAGCAGGCCGACGGTGCCGATCGGCGTCAGGCGGATCACCCACCACAGCACCTTGCGCACGACCGCCAGGGCCGAGGCGTTGAAGGCCAGGAAGCCTTCGCCGGCCGGCCCGACCTTGATCGCCGCCACCCCGGCCACCAGGGCCAGGACCAGGATCTGCAGCACGTTGAACGAAGCCGTCGTCGTGGCCGCGCCGTCGACGATCTTGGTCGAGGCCTGCAGGCCCAGGATGTTGGAGGGGACCAGGCCCGTCAGGAAGTCGAGCCACGAACCGGTGGTGCGTGGGGCGTGGGCGGTCGCCAGGTCGACCACGGCGTGGTCGCCGGGCCGCAGGACCAGGCCCAGCGCGATGCCGATGGCCACGGCGATCAGGGCGGTGATCGCAAACCACAGCAGGGTGCGCCAGACCAGCCGCGCGGCGTTCTGCAGCTCGCGCAGGTTGGCGATGCTGGCGACGATCGCGGTGAACACCAGCGGCGGCACCAGCACCCGCAGCAGCTGGACGAAGATCGCGCCCACCTGATGCAGGGTCTCGGCCAGGCCATACCCCGGCTGCCCCTCGGCCGGCCCCAGCGACCGGGCCAGCAGCCCCAGCCCCAGGCCGACCGCCATGGCGACCAGCACCTGGACGCCGAAACTGCCGATGAAGCGGCCGGCTTTCGCCTTGAACGGCGAGGACGGAGGACTCTGGGACTGGGCCATCTGCAACCTCTCAAAGACCCGACTGGGGACCTTTCAGCGTAACGTCATGAGGCCCGCCGGGATCATATCGCGCGGGCCGTCTTGCCCCAGCTTGTGGCGCCGCCAGGTGGAAACGCCCCACCAGAATTCATCGACGCCGGTTCACTGCATCTGGATCAGCCAAATCGCGCAAGGCGGCGCCCGGCGGCGGCGTGTCACATGGCCAAGGAGGCGGCGCCCGTCTTAAAAGGAGCCGGCCGCAGCTTCCAGCATCCCAGGGATTTCCATGAGCCTGTCCTTCCTCATCGGCGCCATCATCGGTTCCGGCGCCTTCATCCTGCTGGGCCGCGCGCCGGCGCAGAAGCTGGTCGAGGCTGTTCAGGCCCGCATCGGCAAGCCGCGCTAAGCACGGTCGGAAGCAACGCGCGAACGGACTGAAAGTTTTCGCGACGCTTCCCCGCCCGAACACGCAAGCGTGTCGGAACGAAAGTCTTGACGAACGCTTTTATTTAGCATCGGCGCGCAGCTCGCACGCCTTTTGATGCCAAGGAGGCGTACATGTCTATTCTTGCGTGGATCGTGCTCGGCCTCGTGGCCGGCTTCATCGCCAGTAAGCTCGTCAGCCGCAGCGGCGGCAGCCTGGTGGTGGACCTGGTGCTCGGGATCGTCGGCGCCGTGGTGGGCGGGTTCCTGTTCAACCAGTTCGGTTCCGCCGGCGTCACCGGCCTGAACCTCTACAGCCTGCTGGTCGCCGTCATCGGCGCGGTCGTCGTCCTGGCGATCTACCACGCCTTCACCGGCCGCCGAGCGCTCTGACACCCCACACGTTCGGAATAGAAAAGCGCCTTCGGCCCGGCCGGAGGCGCTTTTTCATGGCCGCTGATCAGAGCGCCACCGCCTGCTGCAGCATCTTCAGCGCCACGCGCAGGCACTCGATCCGCAGCGGTCCACGGCCGATGTCGCCGAACTGGGCCTGGCGATGGTGGGTATAGCCGCCGCGGCGCGCGCAGGCGAAGTGGACCAGGCCGCCCGGCCGCTCGGGATCGCCGACCTCCTCGGCCCAGCCGGTGATCGACACCGCCACGTCCGCCTTCGATCGCTTGATCGCCCCGTCCGCCATGGCGATCGCCGTCGGCTGCGAGACCGAGCCGCCGTGCGGCAGGAGCGACGGCGGCACGTCGAGCAACGCGATCTTGGCGTCGTCGGTATAGACCACGAACCCCCGGTCGAACGCGTGCGAGCATCCCGGCACGTCGGTCAGCAGCGAGGCCAGCAGGCCTCCGGTGCAGCTTTCCGCCGTCGCCAGGGTCAGTTCGCGCGCGCAGGCGGCCTCCAGGACCGCCCGCGTCAGTTCGTCTATGTCCGGTGGCAGGATCGGATCAAGCGCCTCGGCCATGAGCACTCCGAAAAAGGGGGAAGGCCGACAGCCCTCCCCCGGGACATCAGTTCGGCTGTTTTCCGCCGAGTTCGGCCATCAGCTCTTCCTTGCGGGCCTTCAGGCGTTCGCCCATAGCCTCGAGATCCTCGTCGCCCTTCTTGGCCTGGGCGAAGATGCCGCCGGGCTGCTCCTCTTCCTTGACGTGGTGCTTGATGTACTCGCCCAGCACCTTGACCTTGGCGTCGTAGAATTCGTCGCTGGGCTGCATCGCCTCGATCTCGGCGATCAGCTTCTTGGCGCCGTCATGCTCGACATAGGCCTCGTCCAGCATGTCGTCCTCGATCTCGCCGCGCTCCTCCGGATAGAAGATCTCCTCCTCGATCCGGGTGTGGACCTTGAGCGCCAGCGCGATCTTGTTGAAGAGCGCCAGCTTCTCGGGCTCCTCCTCCAGCTGTTCATATTCGTCGAACCAGCCTTCGACCTCGCGGTGGTCCTTCTTCAGAAGGGTGATCGCCAACGGATCGCGGCGACCGGTGCGGCGCGTGCGACGAGGCTTGGCGGACTTGGCCTTGGTCGATGAGCTCTTGGCGGAGGTCGCCATGGTGTCTCTCCCTGAATGCTTGGTCGCCGAAGTCGGCGGATCACAAACACTTGGCGTCGGGAGGACGTTCCCGTTTCAGAGCCTTTCCGCTCAAGTAACGCGCTTAGGTCGACTGCCCGACACCTAATAGCCGCAAGTCATTCTCATTCTTAAATTGGCGACATGAAAAAGCCCGGACGCAGCGCGCCCGGGCTCTTCCGTTTTCGTGGCGGCCTGGCCCTAGTGGGCGGCGACCACCTCTTCCTGGATCTCGTGAACCTTGGCGCCACGCGCCGCGAACGAGAACCACAGGACGTAGACGTAGCAGATCAGCGGCGCGACGAAGGCCAGCGACTTCGAACCGGTCATCTCCTCGATCTTGGCGAAGATCAGCGGCAGGAAGGCGCCGCCCACGATGGCCATGCACAGCAGGCCCGACGTCGCCGAAGTCGGCGCCGAGGACCGTTGCAGGGTCAGGGTGAAGATCGTCGGGAACATGATCGAGTTGAACAGGCCGATCAGCAGGGCCGCGAAGGCCGGGATCAGGCCGCTGGTCATCGGGGCCTGGGCCAGGATCAGGTTCAGCGTGCCGGCATGGGCGGTCGGGGTCATGTCCTTGGTGACGATCACCACCACGCAGAGCGCGATGGCGCCCAGGGCGACCAGCATCAACAGCACATAGTCCTTGACCGACTTCAGCAGGGCCGAGCCGGCGAAACGGCCGATCATCGCGAACACCATGTAGAAGGTGGTCAGCTTGCCGGCCTGCTCGGCCGGGATGTTCAGGACATGGCTCTGTTCGATGAACAGCAGCAGGTTCAGCGAGATCGCCACCTCGGCGCCGACATAGAGGAAGATGCCGATCGCGCCCAGATTGGCCCACTTCGAGGCCAGGGCCGAGAACGGGCTCACCAGGTGGCCGGTCTTCGGCGCGGCTTCGGTGATCTTGTGGCGGACCAGGAAGATGGCGATGATGAACAGGGTCAGGCCCACGCCGATCGCCAGGTAGACGTTCGAGACGAAGCCCAGGGCCTGTTCGCGCAGGGCCGGCGTGATCTCGATGCCATGCTTGAAGATGTCGCCCTTGAGCAGGAAGTTGGCGCCGAACCACAGGCCGCAGGCCGCGCCCAGCGAGTTGAACGCCTGGGACAGGTTCAGGCGGAAGGACGCGCCCTCCGGCTTGCCCATCGAGGCGATCAGCGGGTTGGCGGCCACCTGCAGCAGGGTGACGCCCGAGGCCATCACGAACAGCCCGACTAGGAAGATGCCAAACACGTGCAGCTTGGCCGCGGCGATGGCGACGAAACAGCCGGCGACGATGCCGCTGAGGCCCACGATCACCGACTTGGCGTAGCCGAACTTCGACAGGAAGGCCGCCGAGGGCATCGACATGACGCCATAGGCGATGAAGAAGGCGAAGCCGGTCAGGTTCGCCTCGACGGGGCTCAGGGTGAAGACCGTCTTCATGGTCTTCAGCAGCGGGTCGAGCAGGTTGGTGACCAGCGCCCAGATGAAGAAGAGCGCCGTCACATAGACGACGGCCAGGACTAGACTGCCTCCCGCCTTGGGCGCGGGCCCCGAACTCGGCGTCATCGACGCCCCCATACCTGCCATGTTGTTTCACTCCCTGTCCGACGTTGCGGGACGCGCCATCCACCTCAACCGTGACAACGTTGTCAAGGGCCGAAGCCGGACGTGCGCCGCGAAGATCTCGCCAAGCCGCCGTGTGGGAACCGATTTTCCCGATTCGACGGTAAATCGAAAACTCCGACAAATCCCCGCCAATGGGAAGCGGCGATGTCGATCATCGCCATTCTATGCGTGTCGGACGGGGGATCGCGATCGCCGGAAGTTGGCTTGTTCGACCCGTGCACGCACCGGCTGCGCCGAGCCGTCTCCTACGCCGCCCGGCGGCCTGCGGCGGGCGCCGGCGCGGAAACCTCCCACACGTCGTGAGCGGTTTCGCCCGTCAGGATGTTCTCGGCGGTCATCAGGCCGCTGAGCGTGGCCTGGTCACGGGCGCCGTCGCGGTGCAGGCCGTTGCGGCCGGCCAGGTGCAGGCTGGGGAACTGCATCTTCAGCTCCAGGCGGATCATCGCCCGGTGCTCGGCGCAGTCCTCGTCCTCGATCGGCAGCACCTTTCGCTGGCGCACGACGCGCGCATCGCTGACGGCGGTGGGGTCCATCAGCCCCATCACCGCGGCCTCGCGCCAAGCCAGGGCCACCAGGTCGGCGTCGCTGGCCGTCCACAGGCCGTCGCCCTCGAAGCAAAAATAGTCCAGGCCCAGGCAGCTGGCCGCCTCGCCTTCCGGCGCCATGTCCGGCGACCAGGCGCGGTAGTTCTGCACCCGGCCGACCTGCAGGTCGGTGTCGTGGACGTCGATCGCCGCCTCGCGCAGCGGCTTGCGGGTGCGGCCCACCAGGGCGACCGTGATCTGGTCGCGGTACATCAGCTCGCCGGCGTGGAACAGGCTGATCGGCGCCGGCCGCAGCATGGCCATCAGCTCGCGCAGCGGCGCGGTCGAGACCACGTGGTCGGCGGTGCGGACCTCGTGGGCGCCGTCGTCGCGCAGGATCGTCACGGCCCACGACCGGGTGATCGGATCGAACTTCAGGGTCTCGACTCGACGGCCCAGGGCGACTTCGCCGCCGAAGGCCGCAATCTGGTCCGCGCAGGTCCGCCAGATCGAGCCGCCGCCCAGGCGCGGATAGCGCAGGCTAGCCGCCGGCCTGGCGGCGCCCGCGCGGCCGGCCGGCATCTGGTCGCGGATCAGGCCCGACACCTTTTCGGCGAAGGGCAGGAACAGCGTCGAGGACAGCCGGGCGCCGAAACGGTTGCGGATCTCATCGCCGAAGGTCCTGGGCGCCTTGATCGGACGGATCTTGGCCAGGCCGAACGAGGCCAGGCAGGCCGCCGCGCCGCGCAGCCCCAGAAGGCCCAGAGCTTCAAGCGCCTTCAGCGGATAGGCATAGAACCGCTCGCGGTGGTAGATCCGCGCCGTCCGAGGCTGCTCGACAAAGCCGTCCGGCAGCAGTTCGGACCACAGGGCCAGCACGGCAGGCGAGGTCGAGGCGTAGGCGCCGCCGTTCAGGTCGATCTTGAAGCCGTGATGGTCGATCGTGCGGCTGGAGCCGCCGACCGCGTGGGGATCCATTTCCAGGACGGCGACGTCGCGTCCCGCCTTGGCCAGGACATAGGCGGCGGTCAGGCCGGCCGGCCCGGCCCCGATCACCAAGGTTTCGACATGCTGCCCCATGACGCGATGGTCCCCGTTCGAGAACCCATCCTGGCCTGAGAAGGTTAAGGACCGCCCCGTCGGACGGTGCGGAGCGGCCTCGAACTTGGCCATGGGACGCTATGCCGCGCCTCGCAGAAACCCAGGCCGCTAAGCCAGTTGATCGCCGATCGGCAGGGTTCGGATGCGCTTGCCCGTCGCGGCGAAAATGGCGTTGACCAGGGCGGCGGGAGCCGGCGGCAGGGCCGGCTCGCCCAGGCCGGTCGGCGGGTTGTCGCTGGTCACGAAGTGGACCTCGACGTCCGGCGCGTCGGCCAGGCGCAACACCGGAAAATCGCCGAAATTGCTCTGGACCACCGCGCCGTTCTCGATGGTGATCGCCTGGCCCAGCGCGCTGCCGATCCCGTCGAGCACCGAGCCCTGCACCTGCTGCTCGGCGCCGTTCGGATTGACGATCTGGCGGCCGACATCGGCCGCCGCCCACGCCTTGCGAACCGTCAGGCTTCCGTCCGTAACCGCCACCTCAACGACCACCGCCACATAGCCGCGATGGCTGTAGTGGCAAGCCACGCCCAGGCCGACGCCCTTGGGGGTCTTCCGGCCCCAGCCGGACGCCTCGGCCGCCCGGTCGAGCACGGCGCGCATCCGGCCGGTATGGAAGCTGTCGCCCTTGCCCGGCTCGCCGATCAGCCTGGGTTCGCCCAGCAGCTTGCGGCGGAACTCCACCGGATCGGCGCCGGCCGCATGGGCGACCTCGTCCGTGAAGCCCTGGAACACGAAGCCGTAGGCGTTGTTGCCCGGCGCCCGCAGCCAACCGGTCGGCACGCCCAGCGGCATGACCGAAACGTCCTGGACGTAGTTCTCGACCGCCCCGTACGGAAACTGCGTGCCGCCGATATTGGCCGCGCGGGCGAACCTCTCGCCCTCGCCGAAGGTGACGAAGTGGTTGCGCCAAGCCGTCAGCCCGCCCTGCGCGTCCAGCCCCGCCGTCAGCCGGTGGAAGCCGGCGGGACGGTAGAAGTCGTGCTGCATGTCGTCCTCGCGGGTCCACAGCAGCTTGACCGGCGCCCCGACGGTCTTGGAGATCCACGCCGCCTCGACCATGAAGTCGTTCATCAGCCGCCGGCCGAAACCGCCGCCGCTGCGGGTGAAATGGATGGTGATGTCCTCGGGCCTGATCCCCAGGGTCTTGGCGACCAGTTCGCGCCCATCCTCGGGGTTCTGGGCAGGGGCCCAGATCTCGACCTTGCCGTCCTTGAAGCTGGCCGTGCAGTTCTGCGGCTCCAGCGTGGCGTGGGCGTTGAAGGGATAGCTGTAGTCGGCCCTGACCACCTTGGCCGCGCCCTTCAGGGCCGCGTCGACGTCGCTGACCGTCTTGAGATTGCGATGCGGCGGCTGGCCGTGCAGTTCGGCGGCCTTGGCGACGAAGCCCGCGCTGCTCTGGGCGCTGGTTGGATGGTCGGCCCAGGTGACCTCCAGCGCATTGCGCCCCTTGCGCGCCGCCCACCAGCTGTCGGCCACCACCACGACGCCGGCGAGCAGCCCCTCCAGCTCGGTCCCGCCGTCGACCACAAAGGCGTGGCGCACGCCCTTGACCGCCTTGGCCGGCGCCAGGTCGACCCTGGCCACCTTGGCCGCGAACACCGGGGCCTTGAGGAAGGTGGCGTACAGCATGCCCGGCACGCGCACGTCGATGCCATACAGCGGCTTGCCCACCACGATAGCGGCCGTGTCGGACTGTGGCTGCGGCTTGCCGATGATCCGGTAGGCCTTGGGATCCTTCAGGACCAGGGTCTTGGGGTCCGGCGCGGCCAGGCCGGCCGCGGCCTGGGCCAGTTCGCCATAGGACAGCCGGCGCTGGCCGGCCCTGTCGATCACGAAGCCCGGCTCGGTCGCCAGGCCGGCCGCCGGGACGCCCCAGCGCTGGGCGGCGGCCTGGATCAGCAGGGCCCGGCCCACCGCCCCGACCTGGCGCATCGGCTCCCAGTCGTCCGGGGTGGAGGTGCTGCCGCCGGCCGACTGCTCGCCAAACACCTTGGCGTCGACCGGGGCCTGTTCGATGCGGACGGCCGACCAATCGACGTCCAGTTCCTCGGCGATCAGCATCGGCATCGAGGTCTTGATCCCCTGCCCGATCTCCGGCCGCTTGGCCGCGATGGTCACCACGCCGTCCGGCCCGATGCGGACGAAGGCGCTGAACGGGTTGGCGCTGGCCTCGCCCTGGGCTCGCACCAGGCCCGGCAGGCTGAATGACAGCAGCAGGCCGCCGCCGGCCGCGGCGCCGGTCTTGAGGAACAGGCGGCGGGCGGGGTTTTCCAGGATCGCGGTCATGTTCACGCCTCCACCTGGCCGGACGCCGCCTTGATGGCCTTGCGGATGCGGATGTAGGTGGCGCAGCGGCAGAGATTGCCGTTCATCGCCGTGTCGATCTCGTCGTCAGTCGGCTTGGGCGCGGCGGCCAGCAGGGCCGTGGCCGACATGATCTGGCCGGCCTGGCAGTAGCCGCACTGCGGCACGTCGATCGCCTTCCACGCCTCCTGCACCTTGGCGCCGACCGGATTGGCCCCGACGCCCTCGATGGTGGTCACCGCCTTGCCGCCCACCCGGGCCAGCGAGGTGACGCAGGAGCGCATGGCCACGCCGTCGATGTGCACCGTGCACGCCCCGCACTGGGCCACGCCGCAGCCGTACTTGGTCCCGACCAGGCCCAGTTCGTCGCGCAGCACCCACAGCAGGGGCGTGTCGGGCTCGGCCTCCACCGTGTGGACCTGGCCGTTCACCTTCAGACTGGTCGACATGCCGCTGCTCCCGAACTGACGCGGGCGCACAGTGCCAAAGGGTTGGAACAACGACCAGAGGGTGTGGTTGTCATAAAACCGTCATTGAAAGCTTGAACGCGGCCGGCTTCCGTGGTTCCGCTCCGCCCCGTCGGGCGTTGTCCAGTACCAGGATCGTCCGAAAACTCTCCACGCTTCGAACAGAGGATGAAGCGACCATGCTGGGCTTGTTCCGGGCCGTCATGCCCAAGGAAGACCGCTTCTTCGAGCTGTTCGCGCAGCATGCCGCCACCCTGGTGGCCGGGGCCAAGGCGCTGCAGGACCTGATGCAGGGCGGCGACGGCGTCGAGGCCGCCAGCGCCCGCGTCTACCAGCACGAGGAAGAGGCCGACGAGATCACCCGCCAGGTGATGGGCGCGGTCCGCCGCAGCTTCATCACCCCGTTCGACCGCAGCGACATCCAGGACCTGACCACCTCGCTGGACGACGCCATCGACCAGATGCGTAAGACCGCCAAGGTGGTCAGCCTGTTCGAGGTGAGGACCTTCGAGCCGCAGATGCGCGAGATGGCGGCGATCATCGTCCAGGCCGCGGAGCTGACGGTCGAGGCCGTCGCCCTGCTGCCCGACATGCGCAAGAACGCCCAGCGCCTGACCGAGCTGGCCGTCCGCGTCACCCAGATCGAGGAGCAGGCCGACCAGATGTACGACCAGGGCCGCAAGGCGCTGTTCCTGGCCCAGAAGGGCGGCGACCCCATGGCCTTCATCGTCGGCGTCGACATCTACAGCCACCTGGAAAAGGTGGTCGACCGCTTCGAGGACGTCGCCAACCGCATCAGCGGCATCGTGGTCGAGCAGGTCTAGTGGATCCGACCTTCCTGATCCTGGTCGTGCTGGTGGTCGTGGCCCTGGGCTTCGACTTCCTCAACGGCCTGCACGACGCCGCCAACTCGATCGCCACCATCGTCTCGACCCGCGTGCTGTCGGCCAAGTGGGCGGTGCTGTGGGCGGCGTTCTTCAACTTCATCGCCTTCATCTTCTTCGGCACCAGCGTCGCCAAGATGGTGGGGGCCGGCATCATCGACCCGCACATCATCAGCGACCGCCTGATCTTCGCCGCCCTGATGGGCGCGATCAGCTGGAACCTGATCACCTGGTGGGCCGGCATCCCCTCGTCCAGCTCGCACGCCCTGATCGGCGGCCTGGTCGGGGCTTCGGTCGCGCGCGTCGGCAGCTTCGGCGCGGTGCAATGGGCGGGACTGGGCAAGACCGCGGCCGGCATCGTGGTCTCGCCGCTGATGGGCTTCGTCCTGGCGTTGGTGCTGGTGCTGATCGTCTCCTGGACCTTCCTGAAAAGCTCGCCGTTCTTCGCCGACCGGGTGTTCCGCAAGCTGCAGTTCGTTTCGGCGGCGGCCTATTCCCTGGGTCACGGCGGCAACGACGCCCAGAAGACCATGGGCATCATCGCCGCCCTGCTGTTCGCCCACGGCGCCACCCACGCCCCCGGCACGATCCCCCTGTGGGTGGTGTTGTCGTGCCAGACCGCGATGGCGCTCGGCACCCTCTTTGGCGGTTGGCGCATTGTGCACACCATGGGCAGCAAGATCACCCGCCTGACACCCATGCAGGGCTTCTGCGCCGAGACCGGCGGCGCGATTACATTGTTCCTGGCGACCCATATCGGCGTTCCGGTCTCGACGACTCACACGATCACGGGCGCTATTGTCGGCGTCGGCGCGTCGCGTCGGGTTTCGGCCGTCCGCTGGGGCGTGGCCAAGAGCATCGTGACCGCCTGGATCGTCACCTTGCCCGCGGCCGGTCTCGTCGCGGCGGCGTTCTATTATCTCGGGTTCTGGATGAAGTGAGCGACGCGGCGGGCGGCAAGCAGGCGGGACGCAAGTCCGGAACACGGCGCCGCCAGGTCGCCGCCCTGCCCTGGCGCGCCGATCCGATCGCGGGCTTGCAGGTCCTGCTGGTCTCATCGCGCGAGACCCGCCGCTGGGTGATCCCCAAGGGCTGGCCCATGAAGGGCAAGCTCGACCATCAGGCCGCCGCCCAGGAAGCCTATGAGGAAGCCGGGCTGGACGGCCGGATCGTCGACACGCCGGTCGGCGACTATCCCTACCTGAAGCGGCTCAAGAGCGGCGCGGCGCGGCCGGTGACGGTCGACGTCTATCCGATGGAAGTCACCGGCGAGCACGCGACCTGGCCGGAGAAGGGCCAGCGGACGCTGCGGTGGATGTCGCCGGTCGAGGCGGCGCTGGCGGTGCAGGAGCCGGAGCTGCGCGACCTGATCGCCCGCTTCGCCCAGGTCGAGCTGCCCGCCGAGGAGCGCCCGGCCCCGACCCTGGCGCCCACGCCGGTCCGGGTGGCCTTCGATCGCCTGCGCCGGCGCGTCACCGCGCTTTGGGGCCGCCGTTAGGCCGACGCCTGTCAACAGGCTGGGGATAACTCGACAAGCCCTTTCGCGTTCACTATGTTCTTGTTCTGTTCCGGAGCGAGAATCGCCATGCAGCTGTCCCTCGACCTTTCGACCTCGCCGCTCGAAGCCCTGCGCGACGGGCTGCTCAAGACCTTCGGACCCCAGCGGCCGACCAAGCGGCTGGATCCGGTGTCGCAACTGGTCAAGTCGTCGATCAGCGGACGGACCAAGGACGCGGTCTCCTGGGCGGTCTATCACCGGCTGAAGGAGCGCTTCGCCACCTGGGAGGACCTGGCCGAGACGCCCGACGCCGAGGTCCAGGAACTGATCAAGGACGTCACCTTTCCCGAGGAGAAGGCGCGTCACCTACCCCACGCCCTGCGGCTGATCCAGGTGCGCAGCGGCTGGACGCTGTCGCTGGACCACCTGGCCGAGCTGGAGCTGGACAGCGCCCGCTGGTGGCTGCAGGGCCTGCCGGGCGTCGGGGTCAAGGTCGCCGCCTCGGTGCTGAACTTCAGTCCGCTGAACATGCGGGCCCTGGTGGTCGACACCCATGTTCACCGCGTCGCCGCTCGCTACGGCCTGATCCCCGCCAGCTATGACACCGCCCATGCCTATCGCGCCCTGATGGACATGGTCCCCGACCGCTGGACCGCGGAGGACCTGTACGAGTTGCACTGGCTGATGAAGGGCCTGGGTCAGTTGCTGTGCTCTCACCACGCGCCACGCTGCGGGGCGTGCGCGCTGAAGCCGGCCTGCTCCCGGGTCGGCGTCGAGCGCAGCGCCGACATCCTGGCCTGGCGACCGCGCGCCTGAAGCCGGCGGGAGCGGTGAACCGCTTCCGCTCCCGCACGCTCCCTCCGCATGGCTCACGACATCCGCATCGGCACGGCCGGCTGGGGTTTTCCGCGAACGCTCGACATCTTTCCCGTCGAAGGCTCCGGCCTGGAGCGCTACGCCGCCGTGTTCAATAGCGTCGAGATCAACTCGTCGTTCTACCGCCCCCACCAGCGCAAGACCTACGAGCGCTGGGCCGCCTCGACGCCGGCGAGGTTCCGGTTCGCGGTGAAGCTCCCCCGGACGATCACCCACGAGCGCCGATTGGTCGACTGCGGCGAGCCGCTGGCCCAGTTCCTCGACGAGTGCGGCGGCCTGGGCGACAAGCTCGGCCCGCTGCTGATCCAGCTGCCGCCGAGCCTGAGGTTCGACGCCGGGACCGTGGAGCGCTTCCTCGCCGCCTGGCGCAAGGCGACGACCGCCGCGACGGTGCTGGAGCCTCGCCATGCGACCTGGTTCGAGGCGCCGGCGCAGGCGCTGCTGCAGGATTTCGAGGTCGCGCGGATCGCCGCCGACCCCGCCGTGGTCCCCGCCGCCGCCCGGCCCGGCGGCTGGAGCCAACTGGTCTATCACCGCCTGCACGGCTCGCCGGCGATGTACGCGACACCGTATGACGACGGCCGGCTGGAACCCCTGGCCAAGCGGATCGCCGGCGAGCCCGAAGCCGTCGAAAGTTGGTGCGTGTTCGACAACACTCGGTTTGGCGCGGCGACCACCGACGCCCTGAAGCTGATGGCCCTCATCGCGCCGCCGCCAGTTCGCTGAAGGTCTTCGTCCCGATTCCGTAGTGGCGCCAGTCCTTGTAGTCGAAGTGCCACCACTCCTCGGGATAGATCTCGAAGCCCTGGGCGACCATGGCCTCGCGCAGCAGCGAGCGCATGGCCCTCTGCCTGGTCGTGCCGCCGATGAAGTCGGCGTAGGAGCGGCCCGACATCTCGTCGTAGCGGCTGGGCATCTCGACCGGCTTGCCGGTCTTCAGGTCGTAGAGCGTCAGGTCGACCGCGCAGCCGCGGTTGTGTCGCGAACCCTGGGCAGGGTCGGCCACGAACATGTGGTCCTCGGGCGGCGTCGCCTCCCAGAACATCCAGGTCACGAACCAGGGCCGGTAGGCGTCGTGGACCAGCAGGCCGTAGCCCTTGGCCTTCAGCGCCTGGGCGGCCCGCGCCAGGGCCACGGCGGCCGGGCGCTGCAGGTAGGCGGCGGGGCGCTCGTACAGCGGCAGGCCCATGAAGTTGTCGGAGCCGGCGTAGCGGATGTCCAGGCGGAGGGTCGGATCGAGGGTCGACAGGTCCACCAGGTCGGCGGGCCGATGCTCGGTGGTCTCGACCGGCGGCTTGGCGGCCAGGGCGCGGGCGCGCAGGGCGGCGGGGTCGGCGCGGACGGCCGCGCGGACACCGGCCTCGACCTCGGCCCCGAAGTCGTGGCGCAGCAGGCGGACGCCGTCCAGGCGCACGGCGACCGGCTCCAGCACCAGTTCGCCGCCGCCTTCGATCCGATAGCGGTTGCGCCCCAGGGGCGTCAGCTTGGCGTCCTTGCGGCCCCGACCGTCGATCCGCAGGACGCCGGCCCGCTCGAACACGGTCAGCGGCGCGGCGCGCTGCCCGTACTGGCCGACGGCGGCCATCTCGGCGGCGTCCAGGGGCTGGGCGAAGGCGGTGGCGCTCAGGGCAAGTCCGATCAGCATGGGGGCGACCAAGGCGCAGGCTCCGATCCTAATCCGCATCGTCCCGCTCCCCTATCCGGCCGCCATGCCGGCTATGCCTCCACGTGCACGCGGCGGAAGCGGCCCTGCAGATAGACCAGCGGCTCGTGGTCCGGATCGTAGCGCAGCTTGACCACCCGCCCGACATAGACCCGGTGGTCGCCGGCGTCGAAGACCTGGTGGGTCACGCATTCGAAATTGGCCATGCAGTCGGGGAGGATCGGCGCGCCGGTGTCCCAGGTCTCGGTGTCGATGCCGGCGAACCGGTCGCCGTCCTTCTGCACGAACTGGCGGGCCATCAGCTGCTGGTCGGCGTGCAGCACATTGACCGTGAACCGCCCGGCCGCGTCCAGGATCGGCAGGCTGCGCGAATTGAGATCGACGCAGACCAGGGCCAGGGGCGGATCCAGCGACACCGAGGTGAACGAATTGGCCGTCAGCCCCACGCGGCGACCGTCCTCGCACACCGTGGTGATCACCGTCACCCCGGTGGTGAAGCATCCGAAGGCGTGGCGCAGCGCCCGGGCGTCATGCGCGCCGCCCTCGCCCAGTTCGATCGTGACCGGCTGACTCATTGGATCACCAGTGATGCAAACCGGCGTGACGGGCAAGGGTTTGGGCCATGGGGCACGGCCCACTTGCCCCCTACGGACCGCTTGTCGATGATCCTCCCCCGTGGGGGAGGCGATCGCGCAGCGATCGGTGGGGGGCGTTTTGGGGTCGGCGATCCGGGTTGCAGCCATCGGCCGATCACTCCCCCCTCCGTCGGCTTCGCCGACACCTCCCCCACAGGGGGAGGATCTGATGGGCACGGTCTCGTCCTCACGCGATCTCTCGCCGAGCTGATGGAAAGGGACGCGGAGCGCCGGACATCGTCCGGAGTGTTTGAGTTTGTGTACCGTTTCGACGAAGCCCGATCGCTCCGCGCGGTCGTTATCCGGAAGCGCAGCGGCGCTGAGCCCTGTTGGAGCCTCGCCGCCTTGAAGCCTCCGACGGGCGGGCCAGGTCAACGAACCCCGGTCCCGGACCGCGAGCGCGTCACCGCCCGCCTGTTGCTCAATCAGCCCTCGCGCCACGTCGTTTTTGTGTTCCAGGCCCGACCGGCTCCAGAGACGCGAGGTTTGGTCCAGAAGGACCGCCGACAAAGCTTCCCGCTCGATCGCCCCCCGCCGCCGCATCGGTCGCTGGCCATGCGCTCTTTCCATGCAACGAGGTGAGATCAGGATACGGGTGGTTTGGGAGGGTGAGGATCAAATCGGGTCGAAAAAGTTCAAGGTGTTGAAATCACCGGGCTTTGTTCGCTATCCGCCGAGCATGGACCTTCAAAACCCTCTCCCAGAGAGAGAGGGCGGGGCCCGCCGCGCAGCGGCGGGAGGGTGAGGGGCTACCGAGGTCGACGGCGCGCCGGCAGGGCGTTCAGGGTGAAACCGGTCAGGGCGTCACCCCTCTCCCTCCCACGCTTCGCGCGGGTCCCTCCCTCTCCCCTCCGGGAGAGGGTTCAAGAAGGGGCGCCGTCCGGCAGCTCTCCTGACGTCATCCGCCAGCGGCGAGGCCGCGCCTTGAAACCTTGATGGCGAGCCTGCTCTGGCGTCTGGCCGTGTCAAGGACCGCCTCTGGCGGCCGCGTCGCGGCGACGCTCCGCGTCGTCCTTGACACGGCCAGACGCCAGAGCTCCGATCCACCAAGGCTTTAAGGCGCGACCCCATCCGGGGCGGCTGAATAACTACGAAGCAGATTTGTCGGCTAGCTTAGCCAGCAAGCTAACAAAGGCGATAAATTCCAACGCTCGCTCGGGATCATCTTGCACAAATCGATGTGCACGAGGGTTTCTTAGACCGGCGACGGCACCAGAGAACAACATCATAAACCCTCTTTGTTCATCTGAATCCGATTGATCCAGCAAGGGGTTGAATTTCAAAACGGGATTTTTGGGACTAAAAACGAACTCCATAAGTGCAGATCCGTCCTTGTCTTCCACGCCGCTGTGAAGACGAACCAACATATTGAGAGCCTTCACCGAAGCTTCTACAGCGTTGGCATAGTGACCATCGCGATATAATTGTCCGGCAGCTCTTTGAATGGAGGCGTGGATTTCCAATCCGTCGTAGGCTCGAAGCGCCTTTCCAGCATCGCTTTGTCCAGAATCTTCCAGGTCCTCGATGAAGCCCGCTCGTATAGCAGCCAGATTTTTTCTGGCAGCCGCCGCACCCCGCCTCAAACCCTCGCGAACTTCACTTATAGGCGTTTCTCGCGTATAGCTTACAGAAGCGGTATCAATATTATTTAAAACCCCTTTATACCGGTTATATTCAACGGTATCGTTTCCAAAAATTGCTACGAGAGCCGCGTCTAATTTATTCTCTAGGGCGCTGATCGATGGGATCTGAAATCGCATCGGGATTAAATAAATCTAGGTCCGCAATTCTGCGATCTATTTTTAAGATAGCATCTTTCATCTGAGCAGATGATAAATTGGCTACTCTCGGTGAAGGAGTTATCGAGCTCCGAGCCAAATCTAATCTCCATGTACCTGGTGTGCGGCAAATATATTACCCCTCGATCACGTGCGGCACGAACCGGGCCAGGTTCTTGGTGACGACGCTGTCGTCCTCGCGGACGCCGATGCCGGCCGGTTCGTTGCCGACCATCCACGCGCCGACCACCGGCCGCTTGCCGTCGAAGTCCGGCGGCGGGTGGTAGGCCTGGACGATCGCGCCTTCCGCGCCATAGCCCTGGTCGAGGACAGGCTCGTCACCCCCGACCACCTCGACATTGGCCCCTTCGCGCGAGAACAGCGGCTTGCGCACGAAGCGCCCGCCCAGCGCGCTGGCCGCCGGATCGCCCTCGAAATAGGCCTCCAGCAGGTTGGGGTGGCCGCGATGGCGTTCCCACAGCAGCGGCAGGACGCCCTTGTTGGACAGGATCGCCTTCCACGGCGGCTCGATCCAGCGCACCTGGGCCGTGTTCAGGTGGGCGGCGTAGGGCTCGCGCAGCATGAACTCCCACGGATAGAGCTTGAACGCCGCCTGCAGGACGAAGCCCTCCAGGTCGACGAACTGGCCCTCCGCGTTCAGGCCGATGTTGTCCATGGCCACGAACTTGGGCTCGACGCCGGCCTGCAGGGCCAGGTCCTCGAGGAAGCGCACGGTCTGGCGGTCCTCGACCGCGTCCTCGTCGCTGGCGAAGTGGACGAAGCCGCCGGTCGGGAACAGGACCTTGAACCGGTCGCGCAGGGCTTCGAACAGGCTGTTGAACTGATCGGCGCCGGCGGGGAAGGTTCCGTTGGCGATCAGCTCCTCCAGCCACAGCCACTGGAAGGTGGCCGCCTCGAACACGCTGGTCGGGGTGTCGGCGTTGTATTCGTAGAGCTTGGGCTTGGCCTTGCCGTCATAGCCGAAGTCGAAGCGGCCATAGAGCGACGGCGACTTGGCGCGCCAGGAGGCGGCCACGAAGTCGCGGTGCTCGGGCGGGATCGCCAGCCGCTCCATCAGTTCCTGGCTGCCGGCGACCTCGTCGACCAGGTCCAGGCACAGGTCGTGGAGCTCGGCCGCGGCCGGCTCCAGGTCCTGCTCCACCTGGCCGAGGGTGAAGGCGTAGGCCGTGGACTCGTCCCAATAGGCCTGGCCTTCGGTGTGGTGATAGACGAACCCGACCGCCTCGGCCTTGGCCTGCCAGTCGGGACGCGGCGTCAGCTTCAGGCGGCGCACTACTCGGTCTTGCCGCCGTCGCCGGGCTTCTGCTCGATCTGCAGCGTGGGCTGGGCGGGCGCCAGGCGGGCCAGGATGTCATCGGCGCTGGACTGGCCGGGCAGGATGCCGGCCAGGCGCAGCTTTTCGTCGAGATCGGCGCCGGTGCGGCGGTCTTCCAGCTCGCCGGCCGCCTTGATCCGCTCGCCGCGGATCATCTGGCGTTCCTTGATGCGGGCCAGGCTGTCGGCGGCCGAGCCGAGCGAGGCGCCCGCGCCGGCCCCGCGCGCCGAGACGGCGGCCTGGGCCTTCTGGACGCTTTCGTTGACCTTCACGACCTCGACCTCGCGACGCAGGGTCTCGATGCGGCGGTCGGTGGCGGTGATGGCGGTGTGCAGTTGGTCCTCGGCCGTGCGCATGTCGCCGATCTGCGGCTCCTTCAGCGCGATGTCCTGCTCGAGGTCGGCGATGCGCTGGGCCACCTGGCGGGCCAGGTCCATGTCGCCCTTCTGGACGGCGGCGCGGGCCGAGGCCTCGTACTTGGTGACCTGATCGCGGAAGCCGGCGACTTCCTTCTCCAGGATACGGCGGCGGGCGACGAGCGTGGCCATGTCGTCGCGGGCCTTGCCCTGGGCGGTGTCGGCGTCGCGGATCTCCTGGTCGAGGATGCGCAGGGCGTTGGCGTCGACGACGGCCGCGGTGGCCTCGTGCGCGCCGGCGCGACCCAGGGTGAACAGCTTGTTCCAGATGGACATGTGGGGTCTCCGAGTCGCGGGCTTTAGGCGGCGGGGGTGAAGGACGAGCGCAGGTCGGACGCGGCCTCAATGGCGTTCTCCGCCAGGACCCGCAGCTCGACCAGGATGTCGTCCAGCGACGAGCTGGGCGACAGCTCGCCGAACAGCTCGTAATAGTCGCGGCCGTTGACCGCGCTGATGCCGAAGTTCGACAGCGGCACCAGCTTCTGCGCCTTGAGCAGGAACTCGTTGAAGGCGTGACGGTCCTTCTGCTCGTCGACCGGCCACAGCAGCACCGAGGCGGCGATCTGCTGGTCGCTGACGCTGACGAAGATCTCCAGGTCGCCGTGATCGTGCATGGTCACCAGCAGGATCGGGTCGGCGCCCTCGACCACGCGGGCCGTCATGGCGTCGCTGAAGCCGTCGGAAAGCGCCGTCTTCAGCGAGCGAACAGTCCAGGCGGGGGTCGTCATCGAGCGGTGTCTCCTTCGGCCAAGCCTCTATCGAGGCTGTTTCATACTAGATGGGCGAACGAACGCCAGTCGTCGAGAGCGCAACCTTACGTGCGCCCATGACAAGTTGGTAATCCCCTTCCCCCTTTTGTGAGCGGGAATGACGTCGTACATGTGACGCGAGTTTCGCAGCGGGTCGTTCATGTTCAGCAAGCTCTTCGGCCGCAAGGACGCCGCGCCCGCCTCGGCCCTGCCGGCGATTCGCAACGTCACCCTGGGCCGCACGGTCTGGTTGGACACCCTGGCCTGGCGAAGGCTGGGCGACGACCTGAAGTTCGCGCTCGACACCGACACGCTGGAAATCACCGCCCAGGGCCTGGTCGAGCTGCGCGAGGGCGGCTTCGTCCACAGGTTCTATACCGACGACAACATCATGTTTCAGGCCGTGTCCGAAGACCGCGACGGCCAGCGCGTCACCGACGTCACGCTCTTCATTCCGTGGGACAGCGCCTATCCGGGCGGCCGGGCCGACGAGGAGGCCTGGGCCAAGCGGCTGCGAGCGCGCACCTTCACCGGTCCGGGCCTGCCGGAATACCGGCGCGACTGGTTCGGCGACGAGGCTGAAAGCCAGGAGCCGGTCAGCTTCTGGGAAGATGTCCACGACGACCGCGACGGGATCCCGGATCGGCGGATCTTCCAGACCTGCATGCTGTTCTCCCGCGATCTGCCGGGCGATGGCCGCGAGCTGCTGCTGGCCATCCAGCAGGAAAACGAGAACGAGGACACGCGCCAGCGCGAGATGTCGTTCGAAATCATGGTCGGCGTGGCCTTGAGCGTCGGCGAATTCCGGGCCTAAGGGGCAAGTTTCATTTTAACGCATTTTCTTCACGCGAACCGGAAACCACTTCGCTCGAAAATGCTTTTTGGGGGAAAGACATGAGTGATCTGCATGGATTTGGCGGCAACGCCCTGGCGTTCCTGGTGGCCTTCGTGGTCGCCGGCCTGTTCACCGTCGTCTTCAAGCTGATCTACCAGTGGGTGACGCCCTATAACGAGGCCAAGCTGATCCGCGAGGGCAACGTCGCCGCGGCCCTGGCCCTGGGCGGAGCGCTGGTCGGTTACGTGCTGCCCCTGGCCTCGGCGCTCAGCAACACCGTGTCGCTGGTCGAGTTCTGCGCTTGGGCCGCCCTGGCCGGCGTGATCCAGATCGCCGCCTTCACCCTGGTGCGCACCGTGGCCATGAAGGACGTCGCCGCCCGGATCGAGAAGGGCGAGATCGCCGCTGGCGTCTATCTGCTGAGCATCTCCCTGGCGGTCGGCGTGCTGAACGCCGCCTGCATGACGGCCTGAGGCGCGCCATGACCGTTCAAGCTCCCTCGCCCCGCCGCCGCCTGCGCTCCAGCGGCCTGGTCCTGACCGGCCTGATGGCCGGCACGGCGATCTCGGTCAGCGCCTGCGACGATCCCGGCACGGCCACCCAGTGGGACGACCCGCCGGCCGCCTCCAGCGAGGTCGACGCCAAGACCTACGCCTCGCTCGACGACTGCAAGAAGTCCGGCGACATGACCGCCGAGCAGTGCGACACGGCCTACGCCCAGGCCCAGAAGGACAGCGCCGCCAACGCCCCCAAGTTCAGCGACCAGCAGACCTGCGAGGAGCGCTACGGCGTCTCCCAGTGCGTGCCGCGCAGCGACAGCAACGGCGGCAGCTTCTTCACCCCCCTGCTGACCGGCTTCATCGTCGGCCAGGCGCTGAACAACATGGGCGGCCGCTACTACGGCGCGCCGATGTACCGCGACCGCGAGGGGACCTATTACGGCGGCTCGGGCTATCCGCTGTCGCGCGACTATGTCACCGGCCGCACCCGTGTGCGCACCGACAGCTTCAACGCCCCGGAGATGCGCGCCCCGACCCGGGTCCAGAGCCGCAGCGCGGTGATCTCGCGCGGCGGCTTCGGCGGCGGCGGCCGTTCGTTTGGCGGGTAGCCTCCGGATTCCGCGGGTCCCGCCAAGGCCCAGGACCCGCGGAACCGAAAGGGAAACAGACTGTAAACCATTGTAAATTTGGCCATACAGCCGGGAGCCGAGGGGGCGTCTGCACGGTACGCTTGCCAATGCGGATGGTCGCCTTGATCCTTCCCCCCGGACAGCGCCCCGCCGCCGCGCGCCCCGCGCCCACCCCCGCGGGGCGCGCGAGTTACCTTGGTTGTAAGTGAGCCTATGAAAGTCGCCCTGCTCGACGACGACGACAGCCACAATGCGCTGGTCGCCGCCCTTCTGGGGCCGGCGGGCTATGACTGCACCAGCTTCACCCGCCCCGAGCGCCTGCTGGCCGAACTGCGCCGCCAGACCTTCGACCTGCTGATCCTCGACTGGAACATGCCCGAACTCAGCGGCATCGAGACCCTGCGCCGGGTCGGCGAGCTGCTGAGCCCGTCGCCGCCGGTGCTGCTGCTGACCAGCCGCTCGGTCGAGGCCGACCTAGTCGAGGGGCTGAACGCCGGGGCCGACGACTACATCGTCAAGCCGCTGCAGCCGCAGGTGCTGCTGGCCCGGGTCAACGCCCTGGCCCGGCGGGCCTATCGCCCGGCCGCCATCCCCCAGGTCGAGCAGCACGGCCCCTACCGCCTGGATCCCGGCGCCCAGACCGTCAGCTGGGGCGACACCGTCGAGACCCTGACGCCCAAGGAATTCCAGTTGGCCGCCCTGCTGTTCAACAACCTGGCCCGGCCGCTGTCGCGCGAGTACCTGCTGCGCCGGGTCTGGGGCCAGCGGCCCGACCTGGAGACCCGCACCCTGGACGCCCACGTCTCGCGTCTAAGATCGAAGCTTCACCTGCGCCCGGCGAACGGCTTTAGACTGACGACGGTCTATGGGTTCGGCTACCGGCTGGAAGTCTGCGAGCCCGAGGCCGCCACAGACCTTGGGGCCGCGTCCGGAGCCGCTGAATGATCCTTCGACCGTCGCTGTACGCCCTGGCCGCCGTCCTGGCCCTGGCGTCCGGCCCCGCCCTGTGCGCGCCGCGGGCCGCCGCAAGGCCGGCCAAGCCCGCCGCCGCTCCGGCCGACCCGCCGGTCCGCTACGTCGTCCGGCGCGGCGACACCCTGTTCGACCTGGGCCGCGCCTATCTGCGCAAGGCCAACGACTACCGCCATGTGCAGCGCGCCAACCAGATCAGCCGGCCGCGCGCCATGCCGGTGGGCAAGACCCTGACCATCCAGGCCGACCTGCTCAAGACCCAGCCGATAGACGCCCGGCTCAGCGCCTTCAGCGGCAAGGTCGAGATCGAGACCGACGGCCGGCGCGTTCCCGCCGAGAAGGGCATGACGCTCCGGGAAGGCCAGCGGGTGATCACCGGTCCGGGCGCCTTCGCCACGTTCGAGATGGAGGACGCCTCCCGCGTCACCCTGCCCTCCAACACCGCCATGCGCGTGGTGCGGCTGCGCAACGTGGTGCTGACCAACGCCCCGCAGCGGGTGTTCAGGCTGGACGAGGGCCGCAGCGCGATCCAGGCCACGCCCGACCCCAATCCCAACGCCCGCTTCGAGGTGCGCACCCCGGTGTCGATCTCGGCGGTGCGCGGCACAGAGTTCCGGGTGGCGGCGACGGAGGGGCGGGCCCAGACCGAGGTCCTGAAGGGCGCGGTCGGCGTGGGTCCTGGCGAGGCGCCGCCGCTGGGCCCGCCCGTTCCGGCCGGCTTCGGCGTCACGGTAACGCCCGGCGGGGCCGGGGTCGGCGCGCCGGTCGCCCTGCTGCCCGCCCCGACGCTGAACGCGGCCGACCAGAACCAGACCGACCGCACCGTGCACTTCGCCGTGCATCCCCAGGCCGGCGCCGCGGGCTACCGGCTGCTGCTGTCGCGCGACGCGGGCTTCGTCGACCTGTTCGCCGAGGCGACCCAGGCTGAAGCCGCCGCCGACTTCGGACCGCTGGAGGACGGCGTCTATTTCGTCCGCGTCACCGCTCTGGATCCGGCCGGCCTGGAGGGCGCGCCCGCCGACTACAGCTTCGACCGCGACCTGGACGTGCTGGAGGCGGGCGCTCCGCCCGTCGCCGAGGCCAGCGGCAAGCATCGCAACTTCCTGTTCCGCTGGAGCGCGGCGGGCGGCGGCGTGCGCAGCTTCCGCTTCCAGCTGTTCGCCGGGACGCAGCCGACCGCGCCGATCGTCGACCAGCCGGGCCTGGTCGAACCGCAACTGACCCTGACCGACCTGCCGCCGGGGCTCTACAGTTGGCGGGTCAGCGCCACGCGAGTGAAGAACGGCGTGGTCACCGAGAAGGTCGCGCCGCTGCAATCGCTGACGATCGGACGCTAGGCCTTGACCGCCTTTCCCAGCCTGTCGCGCCTGGCGCCCTTTCGGCGGCTGAGGCCCCGGCCGCCGCGATCGCCGCGACGGCGCCTGCTGCGCTGGCTGGTGGTCGCCGCCCTGACCGGCTTGGCCCTGACCGGCCTGACCGTCAGTTCGCTGACCACGCGGCTGGACAACATCCTCTACGACCGGCTGGTGCGCGCCTCCGAGCGTCCCGTCGATCCGTCGATCCTGATCGTCGGTGTCGACGAACGCAGCCTGCGCGAGCTGGGCGCCTGGCCGTGGAACCGCGCGCGCCACGCCCAGATGATCGACCGGCTCACCCAGGCCGGGGCCAAGGCGATCGTCTATGACGTGCTGTTCAGCCAACCGTCCCAGGACCCCGCCGCCGACGACGCCCTGGCCGCCGCGGTCGCCCGTTCGGGCAAGGTCTACCTGCCGCAGTTCCTGGAACCGCCGGCGCAGGACGGCGCGCCGCCGACCCTTGTCGCGCCCATGCCGGCCATCGCCGGCGGCGCGGCGGCGGTCGGCCTGGTCCACGTGCGGTTCGACCGCGACGGCCTGGTGCGCCGCATGGCCCCGTTCGAGGCCAACGGACCCGACCTCGCGCCTGACCTGATGACCGTGGTCCACCGCGCCACCAAGCCGTTCGACGCGCCCGACGCCACGCGCGGCGACGCCCCGACCCTGCTGATCCCGTTCGCGGGGCCGCCGGACCGCTATCGCCAGATTGCCTTCTCCAGCGTGCTGGCCGGCGAGGCGCCGCGCGAGATGATCGCGGGCCGGACGGTGTTCGTCGGCCTGACCGCGCCGGGCCTGGGGCCGGCCTTCCCGACGCCGGTCACGCCCGACGCCGCCAGCATGACCGGCGTGCAGTTGCAGGCCAGCGTGCTGGACGGGCTGCGCAGCGGGATGATGATCAAGCCGGCCGGCCTGGGCGTACGCCTGGTCTTCGCCCTCAGCCTGCTGTGGTTGCTGCTGGCCGGGCTGCTGGTGCTGCCGCCCCGGACCAGCCTGCTGCTGCTGGTCGTGCTGCTGGCCGTCGCGGTCGCAACCAGCGCCGCCCTGTTCTCAAGCGCCCACCTGTGGCTGTCGCCGGCGGCCCCGATCCTCGGTATGGGCCTGGTCTCGCTGGTCTGGGGCTGGGGCCGGCTGGGACGGGTCAATGATGTGCTGGGCCATCAGCTGGACCGCCTGCGCGCCGTGACGCCCGCCGACGCCGTTCACGCCGAGGCCGAGTTCGAAAGCGACCTCGTCGCCCGCCAGGCCCTCAGCCTCGGGGCGGCCATCACGCGGATCGACGACCTGCGGCGGTTCTCGGCCGACGCCCTGTTCAGCCTGCCCGACGCCACCCTGGTGGCCGACGCCGCGCGCCGGGTGATCGCCGCCAACGCCGCCGCCCGGGCGCTGCTGGCCGACCGCGCCCAGGTGCTGGAGGGCGGCGGCCTGGCCGATGTCCTCAACGCCCTGGAGCCCCTGGGCCGCACCTTTCCGGCCAGCTGGCCGGCCGAGGGCGACAGCGGTCATCCGATCGACCTGCACCTGGCCGACGGCCGCGCCTTCCAGATCCAGACCGTGTTCCGGCGCGACGAGGCGGGGGATGGGGCGGGGTGGATCGTGCGCCTGGCCGACATCACGCCCCTGACCGCCGCCATGCGCCAGCGCGAGCAGGCGCTGCAGCTGCTGACCCACGACATGCGCTCGCCGCAGACCTCGATCCTGGCCCTGCTGGCGACGACGCCCGGCCTGCCGTCCGAGACGTCCGAGCGCCTGGCCGCCTATGCCCGCCGCACCCTGGCCCTGGCTGACGGCTTCGTGCAACTGGCCCGGGCCGAGGTCACCCAGACGGCGATGGAGCCGGTCGACCTGTGCGACGTGGCGGTCGAGGCGATCGATGAGCTGTGGCCCCAGTGCCGCCAGCGCCATATCGAGATCCGCCAGGAGGGCTGCGACGGCCCGATGATGGCGCTCGGCGACCGCGGCGTGCTGGCCCGCGCCCTGGTCAACCTGATCGGCAACGCGGTGAAGTACGGCCCCGACGGTTCGACCATCGTGGTGCGCGCGGCCACGGTGCTGGACGGCGGCCGCACCTATGTCGACCTGTCGATCACCGACCAGGGGCCGGGCCTGACCGTCGAGGAGGCCGCCCTGGCCTTCCGTCCCTTCCAGCGCTTCGACCGGCCGGGCGCCGAAGCCGCCGGCGGCGCGGGGCTGGGCCTGGCCTTCGTCCAGGCCGCCGCCACCCGGCACGGCGGCGGGGTCAGCTGCCTCAGCACGCCCGGCGCCGGCGCGACGTTCACGCTGCGGCTGCCGGAAATGCCGGCCTAGGTCGACGCCGTGCGTGGTCCTCGTCCTTCGACAGGCTCAGGATGAGGACCATGGCAGGCCTGGCGCGTGGAAAACCTCATCCTGAGCTTGTCGAAGGATAAGCGGCTCCAAGATCCTCCCCCTGTGGGGGAGGTGTCGCCCAAAGGGCGACGGAGGGGAGTAATCGGCCGATGGCCGGATCCCGGATCGGAGATCCTAAAACTCCCCCACCGATCGCTCCGCGATCGCCTCCCCCACAGGGGGAGGACCGTTGAAGGGACACGCCCTCGCGCGTCGCGCTCTCTGTCCGGCGCGGCTGGCGGCGGGGGCGTGTCCCCTCCTCCCCTCCCTTAAGGCTTCACGAACTTGAGCACGAACTGGTCGGTCTTGCCGCGGATGGCGGGGTCGAAGACGCTGGCGGTGCGCGGGTCGGCGGGATTGCGCAGCAGCGGGCTCTCGGCGGCCAGCTTGAAGCCCGCGGCCTGGACCTCGGACTTCACGGCCTCGACGTCAACGCGGTGCAGGGTGTCGGGGGCCGACAGGCCTGAACCGTCGGCGGCGTAGTGGTCGACGACCAGGAACACCCCGCCCGGCTTCAGCGACTTGAACACCTCGGCGTTGACCTTGGCGGCCGTGTCGGCCGGGAAGGGCTTGAGGTGCAGGTCGTGGTAGTTCTGGACGGTGATCACCGCGTCCAGGCCGTCGGGCAGGTCCAGGCCGATCAGGCTGCCGTCCAGCGGCGTGACGTTCTTGTAGGCCGCCGCGACCGTCTTCAGGTCCTCGCCGTACTTGGCCTGGAACTTGATGAACTCAGCTGGCTGGTAGGCGTAGACCGTTCCGATCGGTCCCACCGCCGCCGACAGGATGCGGGTGAAATAGCCGCCGCCGATGATGAAGTCGGCCACCTTGCCGCCCGGCTTGATGTTGGCCAGGGCCAGTAGTTCGGCCGGGTGTCGGGCCGCGTCCCGGGCGGTGTCGGCCGCCGGCCTGGCGGGATCGGCCAGGGCCGCCGTCAAGTTGGCCGGAACCTGGGCGGCGCCGGGCGCGGCGGACATAGCCAGCGCGCAGGCGGCGACCAGGGCGGAAATCATGGACCGCGACATCGGGGGCTTCCTCAGCTGTGTTTCCCTTCGATAGCGCGCCCCGGCGTTCCAGTGAACATCGGTATTCGAGATGGGCGGCGTTTCGGGGGGAGAAGCTGGGGATAGCTTACGGGGCGGATGAGGATTCTCCTGAACCGCCGTCGGATTCGTCCTCATCCTGAGCTTGTCGAGGACGGGCGCCGTCCTACGCGTCCGCGGGTTTCAGCGCCGCCACCAGGCGGTCGGCCAGGTCGGCAGGGTCGTCGCCCGAGGTGCGGACCGTCGCCCAGGCGACGACCTTGCCGCTCGACAGGTCCAGCACCGCCAGGGCGGCCGTGCGGACCGGTCCCCGCCGCGACCAGGGGCGCAGCCGGGTCGGGGCGCTGCGCCACGGCGCGACGCCGACCTGCAGGCCGACGGCGGTGGAGATCCCGACCCCGGCCGGGGAGGTCCCGACGGTGACCTGCAGCCGATAGCGGGCCGGCAGGGCGCCCCCCTCCACCGCGCCGACGTCGCCGATCCGGCTGGCCACCCGGGCCCGGATCGCCTGGACCAGGGCCTGGTCGGCGTCGGAGGGCGCGGCCGACCCCGCTTCGGTGGCGACGGCCTGGCCCCGCAACACCGCCAGGTCGCCTTCGCGCGCCACCTGGGGCGGCGTGGCGCAGGCGCTCAGCAGCAGGCCCGCGACCAGGGTCGTCGACAACATACGCATGGAAAACCCCGACATCCTCGGCGTTCAGTCTAGCCGCGGACCACCTGCCCGACCAGCCATGACAGCCCCCAGAAGACCAGGCTCCACAGCGCCAGGCTCAGCAGGGCGGCGACCACCAGCAGACGCGGCCGCCGGATCGCGGCGTCCAGGCCGAGCCGATCGGCCATGATCCGCAGCGTCGGCTCCATCTTCAACGGGTCCCGGCCGTCGCCTGGCCGCGCAACATGCCATAGGCATGGTCGGTCAGGGCCCAGCGCCGGCTGTGCGGACCATAGGGCCGGTGCAACAGGTTGGCGGCCCGCGGGTGGCTGGCGTCCAGGCAATAGGCGGCGAAGGCCTCGTCCAGTTCGCGCCGCATCGCCTCGGACGGCCGATACACCCCTCGGCGCTTGGCGATATGGGCCACGACGAGGTCGCGATGGGCCGCCCCGCCCAGGTCCAGCAGCGCCTCGGCGATCTCGCCGACCAGCGGGTTGAGGATGGCGACCCCGCCCGCCGCCCGTTCCAGCCCCCGCCTTCCCGCCTCCGACCAGCCCATCGCTCCGATCCCCGCCTATTGCGGGACGGAGTTAAAGGCCATGCGCCTCAGATCGACCAGAGGTCGAATGTCGGTTTTTACAATACGTTACATTGACCAGCGACCGGGCGGGGCGCTGGACGATATCGCCGGAAGCGACGGCCAGAGCCCAAGGCTTCCCAAGGCGACGCGCTTGCCTCAGCCTGGGCCCTCGACCGCCGACGAAGGCGCGACGAAAGGAGGGTCCGGCGGAATGGCGGACGAGATCGATCTGGGCGCCTACGACTACGTGGTGGTGGGCGCCGGCTCGGCGGGCTGCGTGCTGGCCAACCGCCTGTCGGCCGATCCTTCGATCAAGGTCCTGGTGCTCGAGGCCGGCGACCGCGACGACTGGATCTGGTTCCACATCCCCGTCGGCTACCTGTTCGCCATCGGCCATCCGCGCGCCGACTGGCTGCTGGAGACCGTCGGCCAGCCTGGGCTAGACGGCCGGGTCCTGGCCTATCCGCGCGGCAAGGTGATCGGCGGCTCCTCGTCGATCAACGCCATGATCTACATGCGCGGCCAGGCCCAGGACTATGACAATTGGCGACAGAAGGGGCTCGTGGGCTGGGGATGGGCCGACGTCCTGCCGTTCTTCCTGCGCCACGAGGACCACATCGCCCCGAAGGGCGACCATCACCGCTCGGGCGGCGAATACCGCGTGGAACACCCCCGGGTGCGCTGGGACATCCTGGACGCGATCCGCCAGGCCGCGGCGCAGGCGGGGATTCCGCCGGTCGAGGATTTCAACGGCGGCGACAATTCGGGCTCCTCCTATTTCCAGGTCAACCAGCGGGCGGGCCGGCGATGGAGCACCGCCTCGGCCTTCCTCAAGCCGGTGCTGGCGCGGCGCAACCTGCGGCTGGAGACCAAGGTCGAGGTCCAGCGGATCGAACTGGACGGACGACGGGTGACGGGCCTGCGCGCCGTGCGCGGCGGCCAGGTCCTGACCGCCCGGGTCAGCGGCGAGCTGATCCTGGCGGCGGGCGCGATCGGCTCGCCGCTGATCCTGCAGCGCTCGGGGATCGGGGAACCGGAGGCCCTGCGGCGCGCCGGCGTCGCCGTGCGGCACGCCCTGCCCGGGATCGGCGCCAACCTGCAGGACCACCTGCAGATCCGGCCGGTCTACAAGGTCTCCGGCGTGCGCACTCTCAACACCGACTACGCCAACCTGACCCGGCGCATGGGCATGGGGGTCGACTATGCGCTGCGGCGGTCCGGCCCCCTGACGATGGCGCCCTCGCAACTGGGAATGTTCTGCCGCTCGGACCCGAGCCGGGCCACGCCGAACCTGCAGTTCCACGTCCAGCCGCTGAGCCTGGACCGCTGGGGCGAGGGCCTGCACCGGTTCGGCGCCTTCACCGCCAGCGTCTGCAACCTGCGGCCCACCAGCCGGGGAAGCGTCGGCCTGTCGGGACCTGGCCTGACCGATCCGCCCCGGATCGATCCCAACTATCTGGACACCCAGGAGGATCGCGACGTCGCCGTCGCCTCATTGCGCTGGGCCCGCCGGATCGCCAGCCAGCCCGCCCTGGCCCGCTACGCGCCGCAGGAGTTCCGGCCCGGCGCGGCGATCGAGGCCGATGAAGACCTGCTGGCGGCGGCCAAGGTCCTGGCCACGACGATCTTCCATCCCGTCGGCACGGCGGCCATGGGCGCCGCCGACGACCCGCTGGCGGTGGTGGACGATCGCCTGAGGGTGCGCGGCCTCCACGGCCTGCGCGTGGTGGACGCCTCGGTGATGCCTGCCATCACCTCCGGCAACACCAACGCCCCCACGGTGATGATCGCCGAGAAGGGCGCGGCGATGATCCTGGAGGATCGGCGGTGATGATCCCTAGACATAGGGTCTCCACATGAAGGCGATCGTTCCGAAGACGCCGGTCGCCGTGAACGCCGAAGCGGCCACGATCAGAGCCGCCGTCAACGCCTTGCGCAAGCCGTCACCGCTCCGCTCGGCCGCGCCGTACAGCTCCAGGAAGGCCAGCGGGATCAGGTAGCTGCCGAAGGTCAGGACGACGTCGGCGGGCCCCGACATGTCGTTCGTCATGCCCACCGGTCCTCGGTTGACGACGATCCATCCCATCAGGCCGACCCGCAGGAACCAGACCCCGCTGACCACCATGAAGGTGCGCATGGCCCAGCGCCGGTGCTGTTCGAACCTGCGCTTGATCGCATGCCGCCAGGCCAGGCCAGCGAAGATCAGGATCAGAAGGCCGTTGATCAGGATGGCGACGGCCGAGATCACCGAAAGGTAAGTCCCCCTGACGACCGCCAGCCAGACACCGCTAAGCGCCATGAAGATGGCGACGACCAGGAAGGTCCGCCCGGTCCAGCGATGCAGCTTGGGCCATTTGCGTCGCAGAGCGGGGATCATCTGCATCAGACCGCCGAGCGTCACGACCGAGGCCAGCAGGACGTGGGCGGCGAAGACGATGTTGCCCGCGTCGTCGCCCTTTATGTAGCCGTCGATCAGGGGCTTGTCGTTCCAGCGGGCGAAGTCGCCAGTCGCGGTGCGCACCCCGTAGAAGGCGAGGATGAAGCCGATGAAGGCGATCTGGCCGACGGCGGCGACGATGAACCAGAGGACGCCCGCCCAGCGCAGAGCGGTCGCCCCGACGCTTACCGGGAACGGTGACGAGAATGGGATCGACATGGCGCCTCCTGATGCGACCTCAAGGCTGAGGCCGATGTCAGGGATGGCGGCGACGCGGGCGGCGGGTCTCGCCGATTTGGAATTCGGCTAGAGATATTTTGTCGACCACGCCTGCGCCGGTGGACAGGGTCGGGTGTGGAGGGGCAATTTCGTCGGGAGGGGGAGCATATGCCATCGGCGACCACATCCGGCAGTTCGATCGCGGCGGCGGGGAAAGGCCTTCGGCCGGGGTGGCCGCGCGACCGGCTGCGGGTTCATGCGGTCATCGCGACAGTCTCGTTCGCCTGCTACATCCTCGGGCGCCTCCTCGAAGGCCGCGCCGCGACGGCTTTCTCCGTGATCGGCGTCGGAGCCTGCGGCTGGGCCTGGCTGGTGACCCGCGCCCTGTTCGATCCGGCCGAGCGCGATGCCCGATGGGCTCGCCTCGTCGGCCTGATCGTGGCGCTGAGCGGGGCCCTGTCGGTCCTGGCTCCGGCGGGCGGACTGATCGGGCGCGTGGCCGACAACGCCTACGCCCTCAGCGGCTCGACCGCGCTGCTGCTGACCTTCGTCGAACCCTTTCATCGCCATGGACGAGACCTGCCGGGCGCCGAAAAGGGGTTCCGGTTCGCCTTCGTCACGATCTACGCCGTCCTGGTGGCGGTCTCGGTCATGGGGCTGCGGGCCGTCGGCGAAGGGCCCGACGAGGCCCTGCGCGACGACCTGGCCAAGAGCGCCTGCGCCGTCGTGGGCCTCGCGGCCCTCCTGGTCGCGGTGCGGTTTCGACAGGGCCACCCGCTGGCCGCCCGGACCGCCGCGACGCCCCGCCGCGCGCCGACCGAGGACGATGCGCGTCTGGCCGAACGCCTTCGACGTCTGTTGATCGACGAGGGCATCGACAGTCGGCCCGAGCTCAAGATCGGTGACATCGCCGCGCGGCTGGGCGAGCCCGAGCACCGGGTTTCCCAGTGCATCAGCACGGCGCTCGGTTTTCCGAACTTCAACCGCTGGATCAACCACCACCGGATCGCGCGGGCCAAACAGGTGCTCGCCGATCCGGACGAACGACGCTCAATCCTGGAGATCGCCTTCGCCTGCGGCTTCGCCTCCCTCGGCCCGTTCAACCGCGCCTTCCGGGATGACGTCGGAACCACGCCGAGGGCCTATCGCTCAGCGACGCGGGCGAGCTTAGGCGCGCCAGGCGATCAAGCGGCGAACCAAGACTAGCCGGCCACCGCGGAGGCGCGCTCCGCTCGGTCCTTGATGATCGCCAGCACGTTATCCTCCACGTCGCCCATCAGGAGTTCGCCCCACAGCTTGGCGTAAGGATTGACGTGGGTCTTGGCGACGTAGCGGGTCGTCAGGGTCAGTTCCGTCGTATCGGCGGAAACGGGGCGCAGGACGTAGTCGCCGGAGTCGATCTTCAGGAACGCGCCGTCCGGCGAGATGTGCTTGTCGGTGTAATCCTGGACCGTGCTGTTGGTGAAACTGAAGCGCCATCCCACCTTGCGCCCCGGCTCCCAGGCGACGATGCGTTCCTGGAAATTGACGTTGTCGCCCCAGTAGGCTGTCCGCACCGCACCCACGCCGGCTCCCGCCATCACGGAGTCTCGCGGGCGCGGCATGCCGATGATGTTGTGCGTTATGGTCCAGCGCCCCTCGTCGGCGCCGATGTCGCGACTGGAGACGGCATAGGGCCAGATCTCCTCCGGGGCCGCCTTCACCAGGACGCTGCGGGTCAGCGTGACCGTCTCGTGCGGAATGGGCATCTGCGCCTCCACCATCGCCGCCACCAGCGGGATGATCAGAAAGCTGGACTCGAGGGCGCGACCTCGGCGCTCGCGCTGGGAGCGCATCGCGAAGGCCCCGGCCCAACCGCTGGCCAGCCAGACCGGCGACAGCATCACCAGGCAGATGACGCCCTCGTGCAGCACGAAGATCGAGGCCACGCAGACCATGGCGCAGAGCCCAGGAGGGACCAGCCAGTAGAAGGTCGAGGAGCGGGTCCGATCAGGGTCGCCGATGTAACAGATCAGCGCGCAGAGCACGGCGGGCAGCAGGGCCAGGAACCAGAGACTGGCGAACCAGACCGATCCGGAGCGCGAGGCCGACAAGAGCAGGAAGGCGCTGAGGGCGATGACGAGCGCCAACGCGAACCCGGACAGAACGCGGCGATTCAGGCGTCGCCGGGCGCCCGAGGCCTGCGGTGTTTGCTGCTTCGCATTCCCGTTCATTTTGATCGGTTCTTTCTGTATGAAGAGAAATTGATCGACAAATTTTTTATCAGTCGCCGCGGTCCTTGCCGCCGACGAACTTCAGGAGACCGACGACCTTGGACCCCATGCGGATCAGTCGCATCAGGGTATCGGGGGGAACGTCGAGCATCTGCTGATACCAACCGTCGACGGTGTTCACGAAGGCATGCATGCGCTTCAGCCGCGCCCTGACCTCCGGACTGACGCCGGAGCCTTGCGCGTCGACCGCCGCCACGGCGTCGTTGATGGCCCCCACCATGGGGTCGATCTCACGCGCCTTGCGGCCCTGAGCGACCCTGGTGGCCATCTGCCAGAGATCGGTCTCGGCCTGATAGTGGTCGCGTCGGTCTCCCAGCACCGGGACCCTGTGGATCAGTTTCCAGGCCTGCAATTCCTTGAGGCTGTTGGAGACGTTGGAGCGCGCCAGGCCGAGGGTCGTGGCGATATCCTCCGCCGTGAGCGGTTTGTCGCTCAGAAACAGCAGGGCCTGGATCTGGGCCACCGAACGGTTCACCCCCCACTGCCCTCCAAGATCTCCCCAGCGGAGCACGATCTGCTCCACGGCAAGAGGAAGAGATCTGTCATTCGTTTCTGTCATGACAGAATTAAGTGATAGCTGGCGTCGAGAGTCAAGAGGCGCTGGTCGTCCAGACCTTCTACCTGTCGTGGCGGCTCAAAGGCTGTCGGCGAACGCGCTGACTGTCGGTCGTCGCGATGCGATCGGCTCAAATTAAAAGGACGGTTCGGCGGCGAGCCGAACCGTCCTGAGGGGGAGAGACGCGGATCGATCAGCCGGCCAGGGCCGCCTTGATGGCGTCCAGGCCGTCCTGAGCCTTGCTCGCGTCCGGGGCGCCGCCCTGGGCGAAGTCGGGCTTGCCGCCGGCGCCCTGACCGCCCATGGCGATCACGGCGGCCTTGGCCAGGTCCGCGGCGCTGAAGCGGCCGACCAGGTCGGCGGTCACGGCGACGGTCACGGCGGCCTTGCCGTCGGTCGTGCCGACCAGGGCCACGACGCCCGAGGTCAGCTGCTTCTTGAACTCCTCGGCCACGCCGCGCAGCTCCTTGCCGCCGACGCCGTCCAGGACGCGGGCGATCAGGGCCGTACCGTTCACGTCTTCGGGACCCGACGCCGCGCCGCCCGAGCCGCCGCCCAGGGCCAGTTGCTTCTTGGCCTCGGCCAGCTGCTTTTCCAGGGCCTTGCGCTCGGCGACCAGGGCGTCGACGCGGGCCAGGACCTCGGCGACCGGGGTCTTGAACTGGTCGGCCAGGGCCTTGGCGACGCCGGCCTGGTCCAGCAGGAAGCGGCGGGCCGCCTCGCCGGTCAGGGCCTCGATGCGGCGCACGCCGGCGGCCACGCCCTGCTCGGAGACGATCTTGAACAGGGCGATGTCGCCGGTGCGAGCCACGTGGGTGCCGCCGCACAGCTCGACCGAATAGGCCTTGCCGGCCTCGGTCAGGGACTCGCCCAGGGTGAGCACCCGGACGCTGTCGCCGTACTTCTCGCCAAACAGCGCCACGGCGCCGGCCTCGATGGCCTCCTGCGGGGCCATCTCCTTGGTCTGGGCCGGGACGTTCTGGCGGATCACCGCATTGACCTCGGCCTCGATGCGCTCGATCTCGTCGGCCGTCAGCGGGCCGCCGTGGCTGAAGTCGAAGCGCATGCGGTCGCCGTCGACCATCTGGCCCTTCTGGGCGACGTGTGGGCCCAGCACGTGGTGCAGGGCGGCGTGCACCAGGTGGGCGGCCGAGTGGTTGGCGCGGGTGGTGGTGCGCTTGGCCGCGTCCACCGAGGCCACGATCGGGTCGCCGACCTTCAGCGGGCCGGCCAGTTCGACGCGGTGGACGTGCAGGTCGCCGGCCTGCTTCTGGGTGTCGACCACGCGGCTTTCGACGCCGCCGGCCTCGATCACACCAGTGTCGCCGGCTTGGCCGCCGCTTTCGGCGTAGAAGCTGGTGCGGTCCAGTAGGACGTCGACCGTGGCGCCGGCCGGCGCGGCTTCGACGGGCGCGCCGTCCAGCACGATGGCCTTGACGGTTCCGGTGGTCTCGGTGGTGTCGTAACCGACGAAGTTGGTCGGGCCGTTGGCCTCGCGGATCGGGAACCAGGCGGCCGCCGCGCCCTGCTGGCCCGAGCCGGCCCAGTTGGCGCGGGCCATCTGGCGCTGGCGGTCCATGGCCACGTCGAAGCCGTCGGTGTCGACCGTGATGCCCTTGGCGCGCACGGCGTCCTGGGTCAGGTCCAGCGGGAAGCCATAGGTATCGTAGAGCTTGAAGGCGGTCTCGCCGTCCAGCACGCCGCCGGCGGCCAGGTTGGCGGTGGCCTCGTCGAGAAGGCCCATGCCGCGGCCCAGGGTGACGCGGAAGCGCTCCTCCTCCTGGCGCAGGGTCTCGACGATCGAGGCCTCGGCGCGGCGCAGCTCGGGATAGGCCTGGCCCATCTCGGCCACCAGGGTCGGAGCCAGGCGGTGCATCAGGGGCTCTTGAGCGCCCAGCAGATAGGCGTGGCGCATGGCCCGGCGCATGATCCGGCGCAGGACGTAGCCGCGGCCTTCGTTCGAAGGGGTGACGCCGTCGGCCAGCAGGAACGAGGACGAGCGCAGGTGGTCGGCGATCACCCGGTGCGACGGAGCCTGGTCGCCTTGGGCCTTGACGCCGGTCAGCTCGACGCTGGCGGCGATCAGCGCCTTGAACAGGTCGATGTCGTAGTTGTCGTGCACGCCTTGCAGGACGGCGGCGACGCGTTCCAGGCCCATGCCGGTGTCGATCGACGGCTTGGGCAGCGAGACGCGCTCGCCCCCGGCCATCTGCTCGAACTGCATGAACACCAGGTTCCAGATCTCGATGAAGCGGTCGCCGTCTTCATCGGGGCTGCCGGGAGGGCCGCCGGCGATGCCTTCGCCGTGGTCGAAGAAGATCTCCGAGCACGGGCCGCAGGGGCCGGTGTCGCCCATCGACCAGAAATTGTCGTTGGTTGGGATGCGGATGATGCGGCTGTCGTCCAGCCCCGCGATCTTCTTCCAGAGGTCGGCGGCCTCGTCGTCGGTGTGGTAGACGGTGACCAGCAGCTTGTCCTTGGGCAGGGCGAAGTCGCGGGTCAGCAGCGTCCAGGCGTGGGTGATCGCCTGTTCCTTGAAGTAGTCGCCGAACGAGAAATTGCCCAGCATCTCGAAGAAGGTGTGGTGACGGGCGGTATAGCCGACATTGTCCAGGTCGTTGTGCTTGCCGCCGGCCCGGACGCACTTCTGCGACGAGGTCGCGCGCGGATGCGGCGGGCTCTCGGCGCCCGTGAACACGTTCTTGAACGGCACCATGCCGGCGTTGACGAACAGCAGGGTCGGATCGTTCTGCGGCACCAGCGGCGCCGACGGGACGATGGCGTGATCGGCCGCGCCGAAATAGTTCAGGAAGGTGCTGCGGATCTCGTTGAGGCTGGGCATCGGCGTCTCGGGTGTTCGTACTGGGTCCGGTCGAACCGGAGGTCGGGGCTGCATAGCGCGGTTTCAAGCGATGTGGAAATCGCCTTGGTGGTCACCGGGCGAGGAAGCGTGTTGGAGGCGCTGGGTCAGCCCCGTCGAAGACTGCGGTCGCGAAGCGGCGGGTCGGGGAAGTCGCGGGATCGTCGATCCGGATCATGGTCGTCGGCCGACCACGCCCCCCTCCGTCGGCTTCGCCGCCCCCTCCCCCACAGGGGAAGGACTTGGGTGGCCGGCTCCGCAGCCCCCTCCGGCCCTGCGGGCCGCCTCCCCCAGAGGGGGAGGAGAAACGAAATCGGACGCCTGGCATGGGGTCCAGGCGTCCGGGGATCGCGGCCTGCCGAGGCGGTGTGCGCGGCGGGCTATGAGGCGGGGTCGCCCGCTGCGGGCGGCGGCCGCGAAACCTTCGACCGATCCAGACGCCCTAGGGGGAGCCTGAACCGGGGAAGTCTTATTCGTCGCCGTCGTCGTCCGGACCGCCGACCAGCAGCTCTTCCTCGATCTTCCGGGAAGACTGGCGCACGGCGGCCTCGATCTCGGCGGCCAGGTCCTTGTTGGCCTTGAGGAACTCGCGGACATTGTCGCGACCCTGGCCGATGCGCTGGCTGTTGTACGAGAACCACGAGCCGGCCTTGTCGATGATCCCGGCCTTGACGCCCAGGTCGATGATCTCGCCCAGCTTGGAGATGCCCTCGCCGTACATGATGTCGAACTCGACCTCGCGGAACGGCGGGGCCACCTTGTTCTTGACCACCTTGACCCGAACATTGTTGCCGACGATCTCGTCGCGGTTCTTGATCGAACCGGTGCGGCGGATGTCCAGGCGGACCGAGGCGTAGAACTTCAGGGCGTTGCCGCCGGTGGTGGTTTCCGGGCTGCCGTACATCACCCCGATCTTGTGACGGATCTGGTTGATGAAGATGACGATGGTGTTGGCCTTGTTGATCGAGGCCGTCAGCTTGCGCAGCGCCTGGCTCATCAGGCGGGCCTGCAGGCCCGGCAGGCTGTCGCCCATCTCGCCCTCGATCTCGGCCTTGGGCGTCAGGGCCGCGACGGAGTCCACGACCACGATGTCGACCGCGCCCGAGCGCACCAGGGTGTCGGTGATCTCCAGGGCCTGCTCGCCGTTGTCGGGCTGCGAGACCAGCAGGTTGTCGAGATTGACGCCCAGCTTGAAGGCGTAGCCCGGGTCCAGGGCGTGCTCGGCGTCGACGAAGGCGGCGGTGCCGCCGGCCTTCTGGCACTCGGCCACCACGTGCAGGGCCAGGGTGGTCTTGCCCGAGCTTTCCGGACCGTAGATCTCGATCACCCGCCCCTTGGGCAGGCCGCCGATGCCGAGCGCGATGTCCAGGCCGAGCGAGCCGGTGGAAATCGATTCCATCTCGACCTTGCCCTTCTCGCCCAGCTTCATCACCGAGCCCTTGCCGAACGCCCGATCGATCTGGGCCAGCGCCGCCTCGAGGGCGCGTTGCTTGTCGCCGTCTTCCTTGCCCACGAGTTTCAAAGCCGCCTGGTTGCTCATTGTTGGTCCGCCCTTATTCCATGATTCCGACTGTCGGATCGGAGGTTCGCGACCGCCGCGCCCACCCGCCTGTGGAATGATTAATGCGTACATGTTTTGTTCCATGTTCGCAACATGTTCTTATCGTAGAGAGCGCATGCGTCAAGATCGGTCGCATCGCCATGAACCCATCGAAGAAGACTGCCGGGAACCCGAACCCCGCTCGACTGAAACGCGTCCTTAACGCCGGCCGGCGATCCTGCGCTTCTTCCGGGGGGATTTCCGTCTTGTCGATCGATCCGCGCCGCCTATTGGGACTGGCCTTCGCCAGCGCTGACCTTCTGCTGGAAGTCGAGAACGGCCGGGTGACCCTGGCGCTCGGCGCGGCCCAGCGGCTGATGGGCCGGGACGAGCGGGCCCTGACGGGCCAGGCCTGGCCTGCCCTGTTCGCCGCCGTCGACCGCCCGCTGATCGACGCCGTCACCCAGGTGATCGACGACGGCCAGAGGCGCGGTCCGGTCACGGTGCGCCTGGCCGGCGAACCGCCGCGTCATGTGAACCTGACCCTGCGCGCCCTGCCCGAAAACCGCGGCCGGATCTCGGTCTCGGTCACGCCGGCCAACGCGCCCGCGGGCCAGCTTGACGACGAAGGCCTGCGCAACCGCGAGAGCTTCGAGCACATCGCCCGCGGCCTGTTCGAGGCGGCGCGCGTCACCGGGCTGGAGCTCGAGCTGGCCATGGTCGACTTCTCGGACCTGGACGTCATGCGCCAACGGCTGTCCCAGCCCGAGGCCCGCGCCCTCGACCTGAAACTGGCCGGCGCCGTGCGGGCCGAGTCGCACGCCGGCGGCATGGCCACCCGCCTGTCGCCCGACCGCTTCGCCCTGGTCCGCGCCAAGGCCGACCACGCTGACGACATGGCCCAGCGCCTGACCCGCGCCACCGAGGTCCAGGCCAGCGCCCAGGTCGTGCCGTTCGACGCGGGCCTGGCGCCCTCGCGAGGTCTCAAGGCCCTGCGCTACGCTCTCGACGATTTCCTGCGCGAAGGCCTGAAGGACACGCCGCCGCTGAGCCTGTCCGAGGCGATGAACCGGTCGGTCAAGCGCACCCTGTCGCGGGCCGGGGCGCTGGGCGTGGCGGTCAGCCAACGCCGCTTCACCCTGGCCTACCAGCCGGTGGTCGACCTGAAGACCGGCGCCGCCCACCACCACGAGGCCCTGGTGCGCTTCGAGGACGGCGGCAGCCCGTTCCAGCTGATCCGCATGGCCGAGGAGTTCGACCTGATCGCCGAGCTTGACCACGCGATCGCCGAGATGGCGGTCAAGCGGCTGGCTTCCGACCGTTCGGGGACGCTGAAGCTGGCGATCAACGTCTCGGGCCGCACCATCGTCGACGAGGGCTTCGTCGACCACATCGGCCGGCTGCTGGCCAAGGCCGATGTGGCCAAGGGCCGGCTGATCTTCGAGATCACCGAGACCAGCGCCATCGACGACCTGCCGCGCGCCAACCAGCACATCCAGGCCCTGCGGTCCCTGGGCTCCCTGGTCTGCCTGGACGATTTCGGGGCCGGGGCCTCGTCGTTCGCCTATCTGCAGGAACTGAGCCTGGACATCGTCAAGATCGACGGCCGCTATGTCCGCGAACTGGCCGGCAACGGTCGCGAAGGGGCCATGGTGCGGCGGCTGGTCGAGCTGTGCCGCGACCTGAAGATCCGCACCGTGGCCGAGATGGTCGAGACCGTCGAGATCGAGGACCTGGTCCGCAAGGCCGGCGTCGACTTCGCCCAGGGCTGGCTGTTCGGCAAGCCCACCGACCAGCCGCAGCCGGCGCTGAAGATCGGTTCGGTCACGCCGGCGGCGCGCCGGGCTGGCGTGTCGGAGGGTTGGGGGTAGAGCCGCCGCCCTTCCCTCCCCTTTCATGGGGAGGGGGACCAGCGAAGCTGGTGGGTGGGGGCCCCTGGACTCAGCCAGGCTCTGCACCGAACCCCACCCGACCCCTTCGGGGCCACCCTCCCCATAGAGGGGAGGGAAAGCGCTCTCTTCTTACTTCCCCGCCTTGGTCTTGGCGATATAGTCGTCGATGACGCGGTCCAGCACGGTCAGCGGGGTCATGCCCGCCAGCAGGCCGGCGTCGTGGAACTGGCGGATGTCGAATTTCTTGCCCAGAGCCTTCCTGGCCCGCTCGCGGGCCCGCAGCCAGGTGATCTTGCCGATCATGTAGCTGCAGGCCTGGCCCGGCCAGACGACATAGCGTTCGATCTCGGTGATCGTGCCGCTTTCCTCGTCGCCCATGGTCTCGGCCATGTACTTCACGGCCTGCTCGCGGGTCCACTTCTTGTAGTGCATGCCGCTGTCGACCACGAGGCGGACGGCCCGGAACAGGGCGTCGTGCAGCATGCCGATGTGGCCGCGCGGATCGTCCTTGTAGATGCCCATCTCGACGGCCAGCTCTTCGGAATAGAGCGCCCAGCCCTCGGCGTAGCCCGAATTGCCGATCGTCTTGCGCAGCAGGGGCAGGCCCTGGGCTTCGTTCGACAGCGACAGCTGCAGGTGGTGGCCGGGAACGCCCTCGTGCACCGTCAGGGTGGTCAGGGTGTACTTGGCCTGCTCCTTGGTGTCGCGCAGGTTGATCCAGTAGATCCCCGGACGCTTGCCGTCCAGCGAGGGCGAGTTGTAGTAGCCGCCCGGCGCGCCGGCCTCAATGGCCTTGGGCACGCGGCGGATCTCCAGCGAAGCCTTGGGCAGGGCGCCGAAATAGGCCGGCAACTGCTTCTGGATCCAGGCCGCCTTGACGTTCAGGTCCTTGATCAGCTGTTCCTTGGCCGCGTCGGTGTTCTCGTAGATGTCCTTGCCCAGCTCGGCCATCCGCTCGCCGACCGTGCCCTTGGTCATGCCGATGCTCTTGAACAGCTTGTCGGCCTGGACCGAGATCGACTTCACCAGGTCCAGGCCCAGCTGGTGGATCTCGTCGGGGGTCAGGGTCGAGGTCGTGTAGTTCTTCAGCGACACGGCGTAGTAGTCGCCGCCGTCTTTCAGGCGCCAGACGCCGGCGTCGTGCGTGGCCTTGGGGCGGACGCTCTCCAGCAGGGCGATCTGGCGCTTCAGGGCGGGCAGCACCGAGTTCTCGTAGATCTTGCTCGCCTCGCCGGCCCAGTCGCCGGGGATGTTCTTGTCCTTGGTCCGGCGGGCCACCGACAGCACCAGCGGCGCCTCGGCGGTGGGCGTGCCGGCGAAGGCCTTCATCTGGACCAGGGCCTTGTCGATGATGAAGTCAGGCGGGATCACGCCGTCGGCGTAGTCGCGCTGGGCGATCGCGGCCTCCTGGTCCATCAGCCGGGCGAAGGCTTCCATGCGCGACAGATAGGCGTCGGCGTCGGCCTTGGTCTCGATCGAATGCTGGGTGTCGAGGAAGTCGGGATAGGACTGGTAGGAGCCCGTCAGCTGGCTGAGCACATAGGGCGCGCCCGAACCGCCACCGGCGTAGGTGAACTTGCTGTTGCCCTCATCCTGCACGGCCAGGGTGAACTCGACGGTGTCGTAGTTGATCACGTCCATGCCGGACAGTTGCTTGCGGTCGATGGCCCGCAGGTCGGCCAGTTGCTGCTTGGTCTGGGCGATTCCGGCGGCGATGGCGGCGAACGAGCGGTCGCCCAGCTGCGACTTGGTCCAGGCTAGGTCGCCGACGTCCAGGCCCAGGCCCGTGGCCGACTCGGGCGACTGCCGCAACTGCTTGGCCATGATGGCGTCGAACAGGGCGTTGAGCTTGGCGCTCTCGCCGGAGGCCGGCGCGGCCTGAGCCAGGGCGAGGCCCGGGGTCGCGGCGGCTAGGCCGACGGCGACGGTGGACAGCAGCATCTGACGGCGGTTTTGCAAGGCGGGGCCCCTTCCCTCGAAATTTGAACGCAAAGGGGTAGAGGGGCTTTCGCGGCTCGGCAACGGCGCCGGCATTAATTTCCCGTCATCTTGCGCGAAAACGAGGACACGCATTCCTTCCACGGCCCTGTTCTGGATGGACGTGCCCGTGGGCGCGTCGCCCATTCAGCTCAAGGTCACGAACAGCTCGTTCTCGATCACCCACTGGCCGGTGACCTTGCGCCAAGTCGCCAGGTAAGTCCCGCTCGTGTCGGCCGCGCCGCGCGTCGTGCCGACCCAGGTCCCGTGCTCGGCGGCCCGCTGGCCGGCGGCGTCCAGGTCGATGCGCTCGGTCGTGCGGACATAGGCCACGAAGGCGGGATCGGCGAACTGGCTGGCGAAGGCCTCCAGGACGTCGCGCGCCCCCAGGATCAGCGAGCCGTCGCCGACGATCACCTTGATGTCCGGCGCGAAGAACGGCGCCAGGCGGCGGGCGTCCTTGCCGGCGATCAGCCGGTTGGTCAGCTTGCGGCGGGCGGCGATGGCGTCTTGCGGCGCGGTCATGATCTCTGGTCCCTGGCGGGCGACGCGGCCCGGTATAGGCTGGCGCGCCAACTTCCGGAACGCCGATGATTCCCCCGACCCTGACCACCGCCCGCCTGACCCTGAGCCCGCCCCAGGCGTCCGATTTCGAGGACAGCGCGGCGATGTGGAGCGACCCGATGGTCACCCGCCACATCGGCGGCCGCACCTCGACGCCGGAGGAGAGCTGGCAGCGCCTGCTGCGGGCCCGCGGCCTGTGGGCGGTGCTGGGCTATGGCTACTGGGGCGCGCGCGAGACGGCGACCGGGCGCTATGTCGGCGAGATCGGCTTCGCCGACTTCCACCGCGGCATCCAGCCCTCGATCGACGGCGTCCCGGAAATGGGCTGGGCCCTGTGCTCCTGGGCCCACGGCCAGGGCTTCGCCAGCGAGGCGATCGCCGGCGCCCTGTCCTGGGCCCGCGATCAATGGGGCGACGCGCCGGTGGTCTGCATCATCGACCCGGACAACACCGCCTCCCTGAACCTGGCTGCGAAGATGGGCTTCCTGGAGGTGGCGCGGACCACCTATCGCGAGGCCCCGACGGTGCTGATGCAGCGGGGATAGGGCGCTTGCCCCCTGCTCTCAATGGGCGCGCGCCCTCTTCTGGCCCAGCCCGCTGATCCAGTCCCGCGCCGGGCGCTCGAACAGCACCAGCGACAGATAGGCCAGCGGGATCAGGGCCAGAACCCAGAACAGCACCCAAAGCCGCAGGGCGTCGCCGTTCAGGCCCCAGGCGGCCACCCCGACCCAGTTGATCCCCATCTTCAGGGCGATCGGGTGCAGCAGGTAGAGGCTGAAGCTCAGCTGGGCCCAGGGGGCTAGGCGGCGGCTGATCCCGCCCTGCGGGCCGGCCGCGTCGGCGGCGACGCCGGCCAGGCCCAGGGCGTAGACGATCAGCAGCAGCAGGGTGCGCTCGATCCGCAAGGTCGAGGCGACCAGGAACACCGCCAACAGCCCCCACATCCAGAAGCGCGCGAACGGCAGCTTGCCCAGCGGCGCGCGCAGCTGGAACGCCAGCATACCCAGCAGGAAGCCCGGCACGGCCCGCAGCACCCCGAAGTTCCAGGTCCACTGGTGGAAGGGCATCTCGCCGTCGGGGTTGAGCAGCAGCAGCACGAAGCTGGCCACCGCCACCAGGGCCGTGACGACCCGCCCCCGCGCCGTGATCCAGAACAGCAGCGGCAGGGCCAGGTACAGGCCCATCTCGCCGCTGATCGCCCAGCTAACGAAGTTCCAGGTCTGGCTGTGGCAGGTATGCCAGGCGTGGACGAACAGGACGTTGGGCGCGATGCAGGAGAGATCGTAGCGCTTGGGATCGACGTCGCCGCCCCAGCCCATCACCCCGGCTGCCCAGACGCCGATGAACACCAGCATGGTCGCCCAGTGCAGCGGCCCCAGCCGCGCCACCCGCTTCTTCAGGAAGGTCCCGTACTTGCTCCAGCTGGTCAGCCGGCCGGTATAGATCGCCGCCATCACATAGCCGGAGATCAGGAAGAATAGGTCCACGATCAGGCTGAAGCCCTTGATCATGTCGTCCGCTACCGGCCAGCGCCCATCCAGGTTGATGTAGCGGTTGAAGTGGAAGACCACGATCATCAGCGCCCCGACGATGCGCAGGGCGTCCAGGTGCAGCATGTCCTCGGAGTCGGGCTTCAGCGGCGGGAAGGCTTTCATCGCCCTGGGATGGGACGCGGCGGGGCGATGGTCAAGCTCGGTGGCCGGCGACGTGCCCTTGCGGCGTGTCCTTGCCCCTAATGTCCCACCCCCTCCGGCAAGTGGGTCTTGTCATGACGCCCCACCCGCTCGACCAGCGTCGCGGCGGCCTGGTTCATGCCGATGACCTCGACCTCCGCGCCCTGCCGGCGGTAGCGGAACACGACCTTGTCGACTGCGGCGACGGCGGTCAGGTCCCAGAGGTGGGCCCCCGTGAGGTCGATCTCGACGCGGCGCGGCTTGCCGTGGAACTCGAACGCCGCGGCGAACAGGTCGGCCGAGACGAAGAAGATCTGGCCGCTGACCGCGTACCGCCGCACGGTCTCGTCTTCGGCCGGGATCTCGCGCACGGACAGCACCTTGCCGACCTTCCTGGCGAAGAACACGACGCTGAGCACCACGCCCAGCACCACGCCCTTGGACAGGTCGTGGGTGGCCAGCACCGTCCCGGTGACCGCCAGCATGACGATCGTCGACTGCACCGGGGTGGAGCGGAGCTTCGTCACCGAATTCCAGTCGAAGGTCTTGATCGACACCATGATCATCACCGCCACCAGGGCCGCCATCGGGATCCGGGCCACCCAGTCGCGCAGCACCAGGATCAGGATCAGCAGGAACAGCCCGGCCCAGAAGGTCGACAGCCGGCCGCGGCCGCCGGAGGTGACGTTGATCATCGACTGGCCGATCATAGCGCAGCCGGCCATGCCGCCCAGCAGCGGCGAGACGATGTTGGCGATTCCCTGGCCGCGCGTCTCGCGATCCTTGTCCGACGGGGTGTCGGTGAGGTCGTCCAGCAGGTTGGCGGTCAGCAGGCTCTCCAGCAGGCCGACGAAGGCCAGGGTCAGGGACACCGGGCCGATGATCCGCAGGGTCTCCCAGGTCAGGGGCACGGCGGGGATGTGGAACCCCGGCAGGGTCGTCGGCAGCTTGCCCAGGTCGCCGACGGTGGTCACGTCCACCTTGAAGGCGATCGCCACGGCGCTCAACAGCAGGATGGCCACCAGGGGCGAGGGCACGGCCCGGGTCAGTCTCGGAAACAGATAGATGATCGCCAGCCCGGCGCCGACCATGGCGAAGGTCCGCCAGTCGCCATGCATCAGCTGAGGCAGCTGGGCCAGGAAGATCAGGATGCCTAGCGAATTGACGAAACCGCTCATCACCGACTTGGAGACGAACCGCACGTAGCGGCCCAGGCGCAGCACGCCGATCGCCACCTGGATCAGGCCGGTCAGCAGGCTGGCGGCGAACAGGAACTCGATCCCGTGGTCGCGGACCAAACCGCCCATCAGCAGCGACATCGCGCCGGTGGCGGCCGAGATCATCGCCGGCCGGCCGCCGACGAAGGCGATGGTCATGGCGATCACGAACGAGGCGTACAGGCCCACGGCCGGATCGACCCCGGCGATGAACGAAAAGGCCAGGGCCTCAGGGATCAGGGCCAGGGCCACGACCGTGCCCGACAGCAGGTCGGCGCGCGGCTGGCCCAGCCACTCGCGACGGAGGGGGGTCAGGAAGGTCATGGAAAACTCGATTTCCCTCCCCTTGTGGAGAGGGTGGCGGCGAAGCCGACGGGTGGGGTTCGGTGCAGGGCTTTTAGAGTCAGCGGGCCCCACCCACCAGCTTCGCTGGTCCCCCCTCCCCATAAAGGGGAGGGAAAGCCCTAATTACCGCAGCGTCGGTCCCTTGGTCTTGTCCAGGCTGGCCATGGCCAGCTTCGGGGCCGTCTTGTCCTCGACCGCGTCGCCGCCTTGCGCCAGCAGGGTGTCGATGTGGGCGCGCTGGGCCTTGAAGCGCGACAGCTCGGCGCCCGCCAGGATGGTGCCCTGGGGCACCTTGGCGCCGATCGGGTTGACCCGCTGGCCATTCAGCCAGACCTCGTAGTGCAGGTGCGGCCCGGTCGCCAGGCCGGTGGAGCCGACATAGGCCACGACCTGGCCCTGGCGCACGTGGACACCGGGACGGATGCCGGGGGCGTAGCGCGAGATGTGGCCGTAGCCGGTGTCCCACTGGCCCGAATGGCGGATGCGCAGCCAGTTGCCGTAGCCGCTCCAGCGGCGGGCCTCCAGCACGACGCCGTCGCCGGCCGCCAGGATCGGGGTGCCCTGGCCGGCCCCGAAGTCCACGCCCTTGTGGGCGCGGGTATAGCCCAGCACCGGGTGCTTGCGCTGGCCGAAGGTGGAGGTGATGCGGGCCCCGTCGACCGGAGTGCGCAGCAGGAAGCCTTTGATGTTCTTGCCCAGCTCGTCGAAGAACTGCGGCTTGCCGTCTTCGCCGTTACGCTCGAAGGCGTAGAACTTCTGGCCCTTGACCTCGGCGTATTCCAGGTCGCCCGCCTCGACCGTGCGGCCGCTCTCGGTGACCTTGCGATCGAACACCAGGCAGAAGCGGTCGCCTTCCTTGATGTCGCGCGAGAAGTCGATCTTGTGCGCGAACAGCTTGGCCGCCTCGCTGATCACCGCCGGAGTGCCGCCCACGTCGGCGACGCTCTCGTAGAACGACCCCTTCATCTCGCCGCAGGCCACCTTGGTCTCGTCGGTGACCTTTTCCTCCAGCTCGCGCAGCTTCATCGCGCCGTCGAAGGTGCGCGAGACGGTCAGGGTGGAGGACGGGCCGGTGCGCATCGACAGGCCGATCAGCCGGGCCGAGCCCGCGCGGCCGTTGCGGCGCTCGGCGATGGCGGCCTCGAAGGCCATGCCGGCCTTGATGTTGACGGTGTCGATCGCGCCCTGCAGGGCGGCCACCACCTGGCGGGCGTCGTTGGGGGCGATGCCGGTGCGCAGCACGGCGTTTTCCAGGGTCTCGCCGGGACGCACCTGGACGGGGATCGATTCCGGACGCTCGAAGCCCGGCTGGGCTTCAGCGCTGGCGAAGGCGGCGTGCTGCAGGGCGGCCAGGGCGCTGGCGTCGAGCGGCGCCTTGACCACCTGCACCGGCGCGTCCGGCGCGGTCAGCTTCCACGCCAGGCCCAGGGCGGCCAGGCCGGCGATCGCGGTGAAGACCTTAGGGGCCAGACGCAGGGTCGGCCGTCTCGGATCGAATTCCTGCATCAAGCCCCCGACTGGTAGCGATGCCGCGTATGAGTGACACGGCTGGGAAGCCCCCCAGCAAACGTCGCGCCGGAAAATGGCGGATGAGGCCATGTTCGAGCAAGGACTATTCGGTGCTTCGGGCGATTTGTCACGGACAGGGTTAACACCCTGTTCCTACAAAAGAAAACGCCCGCCTCCGGGGAGGCGGGCGTTCTATTTTTGGGTCACCGGCCTCGCGTGATTACGCGGCGTTGACCTGCTCGTTCGGGTCGCGCAGCACATAGCCGCGGCCCCAGACGGTCTCGATGTGGTGCTTGCCCTGGGCCGAAGCCGCCAGCTTCTTGCGCAGCTTGCAGATGAAGACGTCGATGATCTTCAGCTCCGGCTCGTCCATGCCGCCGTACAGGTGGTTGAGGAACATCTCCTTGGTCAGGGTCGTGCCCTTGCGCAGGGAGAGCAGCTCCAGCATCTGATATTCCTTGCCGGTCAGATGCACGCGGTTGCCGTTCACTTCGACGGTCTTGGCGTCGAGGTTGACGATGATGTCGCCGGTCTTGATCACCGACTGGGCGTGACCCTTCGAACGACGGACCACCGCGTGGATGCGGGCGATCATCTCGTCCTTGTGGAACGGCTTGGTCATGTAGTCGTCGGCGCCGCCCGAGAAGGTCTTCACCTTCGTGTCGATTTCGGCGCTGCCCGACAGGATCATGATCGGGGTGTTCACCTTCGCCACCCGCAGGGTGCGCAGAACATCCAGACCGCTCATGTCGGGCAGATTCAGGTCCAGCAGGATGAGATCGTAGTCATAGATCTTGCCCAGATCCACGCCTTCTTCGCCAAGATCCGTCGTGTAGACGTTGAAGCCTTCAGACTTCAGCATCAGCTCGATGGTCTGCGCGGTGGCGCTGTCATCCTCGATCAACAGTACGCGCATGCAGCCCTCCCCGCCCTCGGGCGGCATTATTCGACAGCTAGGCGGAATACCGCCGGTGAAACCCGTCCTGCACTCTGCCGGACAGTTAATTTAAGACAGGTTAATGGTGAATGTTCCCGTTGGAGAAATGGTTAATCTGATTTGCGAATCGGGTGCAAGCGGTGAGCGACTCATTTGGCGCAAAGGTCGCAGGGGCCTGTGGACGGTCCGTCAAGACGATTCCTTTTCGGCCAAAAGCGCGAAAATCCCGCCCTGTAAAGGGATTGGTTAACGCTCGCCTCGGCCGCACGCCGGCTTCGGCCGTTCACCTGTAAGGCGAGATTGCGGCGTTCTGTCGCGAGAAGTTTACAGCCTTGGCCGCGGGGTGGGAGCGCCGCCATGAGCGTCGCCGTGGCGAGCCCGCGACCTCCCGCCGCGGACGGTTTCGCTAGTTTCCGCCAGAGGGCTCCGCCTCCAGCCAGCCGGCCTCGCGAAGCCTGGCCACGGAGGCGCGGGAAACCGGCGCGCTGAGGTCGCCCCGCAGGGCCAGGCGCAGGTTGCGGCCGTCGGCGATGACCCCAGTCACCGCCGCCCGCGCCACCCACCACGAGCGATGCACGCGCAGGCCCTCCTGGGCCATGCCGTCGATCACCCGCTCGAACGGCCCGGCCACCAGGCGCGAACCGCCCAGCGTGTGGACCCGCACATAGTGGTCCTCCATGCGCAGGCAGAGCACCGGCGCGCCCGTGACCTCGGCTGCAGGCCCGGGTTCGGGCAGTTGGGGCGAGATCGGCGCCGGAGGCGCGTCGGCCGGTCCCAACAGGCGCGGCCGCATCAGCAGGTAGGCGACCACCAGGGGGATCGAGATCGCCAGGCACTGGATGTACCAGATGAACGGCGTGAAGCGCTTCAGGTGAGGCCAGAGCGCCACCGCCACCTGAGCGACGATCGCCGCCTGCGCCGCCGCGCCCAGCAGGGCCGCCACCGCCGCCATGAACCACGCCGGCACGTTCAGGCGTCGCCCCCCGGCCAGCGACAGGCGCACGGCCAGGCCGAAGACCGCCGCCCCGATCCAGGTCACCCCGATCCAATAGGCCAGGCGAACGCCGAGAGGACCATTGAAGAAGCTGCCGTACGGACCGACCACGCCCAGGAACGCCCCCACCCCGGTCGCCACGGCGAAGTCGATCGCCCAGTCGCGAGGTGAACCGAGAAGCGCGGCCTTGGAGGTCATGCCTCCCGTATAGCGTCGGTTCGCCGGTTCGCGAACCCGTTCGCCCGTTCGCGCAACGGCGCTGGCGGACGGCCGCTGACCGAGGCATCGCCGAGACATTCGCCATCCTCGGAGTTCATCGATGCGACCATCGTTCGCCGTCCTCGCCCTGGCGCTCACCGCCCTGCTGAGCGCCCCGGCCCTCGCCGCCCAGGCCCAATCCGCCGCGCCCGCCGTCCGCGGCATGACGACAGACGTCGGCTTCAAGGTCGTCATGGTCCCCGATGGGTCGGGCGCGCCGATCAAGGTCGGGATCTGGTATCCGACCGACACGCCCGCCACCGCGCCAGCGCGGGGCATGGACGACCTGCCGGTGGCCGCCGACGCGCCGATCGCCGGAGACCGCCTGCCGCTGGTGGTGATGTCGCACGGCAACGGCGGCTGGTTCGGCGGCCACTACGACACCGCCATCGCCCTGGCCAAGGCCGGCTTCGTCGTCGCCGCCCTGACCCATACCGGCGACAACTACGAGGACCAGAGCCGCGCCACCGACATGGCCAACCGCCCTCGGCAGATCCACGTGCTGATCGACTACATGCTCAAGGACTGGGAGGACCACGACCACCTGGACGCCGATCGGGTCGGCGCCTTCGGCTTCTCGTCGGGCGGTTTCACGGTGCTGGCCGCGGCCGGCGGCGAGTTGGACGGCGCGCGCCTCCAGCCGCACTGCCGGGACCATCCCACGCACTATGACTGCCAGCTGATGCTGCGCGCGCCGCCGTCGTCGGGCGCCTTCGCCGGCTGGGTCCATGACGCGCGGATCAAGGCCGTGGTCTCGGCCGCTCCCGCCCTGGGCTACGCCTTCAAGGCCGAGACCCTGAAGGGCCTGCGCCAGCCGGTCCAACTGTGGCGGGCCGAGGACGACGAGATCCTGCCCGATCCGTTCCACGCCAGCGCCGTCCACGCGTCCCTGCCGAACGCCGACTACCATGTCGTGGCCAAGGCCCGGCACTTCGACTTCCTGACGCCCTGCAACGCCTATGCGCGCAAGAACCTGGCCTTCCTGTGCAACAGCGACCCCGGCTTCGACCGGGCGGCGTTCCACAAGGACTTCAACGCGGCGGTCACGGCCTTCTTCAAGGCCAACCTGACAGCCAAGCCTTAACCCTAGAACCCGCTCATCCCGGCGGGATGAGCAGATCAAAAGGGATCAAGACATAAGGACGCAGGCCGCATCCTAACCACAATCCTCAAGGGCCGATTAACCATGTCGGTCTACTTCACTCCCCATTAACGCGCGAGGCCCAAAGCTTGAGCCTCGAGCCTTCGGGAGCCCTGCTTGCGTAGCCTGATCGCCGCCGTCGAACGTATCGATCCGCTGACCATCTTCGGTCGCGTCGCCGCCGTGAACGGCCTCCTGATCGAGGCTCGCGGCGGGCTGACCCGGCTGGCCGTCGGCGCCCGGGTCGAGATCGAGCGCCTGGGTCTGCCGGTGCTGCCCGCCGAGGTGGTCGGCTTCCGCGAAACCCGCGCCCTGCTGATGCCGTTCGGCCCCGTCGAGGGCGTGGCCCCCGGCGCGGTGATCAAGATCATGCCCGAGGGCGCCGTGGTCCGCCCGACCAAGGCCTGGCTGGGCCGCATCATCAACGCGTTCGGCGAACCGATCGACGGCCTTGGACCTCTTCCGCAAGGCGAGGTCCCCTACCCCCTGAAAACCCCGCCCCCGCCGGCCCACGCCCGCGGCCGTGTGGGCGAGCGCCTGGACCTGGGCGTGCGGTCGATGAACGTCTTCACCACCACCTGCCGTGGCCAGCGTCTCGGCATCTTCGCCGGTTCGGGCGTGGGCAAATCGGTGCTGCTGTCGATGCTGGCCAAGGAGGCGACCTGCGACGCCGTCGTGGTCGGGCTGATCGGCGAACGGGGCCGCGAGGTCCGCGAGTTCATCGAGGAGACCCTGGGCGAGGAAGGCCTCAAGCGCGCCATCGTCGTGGTCGCCACCTCGGACGAACCCGCCCTGACCCGCCGCCAGGCCGCCTACATGACCCTGGCCGTCGCCGAGTTCCTGCGCGACCAGGACCAGGAAGTGCTCTGCCTGATGGACTCGGTGACCCGCTTCGCCATGGCCCAGCGCGAGATCGGCCTGGCCGCCGGCGAGCCGCCGACCACAAAGGGCTACACCCCCACCGTCTTCACCGAGTTGCCCAAGCTGCTCGAGCGCGCCGGCCCCGGCCCGATCCGTCCCGACGGCACCACGGCCGCCCCGATCACCGCCCTGTTCACCGTGCTGGTCGACGGCGACGACCACAACGAGCCGATCGCCGACGCCGCCCGCGGCATCCTGGACGGCCACATCGTCATGGAGCGGGCCATCGCTGAGCGCGGCCGCTTTCCCGCGATCAACGTCTTGAAGTCCATCAGCCGGACCATGCCCGGCTGCCAGACGCTGGAGGAGCGCGAGGTGGTCAAGGCCGCCCGCCAGAGCCTGGCGGCCTATTCGAACATGGAAGAGCTGATCCGCATCGGCGCCTACCGCGCCGGGGCCGATCCGATCATCGACCGCGCCATCCGCCTCAACCCGGCCGTCGAGGCCTTCCTCAGCCAGAGCCCCGACGAGGCCACCAGCCTCGACGACAGCTTCGGCTACCTCGCTCACATCCTGCAGAGTGACGCCGCCTAGATGGGAAACCGGACATGACCAAATGGGCCGACTCCCTGATCCGCATCTCGAACCACGAGGTCGAGACCCTGCAGAAGCGCCTGGCCGACATCGTCGAGCGCCGCCAGACCGCCGAGATGAAGGTCGCCGCCCTGGACGCCGCGTCCGAGGCTGAAGCCATGCAGGCCCAGGGCGACGTCGAGGCCGGCTGGTACATGATCGGCTTCCGCCAGGGCAGCAAGATCCGCCGCGACCAGGCTCTGCTGGAGATCGACCAAATCCTGATCGAGGAGGCCGGCGCCCGCGACGCCCTGTCCCTGGCCTTCGAGAACCTCAAGAAGTACGAGCACGTCGCCGAGGCCGCCAAGGTGGCCAAGGCCAAGCTGGCGGGCAAGCTGGAGATCGCCGCCCTCGACGAACTGGGCCTGCGCCGGGCGGCCGTCGGTGGGCGGTAGGCGCGACAAGCCCCCCTCAGTCGCTTCGCGACAGCTCCCCCAAGGGGGGAGCATCTATGATCCTCCCCCTCTGGGGGAGGTGGCCCGGAGGGCCGGAGGGGGCCTGCACCGTCGCGCGGTGCTGACCGGCGCCCTGGCCCTGTCCGCCTGCGGTCCCCAGGCCGCCAAGAGCCAACCCGCGCCCCTGCCGCCGCTGAAGACCCTGGCCCCGTTCCGCGTCGGCGCCTGCGTCCAGGCCCTGCACCTGGACGATCCCGCCCTGGCCGCCCTGCTGGCCCGCGAGGTCAGCCAGCTGACGCCCGAGTGGCAGATGAAGATGGAGTACATCGTCCAGCCGGACGGGTCCTTCCGCTTCGACGCCCCCGATCGCATCGCCGCCTTCGCCCGCGCCCACGGCATGGGCCTGCTGGGCCACACCCTGGTCTGGTACGCCCAGGCGCCGGAAGCCTTCGCGCGGCTGGACGAAAACCGCATCGGCTTCACCGACGCCTATCGCAACTACATCCTCGCGGTCGCCGGCCGCTATCGTGGCCAGGTGGTCGGCTGGGACGTGATCAACGAGGCGGTGGCCGAGGACGGCGACGGCTGGCGCGACAGCCTGTGGGCCCAGCGCCTGGGCGCCTTCGACCACATCGCCCTGGCCTATCGCACGGCGCGCGAGGCGGACCCCGACGCGGCCCTGCTGCTGAACGACTACAATCTCGAATACTTCCCCCGAAAGCGCGCCACCTATCTGAACTTGGCCGAGCGCCTGCTGGCCTCGGGCGCGCCGCTGACCGGCCTGGGCACCCAGATGCACGTGGCGGCCGACGTCCCGCCGGGCGAGATCACCCGAATGATCCGCGAACTGGCCAGCCTGGGCCTGCCGATCCACATTTCGGAACTGGACGTGTCGCTGACCCGCGCCGAGAACAAGCTGCTGTCCCGCGCCGAGCTGCAGCGCCGCCAGGCGGCCGTCTACGCTGAAGCCGCCGAGGCCTTCATGGCCCTGCCCGAGCGGCAGCGCTTCGCCTTCACCGTCTGGGGCCTGCGCGACCGCGATTCGTGGCTGACCGCCGAGAACGCCGCCGACGCCCCGGCCATCTTCGACAACGCCGGCCGGCCCAAGGCTGGCGCCGTCGCCCTGGCCGAAGCCTTCAGACGTTAGGGCGCCGCCGCCGTCTCGTCGTCGCCCTCGGAGCTCAACGTCTTGGCCAGGGCCAGAATCTGTCGGCGCTGGGCCATCGGCAACTGCGGCACCAGGGAGGCCAGCTCCACGCCCTCTTCGGTCGCCAGGAAGCGGCGCACGGCCTGGGTCCGTTGGTCGCCCGCGCCGTCCGCCTCGGGCGGCATGCCTTCGAAGAACCAGGCCACCGAGGTTTGCAGCGTCACGGCCATGCCATAGAGCTTGGAGGCGCTGACGCGGTTGGTCCCACGTTCGTACTTCTGCAGTTGCTGGAAGGTGATCCCCACGCTGTCGGCCAGTTGGGTCTGGCTCAGGCCCATGGACTTGCGGCGCATGCGGATGCGCGCGCCCACATGGACATCGACGAGGTGAGGTTCTTGATCGGCGGCCAAAATGCGTCTCCGGGCGGGAGGCTAGACGGGCCTCCTGCCGCTTAGACGCCGAGGAAGAACCTCGCCCTCAAGCTTTGTGACGAATTTTCGTAAACCGCGTTATTCGGTCGCAGGGGACGCCGACGTCAGCCGACCGGCTTCTGCGCCGGCGGACGCGTGGCGGCGGCCACGGCGTGATCGGCGTCGCTGGCCTGGCGCAGGGCGCGCAGGTCTTCGCTGATCCGGAAGATGGCGACGTAGAACTCGCAGAAGGCGCGCCACAGCAGCACCATGGCGGCGGCGACCAGCAGGCCCGCGATCAGCACCGGGAAGGCCAGCAGCAGCGACTGCAGGCCCGGCTCCTTCAGCGCCAGGCCGACGGCGGCGCCAACCACCGAGAAGGCGAACAGGGCCACCACGCCCAGCCCCGCCCAATAGATCAGGTGAATCACCGGCCCCGTGACGAGACGGTCGAACGTCAACAGGTCCCAGAACAGCCCGTTCGAACCACGCGCCTTGGAATTTCTGGCCGGAGCCATCCGACACCCCTCATGTCAGCGGGAGCTCCGCCGGGTACTGGCCCATCGCTAGCAGCGCGAAGCCCGCTCGGCAATGCCGAGCGGGCTCCTCGTCGTTCCGATGACGCCGGATGGTTATTGCGGCTTGGCGCCGGCCAGGGTGGCGTCGATCTGCGCCTTGGTGGCCGTGGTCTGCAGACCGCCGGTGGCGGCGGCGCTGAAGCTGGCCTTGGGCAGGGCGAACTTCTTGTCGCCGCTGGTCACGACCACATTGGTCGAGCCGTCGGCGCCGGCCGTCGTGCCGGCGATGGTGCCGACGACCGCGCCGGAGGGATCCTTGACTTCGGAGCCGACCTTCAGGTCCAGGGCGACATTGGCCGAGGACGGCGTGCCCGCCGCGTCGGCGTCAGCCGCCGTCGTGCCAGCCGTGCCCGCGGTGCCGGTCGCGCCGGTCGAGGCGGCCGCGCCCGTGGCCGGGCTGGCCGGCGTGGCCGGAGACGCCGACGTGCCGGTCGACGGCGAGGCGGGCGTGGCCGGGGTGGCCGAGGTCGTGCCAGACGGGGTCGTCTGGGCCGACGGCATGGTCTGGCCGGACGGCGTCGTGGCGCCGGTGGCCGGAGTCGAGGTGGACCCCGTCGTCTGGGCGAAAGCGGCGCCGGCCAGCGAAAGAGTCGCGGCGGCGGCGAACATGGCGATCTTGGTTTTCATCTGTAGCGCTCCGTCGTGAAGGCCCCCGCCTTGCCAAACCGAACGCGACCTATCGGCAACGGTTCCGAAATAGTCGGTAACAGGACGTGACCATTTCTGGGCGCTTGCCGGCTTTTTCCGGGCGAAGCCTCAGACCATGCCCACGGTGCGCAGCCGCGCACGCGGGTGGATCTCGTTCTGGCTCATCACCACGGTCTGGCCGCGGAAGCGCTCGATGATCGAACGGACATAGGGCCGAACGCCCGGGCTGGTCAGCAGCACGGCGCTGTCGCCGGACATGGCGGCGCGGTCGAAGGCGTCGCGCACGCCGCGGATGAAGTCCTGCAGGCGCGAGGGCGCCAAGGCCAGTTGCTTGTCCTCGCCCGGACCGACCAGGGCCTCGGCGAAGGCCTGCTCCCACTCGGCCGACAGGGTGATGATCGGCAGGGCCCCGTCGTCGCCGCGGTTGGCCCAGCACAGCTGGCGGCCGAGGCGGGCGCGGACCTGTTCGACCAGTTGGATGACCGAGGCGGTGTGCGGCGCGGCCTCGCCGATGCCTTCCAGGATCTGCGGCAGGTCGCGGATCGAGACCCGCTCCTTCAGCAGGGCCTGCAGCACGCGCTGGATCGTCGTGGCGCTGACCACCGAGGGAATCAGGTCGTCGACCAGCTTCTTCTGGCCCTCGGGCAGTTCCTTCAGCAGCTTCTGCACCTCGGCGTAGGAAAGCAGGTCCGCCATGTTCTCCTTGAGGATCTCGGTCAGGTGCGTGGTCAGCACCGTGGCGGGATCGACGATGGTGTAGCCGCGGAAGGTGGCCTCCTCGCGCATGGCGTCCTCCACCCAGGTGGCGGGCAGGCCGAAGGCGGGTTCGCGCACGTGCTCGCCGGGCAGCTCGACCTGGCCGCCGCGCGGGTCCATGGCCATCAGGCAGCCCAGGCGGACCTCGCCGGCCCCGGCTTCCATCTCCTTGATGCGGATCGCGTAGCCCTGGTTGGCCAGGCGCATGTTGTCCAGGATGCGGACCGGCGGCATGACGAAGCCGAACTCGGTGGCCAGGGTCTTGCGCAGGGCGCGGATCTGGTCGGTCAGCTTGCGGCCGTCCAGGTCGTTGATCAGGGTCAGCAGGCCGTAGCCCAGCTCGATCTTGACGTCGTCGATGGCCAGGGAGGCGCTGATCGGCTCCTCCTCGGGCTCGGCGGAAGCTTCGGCCAGGGCCGCAAGGGCGGCGGGATCCAGCGGTTGCGGCTCCTTGGCCTGCTGAGCGCGCCGATAGGCCAGGAAGCCCGAGCCCACGGCCAGGGCCGCGAACGGCAGGATCGGCATGCCCGGGATCAGGGCGATGACGCCCGAAGAGGCCGAGACCATGCCCAGGGCGACCGGGTTCATCGCCAGCTGGGTCGTCAGGGCCTTGTTGGCGCTGCCCTCGACGCCGGCCTTGGACACGACCATGCCGGCGGCGATCGAGATGATCAGGGCCGGGATCTGACTGACCAGGCCGTCGCCGATGGTCATGATGGTGTAGGAAGCCGACGCCTCGCCGATCGGCATCTTGTGCTGGACGACGCCGATCAGGATGCCGCCGATGATATTGATGGCGGTGATGATCAAGCCGGCGACGGCGTCGCCCTTCACGAACTTGCTGGCGCCGTCCATAGCGCCGAAGAAGGTCGATTCCTGTTCCAGGTCCTTGCGGCGCTGCTTGGCGGTGTCCTGGTCGATCAGGCCGGTCGACAGGTCGGCGTCGATGGCCATCTGCTTGCCGGGCATGGCGTCCAGGGTGAAGCGGGCCGCCACCTCGGCGATCCGGCCCGAACCCTTGGTCACGACCATGAAGTTCACCACCACCAGGATGATGAAGACGATCACCCCGATGACGAAATTGCCCTGCATCATCAGGTTGCCGAAGGCGGCGATCACCGCGCCCGCCCCGTGCGAACCTTCCTGGCCGTGGCCGAGGATCAGGCGCGTGGAGGCCACGTTCAGGCCGAGGCGATAGAGGGTGGCGACCAGCAGGACGGTCGGGAACGAGGTGAATTCCAGCGGCTTCTTGATCAGCACCGCGGTCATCAGGATCAGCACCGCGCCGGTCAGCGAGATGGCCAGCAGCAGGTCCAGCATGATCGCCGGCACTGGGATGATCAGCAGGACGATGATGCCCACGACGCCCAGGGCCAGTCCCATTTCGCCGCGCAGGATCCCTTCCCACAGCGACTTGGCGCTGGGGATCGAGGTTGCGGCCTTGGGGGCGGCGGCGTCAGCCATTCAGGTTCTTCGATCCGTTAGCTTGGCAGGAATCGCGCATGAAGCGATTTGCGCGAACCCGCCAGGGTCTTAACCGAAATTAGCCATGTCCGGCGCCGGACCGATGGTCGCGGGCGCCGAACACGGTTTTCCAGATCAGGCGGCGGCGACGCCGCCTTGGGGCGGCGGCACCGAGACGCCCGCGTCCGAATATTCCTTGAGCTTGTTGCGCAGGGTGCGGATCGAGATGCCCAGGATGTTGGCCGCGTGGGTGCGGTTGCCCAGGCAGTGCTCCAGGGTGTCGATGATCAGCTGCTGCTCGACCTCGGCCACCGTGGAGCCGACGAAGGTGCGCGACACGGCGTCGGCGGCCATCTGGGCGCCGCGAGCCACCGCCACGTCCGGCGCCGGGGCCAGGGGCTGGCCGTCCGGCAGGCGGATGGCGAACTCCTCGATCTCGGAGCCCGGCGACAGCAGCACCGCGCGGTGCATGGCGTTCTCCAGCTCGCGGACGTTGCCCGGCCAGCGGTGGGCGATCAGCCGGCGCTTGGCCTCGGCCGAGATCGGCTTTTCGGCGACGCCATTGGCGGCCGAGTACTTCTTCACGAAGTGCTCGCACAGGGTGATCACGTCGGCCGGGCGCTCGCGCAGCGGCGGCAGGCGCAGGTTCACGACGTTCAGGCGATAGAGCAGGTCCTCGCGGAACGTGCCGTCCTTCACCGCCGCGGCCAGGTCGCGGTTGGAGGTGGCCAGGATGCGGATGTCGACCTTGACCGGCTTGGAGCCGCCGACCCGGTCGATCTCGCGCTCCTGGATGGCGCGCAGCAGCTTGGCCTGCAGGCGGGCGTCCATCTCGCTGATTTCGTCCAGCAGTAGGGTGCCGCCGTTGGCTTCCTCGAACTTGCCGACCCGGCGGGCCACGGCGCCGGTGAAGGCGCCCTTCTCGTGGCCGAACAGCTCGCTTTCCAGCAGGTTCTCGGGGATGGCGGCGCAGTTGACGCTGATGAACGGCGCCTTGGCCCGGCGCGACTTGGCGTGGACGTAGCGGGCCATCACCTCCTTGCCCGAGCCGCTCTCGCCGGTGATCAGGATCGAGGCTTCCGACGGGGCCACCTGGTCGGCCAGGCGGATGACGTTCTCCATGGCCGGGTCGCGGACGATCATCGGGCGGTTGTCGTCGGTGACGGCGGCCAGGACCGCGGCGATCAGCTCGGCGTCGGGCGGCAGCGGGATGAATTCCTTGGCCCCGGCCTTGATGGCGGCGGCGGCCCGCATCGGGTCGGCGTCGACGCCGCAGGCCACCACCGGCACCCGGATCCGCTCGGACTCGTTGGTGGCGATCAGGCCGGCGATGTCGAGCGTGTACTCGACCATCAGCAGGTCCGCCCCCTGCCCGGCCCGCAGCGCGTGGGTCGCCGCCTCGGTGGTCTCGACGTGCGAGACCTTGGCCCCGGTGTTCATCGCCATCTTCACGGCGACCGAGAGCTGTCCGTTCAGTTTTCCGACGACCAGGAGGCGCATCGTTTTCTCTCCGTTGGGGCCTTACGTGCCCCGTATTCAAACCGTTTAAGCTTCACTCGACGCTCGGGAGCGCCACTCGCGGCGATCAGCCGGCGGCGTCGCCGTCCTTGATGATTTCCGTCATGGTCACGCCCAGGCGCTCGTCGACGACGACGACCTCGCCGCGGGCCACCAGGCGGTTGTTCACATAGATGTCGATCGCCTCGCCGACCTTGCGGTCCAGCTCCAGGATCGAGCCGGCCGACAGCTGCAGCAGTTGCGCCACCGACATGTGGGCCCGGCCCAGCACGGCGGAAATGTTGACCGGCACGTCGAAGACCGGCGCCAGGTCCGACGCGATCTTGTCGCTGAGTTCGACCGGCATTTCGGAGGCCAGCATGCTGCCGCCGAATTCGTCGAGGGTGAGGTTGTCTTCGGACATGGCGGTCAGCCTTCGCTAGGCGCAAGAGGTTCAGCGTGGAGACCCTCGGCCGCGATGGCGGCTTCGAGGGCTTGGGTGACGCGGGCGGCCGCGTCGGCGGGATTGAAGGCCGCGCGCCCGTCACCCCAGTCGAGGAGGAAGGCGGCGGGGGGCACGGCGTCGGCCCGGGCGATGATCTGGCCGGGGAAGCCGATGGCCTGGGCGGTCTGTTCCAGAGCGGCCTGGGTGCGCTCGACCAGATGAGGGGCGACGCGGACGGTCAGCTTCGGGCTGGCCTCGACCTCGCGGGCCAGGGCCACCAGGGCCGCCTGGGTCGGGGCCTCGGGGAACTGGTCCAGGGCGGCGTCGGCGATGGCCCGGCCGCAGGCCAGGGCCAGCATCGCCGAGCCTTCACGATGCTCGTGGGCCACGGCGGCCAGGGTCGAGAAGGCGCTGTGAATCGCCTGGCCGACGGTGTTCAGGGCCATGGCGGCCTCGCGCTCGGCCTGGGCCACCGCCGACTGCTCGCCGGCGGCGTAAGCCTGCGCCTTGGCCTCTTCCAGCTCTTCCAGGGTGAAGTTCTTCTTCACCCTCGGCGGCGCGCTCATGCCGCCGTGGTCGTCGAACACGGTGTCGAAGGTGAAGCGCTTGTGGGCGATGTCGGTCATTCAGCCATCTCCCTAGTAGATCAGTTCGTCTTCGGCGCCGGCGCCGGCCAGCATGATCTCGCCCTTGGCGGCCAAGTCCTTGGCGACCTGCACCATGGCGACCTGGGCCTGGTCGACGTCCTTCAGGCGGACCGGACCCATGCTCTCCATGTCCTCGCGCATGATCTTCGAAGCGCGCTCCGACATGTTCGAGAAGAACATCTCGCGCAGCTTGTCCGAGGCGCCCTTCAGGGCCAGGGCCAGCTGCTCCTTGCCGGTGGCGCGCAGCAGGGTCTGGACGCCGCCCGGATCCAGCTTGGACAGATCCTCGAACACGAACATCAGGGCGCGGATGCGCTCGGCGGCCTCGCGGTTGCGCTCTTCCAGCGCCGCGATGAAGCGGGCCTCGGTCTGGCGGTCGAAGTTGTTGAAGATCTCGGCCATCATCTCGTGGCTGTCGCGCTTGGAGGTGCGCGCCAGGTTCGACATGAATTCGGTGCGCAGGGTCTGCTCGATCTTGTCGAGGATCTCGCGCTGCACCGGCTCCATCCGCAGCATGCGGGTGACGCATTCCAGGGCGAAGTCTTCCGGCAGCGAGGCCAGGACCCGGGCGGCGTGGTCGCTCTTCACCTTGGACAGCACCACGGCGACGGTCTGCGGATATTCGTTCTTCAGATAGTTGGCGAGGACGGCCTCGTTCACGTTGCCCAGCTTGTCCCACATGGTCCGACCCGCGGGACCGCGGATCTCTTCCATCAACTGGTCGACCTTCTCCGGCGGCATGAAGGCCGACAGCAGGCGCTGGGTCTGCTCGTAGGAGCCCATGATCGCGCCGGTCGAGCTCATGCCCGAGACGAACTCGACCAGCAGCTCTTCCACGACCGAGGCCGAGACCGTGCCCAGGCCGGCCATAGCCTGGGAGACTTCCTTGATTTCCTCGTCGTCCAGGGCTTCCCAGATCGCGGTGTGCTCTTCGCCCAGGGCGAGCAGCACGATCGCGGCCTTCTCGGGACCGGCCAGCTTCTTGACGTCGTTGACGGAGCTCTTCATCGCCTACTCCGACTCGTGCAGCCAGGAGCGGAGGATCGCGACGGACTCGTCGGGGTGCTTTTCGACGAACTCCGAGACCCGCTTGATCGACGAGGCCTTCACCTGGCCTTCGATCTTGGCGATGTCGATGCGTTGATCCATGTCGGCGGGACCGGCGATGGCGATCGGCTCGCCCGTCTGGTCGACGACCACTTCCTGGGTCGTGCCGTCCGACAGGGTGACCATGCGGGTGATCTGCGGCGTGTTCAGCGCCAGGCCCAGCGGGGTCGGCGGCGGGCTCATCAGGCTCTTCAGGAACGGGCGCACCGCGAACAGCAGGATCAGCAGGGCCACGACGGCCAGCACGCCCAGTTCGGCGAAGCGCATCAGGTCGTTCTTGTCGATGCCGTCCATCAGGCCAGCCTTGCCCAGACCCTGGTCCTCGGGTTGCGGGAAGCGGACATTGACCACCGAGACCTGGTCACCACGGGTCTGGTCGAAGCCGACGGCGGTCTTCACCAGTTGTTCCAGCTGCGCCATTTCGGCGGCGGAGCGCGGAGTGTAGGCGCCCGGCTTGCCGTCCTTGCCGGGAGGGGCGGTGACGCCGTCCACGGCCACGGCGATGGCGACCTTGCGGACCTTGCCCGGCTCCTGGACGGTGGTCGTGGTGCTTTCCGAGATCTCGTAGTTGGTGACGCTCTCGTTGCTGTCCTGCTTGGCGCCCAGCGGCTGGAAGCCGTTCGGGGTCTGGCCGGGGATGTTCTGGGTCGAGGTGACGCCGCCGGTGTCGTCGTTCTTGGTCTCGCTGGAATTGTTGGCGTTGGTGCTTTCCGAGCGGATGACCTGGCCGTCCGGATCGAACTTGCGCTCCTGGGTGGTGACACGGTTCAGGTCGAGGTCGGCGGTGACGTTGACGCGCGCCTTGCCCGGGCCCAGCACGCCGTCGATCATGTCCTTGACGGTCTTGGCGATGCGGGCCTCGGCCTCGCTCTTGGCGTCCTGGGCCAGCTTGCCGGCCAGGCTCTCGTCGTTGCCGGCCGACAGGGTCTTGCCGTGCTGGTCGATGACGTTGACGGCGTCGGGCTTCATGCCGGCGACCGAACCGGCCACCAGGTTCTGGACAGCGCGGACCATGTCGGCGGACGGCTCGCGGCCGGTGCTGATGGTGACGGCGGCGGTCGGCTTCTCGGCGTCTTCCTCGAACAGCTGCCGCTTGGGGATCACCAGGTGGACGCGGGCGGCGCGCACGCCGTCCCAGCCCTGGATGGTGCGCTCCAGCTCGCCCTGCAGGGCGCGCTGGCGGTTCAGCTGCTGGACGAAGTCGGTCTGGCCCAGCGCGTTGCCGGTGTCGAAGATCTCGTAGCCGACCGAGCCGGACGTCACCAAGCCCTTGGTGAAGATCAGCTGGCGCGCGGCGTTGACCTTGTCGCGGGCGACATAGATCGTCGAGCCGTCGCTCTTGGTCTCGTACTTGATGCCGGCGGTGTCCAGCGCCTGGGTGGCGGCGGCGGATTCCTTGGGGTCGACATTGGACAGCAGCAGCTCGTTGGGCTGCTTGCTCATCATCATCATCACGGCGGCGATCACGGCGATCGCGCCCGCGGCGACGCCGATCAGGGCGGCCAGACGGCCGACGCCAAACCTTTGAATCGCGCTGAGGAACTTATCCAACCTACGCCCTACCCCTGAAAAGCGTCCCCCTAGAGGACGCCCGCCGCTGCGCGCCGGAGCACGCCGTCGCTAGGCAGGATTTACCCAGTGCAAGGTAAACGGGTCGTTTACAAAGGGCCCCTCCAAGGGGGTCCCAGGGGCGCCAAAAGGTCGCGGCCGCGTCCCTGGGGGACGCGGCCGCTGAACTGTTCGACAGGTCGCCGAGGGCTCAAAACCCCCGTACGACATGGACTTCCGGCCCGCTGACTAGCGGTACTGCTGAAGCCGAGTGGTCCGCAGACCCGCCAGGCCGTGACGATCGATCGACTGTTGCCACGCGAGAAACTCCTCGTTGGTCAACTTGTACCGATCGCACGCCTCGTCGAGCGAGAGGAGACCACCGCGGACGGCGGCCACCACTTCGGCCTTGCGCCGGATCACCCAACGCTGGGTTTCCGGAGGCGGCAAGTCGGAGAGAGTCAGCGGCGCGCCGGTCGGACCGATCACGTACTTCTCACCCCGGCTGTTCGTGCGCTGCTGCTGCAACATGGCTTTACGCCTTTCCCACAACCATCACTGTTGGAGAGGAATATACGCGCCGGGAAATAACAGGCGCTTAATTCCAATAGTAAAGAAAGACTGAAACACGAGGCTTTCTCCCTACTCCCGTGATGTATCAATGTGACACAGGACAATTAAGGTCAGTTAAGACCTGTAATTACCGTTTAATGCTCAGAAGCTCTTCTAGCATCTGGTCGGCGGTGGTGATGATCTTCGACGAAGCCGAATAGGCTCTCTGCGTCGTGATCAACCCGGTGAACTCCGTCGACAAGTCGACCGTCGAAGCTTCCAGCGTGGACGGAGCAATCACGCCCGCGCCCCCCTGGCCCGGAGTCTTCAGGCTATAGGTGCCGCTTTCGTTGGTGACGCGATATGCATTTCCGTTCACGCCCTTCAATCCGTTGGGGTTCGAGAACGTGGCGATCGCAACCTGTGCGATCCGACGGGTCACGCCGTTGTCGAAGATCGCCGAGACATAGCCCTGGTCGTCCACCTCGATATTGGTCAGGTTGCCGAAGGCGGTGCCGTTGGTGTTGACCGACTGGACCACCGATTGGCTGTTGTACTGGGTCAGGCCGCCGGCGGCGCTGGCCAGGTCGATCTGGATGTCCTGGGAATCGATGCCCAGGCCGTCGGCCCAACGCGGAGTCGTACCGGTGGCCAGCGGATCGGACGCGCCGATATTGATCGCCGTCGGGGTCACGCCGCCGAACAGGTTGCCGACCGAGTTCAGCTTGCCGTCGGTGGTGAAGGTGATCTTGCCCGAGCTGATCAGCCCGTTGGTGTTGTTGTCCAGGTCGCCCGGCTTGGCGCGCAGTTCGGCGAACCATTCGTTGGGGCCCGGGCCCTTCAGCAGCGACAGGGTGACGGTGCGTTGGCCGCCCTTGGAGTCCGAGACCGGGATCTGAATCTCGAAGTCCGGCTTGACGCCCGTGGTCGGGTCCTCGGCGTAGTCCGACATCGAGCGGGTCGTCGGGTCGTAGGCGCCGCTGGCGATGGCGTCGGCCTTGGTGTTCACGCCCAGTTGGGTCTGGGTCAGGGTGACGCCCGGCGCGACCGTGACGTTCGGCGACGTGCCCGGCAGGGTCGTGGTCAGCAGGGCGCCCGTCGTCGGGTCGTAGGTGTTGACGCCGGTCGCGACCGACACGCCGTTCTTGCGGACCTCGACCGAGTACTGGTTCCCCGTGCCGGTCGGGCTGTAATAGACCGAATAGGCGCCGGTGCCGCCGCCGCTGTCGGTCAGGGTGCCCTTGCTGGCCACCGCGTTGGCCGCGGCCGCGACGGCTTGTTCCGAGCGCAGGTTGGCGTTGACGCCGACCCGGGTGGTCTTCTCGGCGGTGCCGCCGACCGTGCCGACATTGATCGACGACAGCTGGGTCAGGTCCGACGGGTCGGGCGTGATGGTGCCGGTCACCGGATCGGCCAGCCAGCCCTGCAGATAGAGGCCGGCGTCGTTCTTCAGGTAACCCAGGTTGTCCAGCTGGAACGAGCCGGCGCGGGTGAACGAGCGGGTGTCGGTGGCGGTCAGGCCTTCCGGCTTCTCGGTGCCGACGAAGAAGCCCGATCCGGCGATCGACAGGTCCAGGTTGGACGTCGTGGCTTGGGTCAGGCCCTGCTGGCTGATGAACTGGTGCGTCGTGGCCTTCACGCCGCCGGCGCTGTAGGTGGCGTTCTTGCTCTGGGCGGTGACCAGGGTCGAGAAGTTGGCCGAGCTGCGCTTGTAGCCGACCGTGTTGACGTTGGCGATGTTGTCCGAAATCGCGGCCAGGGCCGACGAGTTGGAGATCAGGCCGGAAACCCCGGCGAGCATGGCGCTGTTGATGCTCATGACTGCGATCCTGCGATGAAGTTCAAAAACGAATGGGTTTGAAGGCTCAGCGCGGTTTGCGTTTGGGTCTCGGGAGCCAGCGTGGCGCTGGGGGAGACCGCGACGGCGTCGTTCTGACGCCCGTTCATCTGGTGCGTGACGGCCGTTACGTGGTCGTCGTGGTGGGGTTGGTGACGCCGATCACGGAGTCGAGCGGCACCTTGGTTTCGCCGATCCAGACCATGTTGACGCCGCTTTCGTTGGTGACCTTGGTGACGACGCCGTCGATGCGTCCCTTGGCCGTCGTGGTGATGTTCGTGCCCTGGGCGTCGGTGGCGGTCACCTTGATGGTGTATTCGCCGCCGTCGGGCTGCTTGGTCCCGTCGGCGCTCTTGCCGTCCCACTTGAAGGTATGGTCGCCGCTCGACATGTCGTCGGGCAGGACCGTGGCGATCGTCTTGCCGAACTTGTCGATGACCTCGACCTTGACCCCTGTGGCCGCGCGGCTCTGGGTGTAGCTCCAGCTGGCCTCGCCGCTCTTGAGCACCGACTTGTCGGTCTCGGCGGTGACCTGCTTGCCCATCAGGTTGACGCCCTCGCTGATGCCGCCGCTGGTGTTCATGCCCACCAGGGCCGTCAGCAGGTCGTTGGTGACCAGTTGCTGCTCGACGCCGGTCATCTGGGTGATCTGGCTGGTCATCTGGGTCGTGTCGGTGGGCGACAGCGGATCCTGGTTCTTCAGCTGGGTGGTCAGCAGCTTCAGGAACGTCTGCTCGTTGTTGGCGAGCGAGTTCCGCGAGTTGTTGATCTTGTCGGTGGTGGCGTTGCCGGTGGCGGTGGTGGCCGTGACCATGGCGGGCTCTCCTAGATTCTGACGTCGACGCCGCTGCTGTCGGCGACGCGAAGGCCGGGCAGCAGGGCGGACGGGGACAGGGTGGGGATTTCCTCGCCCAGCGCCGATCGGAAGGCGCGGCCGTGGAAAGCCTGACGGCCGTTCTCGCCGTCCTGGAAATTGAAGAAGGCGTTCTGGCTCTGGCCGCCCTGGTTCTGGCTTGAGCTGTCGAAGCTCAGGGCGTTGTCGGCGACGTTGAAGCCGGCGGCGGCCAGGGCCTGGCGCAGTTCGCCCGACTTGCCGCGCATGTCGGCGGCGGCGGCCGGGTTGTCGAAGTTCAGGGCGGCGGTCAGCTTGCCGTCCTTGGCGATCTCGATGCGCACGTCGACGCGGCCCAGGCCTTCCGGCTGCAGCACGACGTCGAAGCGGCTGGTCTTGCCGACCACCGCCTTGCTGGCGATCTCGGTGGTCAGGTGGTTGACCGTCTCGGGCCCCGCCTTGGGCAGTTGGGCCGCGACCACGGGGGCCGGAGCCGCCGCCGTACCCGGCGCGACGAAGGTCTGGACCGGAACGGAAGTGTCGGCGGCGGTCGCGACCGGCGCGGCGTCCTTCAGGGGCGAGCCCTTGGCGCCGGCCTGGTCCTGGGCGCCGTCGCCCGTCGGGCCTTCACCCGTAGTCGCCGCGTGGGCCGCAGCGGCGACCTGGCCGTGGGCGGGCTCGGCGGCGGCGTCGGCCACGGCCGCCGCGACGGCGGTCGCCGTCGTGGAAGCGGCGGTCTTCGGTTCGGCCGGCTTGACCACCTTGGCGGTCACCGACGCGACTTCCGGCGCGGCGGCTTGGGCGGCGGCGGCCTGGATAGGGGCGGGTTCGGCGGGGTTCGGCGCCAGGGCGGCGGCGGCGGCCTCAGCGACCGGAGCAGCCGGTGTCGCGACGGTCGGCGTCGCGTCAGCCTTGGCGGCCGCAGCGGCCGGAGCGGCCGAGCCGGCCTTGGACTTGGCGGCCGCAGCCGCGACCGCGGCCAGTTCGGCGGCCGAGGCCTCCGGCGTCTGCGGCAGATCGAGGACCGGGGCGGACTCCGGGGCGTCGGTCGCCAGGGCGGCGGCGGGAAGCGCCAGCGCCTGGGCGTCCTGGACGACGGCCGGCGCCGCAGCGGTCTCGGTCTCGGCGTTCTGGGACGCCTGGACGACCGGAGCAGTCAGGACGGTCGCGGCGGCTTCCGCCACGGCCTTGGGCGTTTCGACCACGGGCGCCTGCATGGCGGCGATCAAGGCCGCCGCGGCTTGGGCGGCGGCGTCGGCTTGGCCGGCGGCGGTGTCGACGGCCGCCGGCGCGTCGGCGACGGCCTGGTCCTTGCTGCCGGCCTTGCCGTCGGCAGGCTGGGCGTTCGAGGTCTTGTCGGTCACCTGGGCGTCGGCGGGCTTGGCGGGCGCCTTGCCGTCCGAGACCTTCTCGGCGGCGTCGGCGACCTTGTCGGCCTTGGCGTCGGCGGCGCGGTCGGCGGCCTTGGCGCTGGAGGCCTTGCCGCCCTGCGCCCGGTCGGCGCTCTTGTCCGCGTCGCGGGCGTCCCGCGTGGAGCCCTTCTCGCTGGTCGCCTTGTCGTTCGAGGCGTTGGCGTTTGCGGCCAGCAGCGCGCCGAAGCCTTCGGCCGCGTCCTTGTCATAGCCGCCGGCGGGGGCCGGGGCGGCAGGCAGGACGGAAGCGGGAGCGGCGATCGCGGTCATGCGTCGGTCAGGTCCACGGAGGATGGCGGCCCGAAGAGGACACGCCTTGATCCGGACTTCCCTGAGCAACCGCCGGGCCAACTCGAAATTTCGTCACAACATATTGTTTTAATTGATGTTAATCTTGCATTTACACCTCTGGACAGGCCGACTACGGCGCTTTTTGCCGGGCTGGACGGGGCGCAAAGGGCCAGGCTTGCCGCGTCGTCGCGCCCCACCCCCGGTTGGCGCCGTCCTTGCGCATGGCTTTCTGTCGCTCGCTCGACGTCAGGAACGAATTGCCATGATTTTCAATGGCTTGCACATCGCCGAGGGGGTCGAACCCCGCAACGCCCGGCAGTTTTCGCCGGGCAAGGTCGCGTCGCGCCGTTCGTGGTTTGCCGAGCAGGCCGGAGAATAGACTATGTCGTTGAACACCATCTTGAACGTGGCGACTTCGGGGATGATGGCGGCCCAGACGGGCCTGCGCGTCACCTCCGACAACGTCGCCAACATCAATACCGCCGGCTATGTCCGCAAGACGATCGCCCAGTCCAACCTGGTGTCGAACGGCATGGGCGTGGGCGTCAATATCGACGCCATCAAGCGGGCCACCGACAAATTCATGGCCGCCGCCAGCCTGAACGGCGCCTCCGACGCCGGCCGCACCGGCGCGGTCGCCACCGCCATGGACAACGCCCAGAAGCTGTTCGGCGACCCCAGCGCCAAGACCAACTTCTTCGCCACCCTGGACGACGTCTACGCCGCCTTCTCCATGGCCGCGGATGATCCATCCTCGACCCTGCTGCGCAGCAGCGCCATCACCAAGGTCGAGGACTTCCTGGGCGAGAGCAAGCGCATCACCTCGTCGCTGTCGAGCCAGATCAAGGACACCGACAACCGCATCGGCGCCGACGTCGACCGCGTCAACGACCTGCTCAAGCAGATCGACGCCCTGAATGTCGACATCACCCGCGCCAAGATGGCGGGCGCCGACGGCACCGGCTCCGAGAACGTCCAGAGCGGACTGATCAACGAGCTGTCCACCTACATGAACATCCAGGTCAGCGACCGCTCCAACGGCGGGGTCATGGTCCGCTCGGCCGAGGGCGTGACCCTGGCCGGCAACGGCCCCGCCACCGTCGCCTACAACCAGTCCGGGCCGGCCAACGGCTATCTGACCGTCGTCACCGCCAACAGCGGCGGCCAGGTCATGCCGCTGGCGGTCACCAACGGCGAGATCCAGGGGCTGCTCGAGCTGCGCAACAAGGAGCTGCCCAACCTCTCCGACCAGCTGGGCGAGTTCGTCAGCCGGGCCGCCGAGGAACTGAACCGCGCCTCCAACGCCGCCAGCTCGGTTCCCGCGCCCAACAGCCTGACCGGCAAGGACACCGGCCTGGACGCCAACACCGCCTTCGCCAACTTCACCGGCAAGACGACGATCGCCATCACCAACGCCGCCGGCGCCATCGTCCAGCGCGTCGATGTCAACTTCGGCGCCGGGACCATGACCGTCAACGGCGCCGCTGGGCCCGCCTTCACCAACACCAATTTCCTGACCCAGCTGAACACCGCCCTGGGCGGCACGGCCACGGCGGCCTTCGCCAACGGCCAACTGAGCTTGAACACCACGACCGCCACCAACGGCGTCGCCATCGTCGATGACGCCACCACGCCCTCGACGAAGGCCGGCAAGGGCTTTTCCCAGTTCTTCGGCCTCAACGACATCATCCGCTCGGACGGCTACTCCCCCTACGAGACCGGCATGGTCGCCAGCGACCCCAGCGGCTTCACGCCCGGCCAGACCATCACCCTGCGGCTGACCGACAGCGAAGGAAGCCGCATCCGCGACATCCAGGTGGCGATCCCGACCGGGACCGGCACGATGCAGGAAACCATCGACGCCCTGAACTCGCGTAATTCCGGCATCGGCCTCTATGGCTCCTTCTCGCTGGGTTCGAAGGGCGAGCTGGCCTTCACCTCCAACACCGCCACCCCGGTCAATCTGTCGGTGGTCGAGGACACCACCCAGCGCGGCGTCGGCGGTCCGTCGCTGAGCCAGCTGTTCGGCGTCGGCATGAGCGAGCGCAGCACGCGCGGGGGCCTGTTCAAGGTGGACCCGGCGATGGACGCCAACCCGTCCAAGCTGCCGTTCGCCAAGCTGGACCTGACGGTAGCGGCCGGCGTCGCGGCCCTGGCGACCGGCGACGGCCGCGGCGCCCTGGCCCTGGCCAAGGCCGGCGACGTCACCGCCGCCTTCGCCAACGCCGGCGACACCGCCGGCTCGAGCAAGACCGTGCTGAACTACGGCGCGGACTTCAGCGGCTCGATCGCCCGCAAGGCGGCCGCAGCCACCAGCCGCAAGGAAGCGGCCGACTCCGTCAAGACCGAGGTCGACGCCCAGCGCCAGTCGCAGGAGGGCGTCAATCTCGACGAGGAACTGGTCAACCTGACCACCTACCAGCAGGCGTTCAACGCCTCCGCCCGCCTGATCCAGGCGACGAAGGACATGTTCGATGTCCTCACCAATATCGTTTGAGGTTAAGCCATGACCCGCGTCTCCACCTCCGGCAACTTCGGCGTGATGACCAGCAACCTGATGCGCGCGCAGGTGCTGCAGAACGTCGCCGGCGAACAGGTTTCCAGCCAGAAGAACGCCAACGACCTGAAAGGCTACGCCAAGAACGCCGAGGTCCTGACGGCCATGAAGACCGCCCAGGCCAAGGTGGCCGGCTTCCGGGACCAGACGACCCTGGTCTCCAACCGGCTGGACGTTCAGGACATCGGCATCGGCCAGGTCTCCGACGCCACCCAGGACGCCCGCGACGCCATCGCCAACGCCATCGCCGCCGGCAGCGCCGAGACCCTGATGCAGCAGATGAACGGCGCGTTCGGCGACGTGGTCCAGGGCCTTAACAGCAAGTTCAACGGCCGCTACGTGTTCGCCGGCGCCAAGTCGGACACCCAGCCGACCACCGCCACCAGCATGGCCGACCTGACCGCGGCGGCCAGCACGGCCTCGCTGTTCCAGAACGACCAGTACATCACCAGCAACCGCATCGACGACACTACCTCGGTCGACACCGGCCAGCTGGCCGACCAGCTGGGCACGGGCGTCTACAACGCCTTCAAGCAAGTCCAGGCCTATGTCGACGCCAACGGTCCCTTCACCGGCAAGCTGACCCAGGCCCAGAGCAACTTCCTGGGCGGCCTGCTGCCCACCTTCGACGCGGTGAAGACCGGCTTGACCACCGCCCAGGCGCAGAACGGCCTGAACCAGAAACGCTTCGAGACCGCCCAGACCGAGCTGTCGGACCAGGCCGACACCCTGAGCACCATGGTCGGCGGCATCACCGACGTCGACATGGCCGAGGCGATCACCCGCCTGGAGTCGGCCAAGCTGGCCGTCCAGGCTTCGGCCCAGGTGTTCTCGAGCCTGCAGAACTCGTCGCTGCTGAACGTGCTGAGGTAGGCGCCTTTCGGGACAGGCGCATGCGCCTGTCCCCGGCCGCGACACCCCAAACCTCGCAAAACCGGCCCCGAACCGCTATATGGCCGCGATGGACGCCGACACCGCTCTCTTTGCCCCCGACACCTCCGCCCTTGACCGGGCGGTCGAGCAGGCGCGCGAGGCCGTGGGCCTGCCGGTCGGGACGCGGATCGTCGCGGCGATGTCCGGCGGCGTCGACTCCACCGTCACCGCCGCCCTGCTGGCCAAGGCCGGCTACGACGTGGTGGGCGTCACCCTGCAGCTCTACGACCACGGCGCGGCGATCTCGCGCAAGGGCGCCTGCTGCGCGGGCCAGGACATCCTGGACGCGCGCATGGCGGCCGAGCGGATCGGCATCCCGCACTACGTGCTCGATTACGAAAGCCGCTTCAAGGAACAGGTGATCGAGGACTTCGCCGACGCCTATCTGCGCGGCGAGACGCCGATCCCGTGCGTGCGCTGCAACCAGACCGTCAAGTTTCGCGACCTGCTGGACGTGGCCCGTGACCTGGGCGCCGAAGCCATGGCCACCGGGCACTACGTGCAGCGGTCCATGGCCGGCGGCGGCAACCGCCCGCAGCTGCGTCGCGCCGCCGACCCGGCCAAGGACCAGAGCTATTTCCTGTTCGCCACCACGGCCGAGCAGCTGGACTTCCTGCGCTTCCCCCTGGGCGGCATGGACAAGCCGACCGTGCGCCAGGTGGCCGCCGAGCTGGGCTTGGCCATCGCCGACAAGCCCGACAGCCAGGACATCTGCTTCGTGCCGGAGGGCAAGTACACCACGGTGATCGACCGGATCCGGCCGCAGGGCGCCCTGCCAGGCGACATGGTGCACCTGGACGGCCGCGTGCTGGGCCGCCACGAGGGCGTGACCCGCTACACCATCGGCCAGCGGCGGGGCCTGAACATCGCCGTCGGCGACCCGCTGTTCGTGGTCCGGATCGACGCCGACAAGCGCCAGGTCATCGTTGGCCCGCGCGAGGCGCTGCTGACCCGGGCCCTGTCGCTGAAGGAAGGCAACTGGCTAGGCGTCGAGGACAGCCTTGAGGCCGCCGCCGCCGCCGGCGCGCCGGTGCTGGCCCGCGTGCGCTCGACCCGCGAACCCGTTCCAGGCCGCCTAGTCCTGGAGCAAGGCGAACCGCGCCTGGTGTTCGACGGGCTGGAAGAAGGCGTCGCTCCCGGCCAAGCCTGCGTGCTGTACGACCCCGCCGATCCCGAGCGGGTCCTGGGCGGCGGGTTCATCGCGGCGACCGAACGGGCGGCGACCTAAAGGTCGACGGCCAAGCGGCACGCCGAATCCTTATGCTCGTTTGCGCCTTGCCGATCAGAATGCACGCCTGACGTGCTTTGCGCCGATCAACGTCTTGAAGATGAAGAATTCGGTCGTCGGGCACGGTTATTTGACACCACTGATAAAAATTGGCGCTCCGTGAAGGACATGCGGCAAAATAATCATGGCTCAAGACGCGAAATCGCCCATTGAGCGAGTGACATGCGAAACTTTTGTGGCATGCATACGTATCTACTGTATGTCCGCGTCGATTTTTTGACGGGATTGTAGAATTCGGAGTTAGAGGACCATGACCACCGCAGCCTACACTTACAAGCACCGCCAAGAGCGCCACGTCTCGCTGACCCGGCTGAGCGTGATCCTGGGCAATCTTGGTTTGTGGGCCGGTCTGATCGTTGGCCTGGCGATCCTCGCCCACTGATCTAATCGACGCCCTGTTCCTCGCGGAACAATCCCTGGACCGCGTAGAGGGCCGCCACCCTCAGGTCCGCGAGCACCGACCATCGAGCGACATAGTCCAGCTCGGCGCTCCACGACGGCTCGCCCTCGGCGCCGCGCGGCCAGATCATTCCGGGCCGCGCCTCAAGGCGCCGTCCGTAGTCCGGCCGCCCCTTGCGCAGATAGGCGTCCTGCCCGGGCGACTGCGGCCTGGGCCCGATCAGCGACATGTCGCCGTCGATGACGTTGACGGCCGATGGCAGGTCGCCCAGTCCCGCCCGCCAGAGCACCTGATCGAACAGACTCTCGTCCTGCGCCGGCCGATATAGCCGCCAGCGTCCGAAGGTGCGGCCGTTCAGCCCGAGGGTCTCCTCGCGGACGAAGATGGGGCCGGGCCGGCAGCAGCGGATCCCGACAAGCATCACCAGGCCGACAGGGAGGAAGAACAGCAGGACGAAGATCGCGCCCAGCACGTCCAATGTCCGCTTGCTCACGCTTCTGGCGGGGGCGGCCACGCCCGTTCGCCCCGTCGCTTCCACCAACGCCAACCCCACTGAACCCCGGGCGCCCCCGCCCGAGCGCGACGCGCTCGAGGGCTCAAAACGCAAAGTTTGGGTCGGGGTTCCGACAGAGTTGTCAAAACCTGTGGATCAAACTACCTCACTGAATCTCAGCCCGATCCTGAACAGGCAGGAGCCGGTTTCGTCGACCAGCCGCGCCACGTCGGGATTGGTGTCGGCGCGCTCACGCACACGGGTGAAGCGCCAGTCTTCCGGATCGGCGCCGGCCGGAAAACCCGCCCCCTCCGCCGTCACCAGCCGGTAGGCCGGCTTGGCGCGATGGACGTGGAAGCGAAAGCTCACTCGGCGGCGATCTTGGCCGAGGCCTCCAGGGCCTGGCCGACCGTCAGGGCCTGTTCCTCATGCACCACCCGGCCCAGGTCGCGGCCGTCGACGATCTGGCCGCACGCCTCGCAGGCCAGCTTGGGATGGAAGTCGCAGCCGCAGGTCTTGTGGACGAAGTGCACCGGCCCCTTGCCCAGGCCGTAGACGTGCTGGTCGCCCCACTCGGCCATGGTCAGCAGCACCGGCGACAGGGCGCGCCCCTTGGGCGTCAGCACATATTCCTGGCGTGGCGGGCGTTCCGAATAGCGACGCGGCTCCAGCACCCCGTTGGCCACCAGGCTCTTGAGGCGGGCGGCCAGGACGTTGCGCGCCACGCCCAGCCGCTCCTGCCACTGCTCGAACCGCTTCACGCCCTGGAAGGCGTCGCGCAGGATCAGCAGGGTCCACGGATCGCCGACGACCTCGAGGGTGGCGGCGATGGCGCAGCGTTCATTGGTGTAGTCGGCGGTGCGGCCCATTCCGCGAGGGTGAAGCCTTACGCGAGGGAATGCAAGGGTTGCTTTTGCAGACCCACAGGAGTAGGTTTTCTATAGCAATTGACTCTCTCGGTTGCGCACTGCGTGGCGGCGGCGGAAATGTCTGCATTCCTCCGTCGCCCGCTTTTTGCGGAACACCCTTGCACCCGCCGCGCCGAAGAGGGTTTATTCCGCCGCGAAATTCCCAGAACACAAAATGGGTGGAGCTCCAGCATGTCCGAGGCCTTCAAGTCTTCCGGCGATCCGATCGTCATCGTCTCGTTCGCCCGCACGCCCATGGGCGGCTTCCAGGGCGCGTTGGCGGGCGCCAAGGCCACCGAACTGGGGGCGACGGCGGTGAAGGCGGCGATCGAGCGGGCGGGCGTCTCCGGCGACCAGGTCGAGCAGATCTTCATGGGCTGCGTGCTGCCCGCCGGCCTCGGCCAGGCCCCCGCCCGCCAGGCGGCGATCGGGGCCGGCCTGCCCAAGTCGGTCGAGGCGACGACGGTCAACAAGATGTGCGGCAGCGGCATGCAGGCGGCGATCATGGCCCATGACGCCCTGGCGGCCGGCAGCGCCGAGATCATCGTGGCCGGCGGCATGGAGAGCATGACCAACGCGCCCTACCTGCTGACCAAGCACCGCTCGGGCGCGCGCATCGGCCACGACCAGATGCTGGACTCCATGTACCTGGACGGGCTGGAGGACGCCTACACGCCGGGCAAGCTGATGGGCGCTTTCGCCGAGGACAGCGCCGCCACCTACCAGTTCAGCCGCGAGGCCATGGACGACTATGCGGTCAAGGGCCTGGCCAAGGCGCAGAAGGCGGTGACTTCCGGCGCCTTCGCCGCCGAGATCACCCCGGTGAGCGTCACCACCCGCAAGGGCGTCGAAACGATCAGCCAGGACGAGCAGCCGCTGAAGGCCGACGCGGCCAAGATCCCCACCCTGCGCCCGGCCTTCGCCCGCGACGGCGGGATCACGGCGGCCAACTCGTCCTCGATCAGCGACGGCGCGGCCGCCCTGGTCATGACCCGGCAAAGCGTCGCCCAGCGCCTGGGCCTGCCGATTGTCGCCCGTGTCGTCGCCCACGCCGCCCACGCCCACGAACCGGCCCTGTTCACCACCGCTCCCGTGCCGGCGATGAAGAAGGCGCTGAGCAAGGCCGGCTGGTCGGTCGCCGACGTCGACCTGTTCGAGGTCAACGAGGCCTTCGCCGTGGTCGCCATGATCGCCCAGCAGGAGTTGGGCATCCCGGACGACAAGCTGAACGTCAACGGCGGCGCCTGCGCCCTGGGCCACCCGATCGGCGCCTCGGGCGCACGCATCCTCTGCACCCTGATCGCGGCATTGCAAGCGCGTGGCGGCAAGAAGGGGCTGGCCTCGCTGTGCATCGGCGGCGGCGAGGCCACGGCGATGGCGGTGGAGCTGGTTTAGGGCGCGCCCTACTGGCCCGGGACGGCCTTGGTCAGCAGGTTGATCCGCCGGCCGCCCGGCATCTCGACGTCGCCGCCGCTCCAGCCGGCCGGGCAGGCGCCGGACCATTCGGCGGTCATCGACATCTTGTGCTCGCCGTTCATCGCCGGCTGGGCGGCGCCCGTCGTGGTGCTGGCGACCTCCATCACGTAGCGGGTGTCGAAATCGCCCGCGACATGGATGGTGCTGTCGATCTTGCCGGCCGGGCCCATGTCGCAGGCCGAGACGACCGTCCAGCTTCCATCGCCCCCGCGCGTCATCGACCTGCGCTGGCAACGCTTGTCGTCGCCCTGGCTGTCCAGCCCCATCTTCTGGTCGCTGGTCGCGTCGACGCAGAAACGGAAGCTGCGCGTGAAGCCCTGGGCCTGCAGGGTCATGGTCTGGGTCCACAGGCCCGGCTTGCGCTTGGGCCAGCCCGTCGGCGCGGGCGTTGCGGCGGCCGGAGCCACGGTGTCCGACACCGCGGTCGCGGCCTTCGGCCCCGCCGCCGCCCCGGTCCCGGACGTCTGGGTCTCTGATTTCTGGCCACAGGCGGCCGCGGCCGCCGCCAGGGTTCCGAACGCCACAAACACCAAGAGAGTTCGCATCGCCCACCTCGCTCGCGCGTTAGCCCCCAAGAGTCCACTAACGCGCCTGGCGCGGCGCGCCGTCCAGCCCATATGCGAGTCATGACCGACGCCTTCAGCCACAACCCCGCCAAGAGCCGCTACGAACTGGAGGTCGACGGGCGCATCGCCTTCGCCGACTACCAGCGCAGCGGCCATCGGCTGGTCATCCCCCATGTCGAGGCCGACCCCGCCCTGCGCGGCACCGGCGCCGCCGGACGCCTGATGCGGCAGGTGGCCCAGACCGCCCGCAGCGAGGGCATGAAGATCGTGCCGCTCTGCAGCTACGCCTCGGCCTGGCTGCGGCGGAACGATCCGGAGATGATCGCTTAACTCTTGATCCGCCGCTCCCGGCCTTCGCCGGGAGGGTTGGAGGTAAAGGACCCGCCCCGCGTCAGCCAGTAGAACGGCGCCCCGACGACCAGCAGGCCGAGGCCCAGCAGCACCGCCTGGCCGCCCGCCCCCACCAGGGTCCAGACCGAATAGAGGCCGGCCAGGATGGCGATCACGGTCAGGGCCGTGGTCGGGGCGATGCGCCGCGTGGCCTGCAGCTTCAGCGCCGCCAGGGCGCAGGCCAGGTAGGCGAACAGCGAGGCCGTGGTGGCCACCAGGGCGATGAAGGTGAAGAGATCGGCCATCGACTTGGCGTAGTTCATCAGCACCAGCACGGTCAGGAAGCCGGCCGACAACAGGTGGGCGCGAACCGGCGCGCCGTTCGCCGACTCCTTGGCCAGGAAGGCCGGAAACACCCCGCCCCGGGCCATGGCGTAGGGCATCTCGCCCTGCAGCAGCACCCAGCCGTTCAAGGCTCCGAAGGCGCTGATCGCCGCGAACAGGGCCAGGACCTTGCCGGCGCCGCCGCCCCAGTGGAGGCTGACGAAGTCGGCCAGCGGGGCGTTGGAGACCTTCAGCGCGTCGGCTGGGGTCAGCAGCACCACCGCCGAGCAGACCAGCAGGTAGATCACGCCCGTGAACACCGTGCCCACCAGGGTGGCGCGGGGGATGGTGCGGACCGGGTCGACCACCTTGCCGGCCGGCACGGTGGCCGATTCCAGGCCCAGCAGCGCCCATAGGGTCAAGGCCCCGGCGGCGGTGATCCCGCCCGGATGGATGTCCGACGCGCGGAACGGCGTCAGGCTGGCCCCGTGGTCGCGGCCGATCACCCAGAAGGCCAGGCCGGCCACCGCCACCAGCGGCAGCAGCTTCAGCACGGTGGTCGCCACCTGGACCCCGCCGGCCAGGCGGGCGCCGGCGATGTTGACCCCGACCAGCAGCCAGACCGCGCCCAGGGTGATCAGCAGATGCATGCCCGGGACCCGGGCGATGGCCGGGAAGATCGCCGACAGGTAGCTGACCGCCCCCGTGGCGATGGCCGCGTTGCCGACCCACAGCGAGATCCAGTAGCTCCAGGCGACCATGAACCCGACCAGCGGCCCAAAGGCCTCCTGGGTGTAGGCGTAGGGCCCGCCGGCCTTGGGGAACTCTCGCGCCAGCCCCGCGAACACCACGGCCAGGCAGAGGGCCCCGCCGATGGTCAGCAGCCAGCCGAACACCGCGTTCCAGCCGTAGGGGGCCAGGGACGCGGGCAGCATGAACACCCCCGAGCCGATCATGTTGCCGACCACCAGGGCCGTGCACATCCAGAAGCCCAGGGCGCGGGGCGCCGTGATCCTGGGGATCGGGACCTTCTGTCGGGCCGTCGTCATGCGGTCAGGCTTTCACGGGAACGGAGGTTCGTCCATGCCCTCAGACGCCGCTCATTCCGGCGAATGCCGGGACCCAGATGGAATGGCCTTGAAGCTGACGCCAGGAGCGCTGAGCTCTTCCAATCGACCTCAGTGTCATGGGATCTGGGTCCCGGCATTCGCCGGGATGAGCCGATGATTGAATGGGGACATGCCCATGAGCATGTCCCCAAAACTGTCCCTGTTCGCGATCAGAACTTCTGCCCGAACTTCACCCCGATGGTGCGGGGCCGCAGCGGCACGGAATAGACCTCCGCGCCGCAGACGGATTCGACGCACTCGGTGCTGCGCGTCAGGCTGGCCCGGCTGTCGTTGAGGTTCACGACATAGGCCGAGAAGGTCCAGCTGTCGCGGCCCAGGCCGGCCGACAGGTCGGTGGTGATATAGCCGGCCTGCTTGCCCAGCACCTCGCGGGCGTAGGTGCGCAGATCGGCCCAGGCGCCGGACTGGCCGACGATCCCGCCCTGGACGAAGGCGTCGTAGCCGCCCAGGTCGAACTCGTAGCGGGCGTTCAGGTTGGCCTTGAACTTGGGCGTGACCGGCAGGCTCTGGCCGTCCGGCGCGCGCTCGGGATACTCATCCAGATCGACCGGACAGTCGGTGATCGGCTGGCCCGTGGCCGGGTCGACCTTGCCGCAATAGGTCCCCTTCAGCTTGGCGTCGATATAGGTCGCCGCCCCGTTCAAGGTCAGGCCGTGCATTACCGCGAAGCTGAAGTCGGTCTCGGCGCCGTTGATCTCGGCCGAGACGGCGTTCTTGATCTCGGTCAGGCCGTTGGCCCCGACGATCGAGAACTGGAAGTCGTTCCAGGTCTCGTGGAACACCGCGCCGTTCCAGCGGAAGCGGTTGTCGGCCCAGGTGGTTTTCCAGCCGAACTCGTAGTTCTTCAGGAAGTCGGACTGGTAGGGCGGCAGGGTGCCGCGCCGGTTGATGCCGCCCGGCCGGAACCCCTCGGAATAGGTGACATAGACCAGCTTGTCGGGATCGATCTTGTAGGTGAGGTTGATCTTCTTGCTGTCGCCCTTCTCCTTGACCCGCTTGTCGAGGTTCGTGCAGGGCGAACCCTCGATTTCGGGGCCGGTGAAGCAGGCCTTCTCCCCCGTCGAGCCGTAGCCCGCCCCGTAGCCGTAGAAGCCCTTGAGGCTGTTGTCGGACTTGAAGAAGCGGATGCCGCCGGTCACGGTCAGCTTGTCGGTGATGTCGAACGCCACCTCGCCAAAGGCGGCGCTGTCGCGGTCGATACGCTTCTGCTTGGTCAGCCAGATCGTGCCCGGATAGCCCGGCACCGAGATCGAGTCGCCGATGTCGTCGATCCGATAGTTCTGGGTGATGCCGTGGGTCTGGCGCTGGTAGAACAGGCCGCCGACGACGCGGAAGCGGTTTTCCTGCGGGGTCGAGACGCGCAGCTCGTGGCTGGCCTTCATGTAGGCGTCGTGGCCGATGATGTACTGCGACGGATCGACCGGATTGCCCGCGTCGTCGGTCCAGTAGGCGCCGTAGCCGGCCAGGGTGTCGTAGAAGAACGAGTAGTCGGTGTAGTCCTGGCGGGTGTCGACGTCGCGGTCGAGGTAAGAGCCGGCATAGACCACGTCGAGGTTGCTGACCTTGCCCTCGACGGTCATGGCCGCCTGCCACCACTTGTCCTTGGAATTCTCAGGATAGTAGTGAGCGACCTTCAGCGCGCCCAGGCTGCGATCCTCGGCGAACACCCCGCCGACCTTCTCGATCTGGCCCATGACCTGAGGCGTGATCACCCAGTTGTCGCCGGCTTCGATCTTCATCGCCGCCCGGCCGCCATAGAGGTCGACGTCGTTGTAGTCCTTCTTGACCCGGTCGGCGTTGGTGACCGTGATCCCCGAGGTGGGATAGGTGCGCGAGCCAGCGACGTTGTCGATATAGCCGCCCTGGTGCTCGGCCCAGCCCACCAGGCGCACGGCGACCTTGTCGCTGAGCGGCTGGTTGACGAAGCCCTCGGCCGTGTAGCCCTGGTCGCCATGGGCGATGGTGTTGGCTTCCAGGTCGTAGCCGGCGCTGAAGCCGGCGGTGCTGGGCTTGTTGGTGATGATCCGCAGGGTGCCGGCCTGGGAGCTGGCGCCGTACAGCGTGCCCTGCGGCCCCGACAGCGCCTCGACCCGGGCGATGTCGTAGATGTGGATGTCCAGCGCGCCCTGGATGGTGGTGACGGGCTGCTCGTCCAGATAGACGCCGACGCTGGGCAGCGAGCCGGAGTGGTTGCCGTCGCCGCCGCTGGCCACGCCGCGGAAATAGACGTTGGAGAAGCCCGGCGAGGTGGTCTGGAACGAGATGCTGGGCAGGTATTTCACATAGTCGGTGAAGCTGGCGACGTGCAGTTGGTCCAGCTTGGCCTGGCCGAGCGCCTGGATGCTGACGGGTACGTCCTGCAGGTTTTCCGAGCGCTTCTGCGCGGTGACCACCACCTCGTCCAGGGCGACCGCGCCCTGGGGGGCGGTCTGGGCCTGAGCCTGCGCGGCGACCGCCGTCAGCATGGTCGAGGCGAGAAGCGCGGTGGTCAGCAGGCCGCCTTTCGAAAGGGCGGTCTTGTTACGCGTTGTGGACGTCATATCGGCTCCCCGAACTGTTCGGAGAACGATGCTCTTCTGGCTGATTTGAGCCGGCAAGGCGCAAAATTCAAACGCGCGTCAATTCGGCCGACTGTTGCAGAAATGGCAGGGTTCTGAGCGGCTGATCAAAATTCAGGCGCGGCGGGATAACTGGACAGGACAGGTCCCAGGGCGGTCTTCAGCGGGTCCAGCCATGATTCGTAGTTTTGCCAATGCTCGACCGCGTCCTTGAAGATGGGACGACGGACCTGTTCTGAGCTTGCGGTGCGCACGGCGCGGTCGTTTTCGTGGAAATTCAGGCACGATTCTTCGAACGGTAGGCCGCAATAGGACAGCAGGGCGCGGATCTCCCGCTCCGGATCCTCGATCATCGATTCGTAAATCACCCTGTGCACGCGTCCCGGCAGGACGGCGTCGACATGGGCCATCAGTTCCACATAGTCGGCGTAGTAGCGGCCGATGTCCTCCAGGCCGTAGCTGAAGTTCTGGCCCCGGGCGAAGTGCTGCTTGAACCCCGAGAAGCAGCAGCCCAGGGGATGGCGCCGCGCGTCGATGATCTTGGCGTTCGGCAGCATCAGGGCGATCAGCCCGACATGGGCCCAGTTGTTGGGCATCTTGTCGATGAACAGCGGCCGGTCGGTCTTGCGCTGCACCCGGGTGCGCTCGAGGAACTCTTCGCCCAGCGCCCTGAGATCCTCCGGACTCAGCGTGGCCAGCACCTCGGGATAGGGCGACTCGTCCTTCAGCCGCCGGGCCATGGCGGTGACGTCGGGCAGCTCCATCGTGCCCTCCACCGTCGAGTGGCTGGCCAGGATCTGCTCGACGAGGGTCGAGCCGGCGCGCGGCAGGCCCAGCACGAAGATCGGGTCGGGCGCGGGGCAGCCCTGCCCGGCCCGCGACGCGAACAGCTGCGCCGTCAGCACCGTCTTGCAGCGCGCCACGTGGCGGGTCATCACCGCCGGGTCGTAGGGGACCTGAGCCCGACGCAGGGTCGCGCCGCGGGCGTAATGGGCGAACGATTCGGCGTAGCGGCCGGTGTCCTCGTGGGCCTTCCCCAGGGCGTAGTCCAGATGCAGGCGGTCGTCGTGGGCCAGGTCTTCCCGGGCCAGCTGCGCCTCCATGGCCGCCAGGTCGGCCTCACTGAAGCGATAGGTCTTCATGTTGGCCAGGCTCCACCAGGCCTCGCCCAGGGACGGAGCCTGATCGACGGCCTTGCGGTAGGCCGCCGCGCAGTCGGCCGAGCGGCCCACGGTCTTCAAGGCGTGGCCATAGCTCATCCAGCCCTTGGGCTGCTGCGGATGGCGGGCCAGCACGTCCTCGTAGATGGCGATGGCTTGGGCATATTCGCCGATCCGCGCCAGGCAGGCGGCCTTCAGGTTCAGGTAGCCTGGATGGCGCGGCTCGTCGGCCAGCAGTCTGTCCAGCTGGGCCAGGGCCTCCGTCGACCGCCCCAGGCGGTAGTGCAGGGTGGCCAGGTTGTAGCGGGCGCCGGTGAAGGCGGGGGCCAGCTTCAGGCAGTCCTGCAGCAGGGCCTCGGCCTCCACCTCGCGGCCCTGCCGGGCCACGGCCTCGGCTAGCATGCGGATCGCCGCCGGCTCGGCGGGACGAACGGCCATCAGCTCGCGCAGCACCGTCTCGGCCCTGCCCGGCTCGCCGTCGACCAGGGCGGCGGCGGCGGTCATCAGCACCGGGTCGCGGACCCCGCCCTTGATCTGCCGAGCCCGGGCGGCCTGGGCGCCGGTCTCGTCGCCGAGCAGCTCCAACGCCTCGGCCAGGCCGCGCCAAGCCTCGGCCAGGTCGGGATCGGCGGCGACGGCCCGCTTGAACGCGGCCACGGCGGCCTGGGTGTGGCCGTCGGCGGCCAGGATCCGGCCGTGCTCCAGCTGGATCGGCGGCGACTGAGCGAAGGCCCGCGACAGCGGCTCGACCACCCGCAAGGCCTGGGCGACGTCGCCGGACAGCCGCAAGCCCGCGGCCAGGATCAGGGTGGCTTCGGCGTGACGCGGCACGGCCTCCAGGATCGCCATCGCCTGCTCCACCGCCCCCCGCGGATCCAGGTCCAGCAGCCGCCAGCCGTGGGCCAGGGCGGTGGCGACGCTGCCGGAGGGCTCGGTGGTGGCGGTGGTCATGGGCGGATGGGAGGACGGGGGGCTGGGGATGTCAACGGTCGATCCCGCCGCCTCCGGGAGCCGGCGCGCGGCGGCGTCCAGGGTTAATCCACACCGCTCAGCACCGCCCGGATGGTCTCCACCACCTGGTCCACCTGGCTTTTCTCGATGATCAGCGGCGGCGACAGGGCGATGATGTCGCCGGTCACGCGGATCAGCAAACCCTGGTCGAAGGCCGTCTCGAAGGCCGCCAGCGCCCGGGCGGTGGGCGCGCCCGGCCTTGGCTCAAGCTCGATCCCGGCGATCAGGCCGAAGTCGCGGATGTCGACCACATGGCGGGCGTCCTTCAGCGAATGCACCGCCGCGCGCCAGTAGGGCTCCATCTCCAGCGCCCGGGCGAACAGCCCCTCCTCCTGGTAGACCTCCAGCGCCGCCATCCCCGCCGCGCAGGCCAGGGGGTGGGCCGAATAGGTGTAGCCGTGGAAGAGCTCGATCGGGGCGTCGGCGCCGTCCATCATCGCCTGGTAGACGCCTTCCGACGCCGCCACCGCCCCGGCCGGCACGGCGGCGTTGGTCAGGCCCTTGGCCATGCAGATCATGTCCGGCGTCACCCCGAACCGCTCGGCCGCAAAGGCCGCGCCCACCCGGCCGAAGCCGGTGATCACCTCGTCGAAAATCAGCAGGATGTCGTGCCGGTCGCAGATCGCCCGCAGGCGCTGCAGGTAGCCCTCGGGCGGGACCAGCACCCCGGTCGAGCCGGCCACCGGCTCGACGATCACCGCGGCGATGTTGCTGGCGTCGTGCAGGGCGACGATCCCTTCGAGCGCGTCGGCCAGCTCGGCGCCGTTCTTGGGCAGGCCCTGGCTGAACAGGTTGCCGGCCACGCCGTGCGTATGGGGCAGGTGGTCGACGCCGGTCAGCAGCGAGCCGAAATACATCCGGTTCTTGGGGATGCCCCCCACTGAGATGCCGCCGAAGCCGACGCCATGATAGCCGCGCTCGCGGCCGATCAGCCGGGTCTTGGTCCCCTTGCCGCGGGCCCGATGATAGGCCAGGGCGATCTTCAGGGCGGTGTCGACCGACTCCGAGCCCGAGCCGGTGAAGAAGATCCGGTCCAGGCCCGGCGGGGTGATCTGGGCGATGCGGCTGGCGAAGGCGAAGGCGGCGGGATGGCCCATGTTGAAGCTGGGCGCATAGTCCATCTCGCCGGCCTGGCGGCGGATGGCCTCGACGATCCTGGGGCGGTTGTGGCCGGCGTTGACGCACCACAGGCCCGAGGTGGCGTCCAGTACCTGGCGGCCCTCGGGCGTGGCGTAGTGCATGCCCTCGGCGCGGGCCAGCATCCGCGGCTGGGCCTTGAACCGCCGGTTGGGGGTGAACGGCATCCAGAAGGCGTCGAGGTCGTTGGCGCGGATGTCGGCCATGGGAGAACTCCGGATCAGGCTTGCATTGTGATCGCAATTGGAGGTCTCCTGTCCAGCCCTGCCTCCACTCATCCCGGCGAAAGCCGGGATGAGTGGATTTAAAAGGGGGAGAGGCATGAGCACGCAAACCCGCAAGCCCCTCGCCGACAGCCTGGCCGTCCACGACCAGGTCTACGAGGCCATTCGCCAGGCGTTGATCACCGGCCGTATCGCGCCCGGCGTCGGGGTGTCCCTGCGCAGCCTGGCGGCCGAGCTGGGGGTGTCGCCGATGCCGGTGCGCGACGCGGTGCGGCGGCTGTCAGCCGAGCGGGCGCTCGAAATCAACCCCGCCAACAAGCGCCTGAGCGTGCCGTCCCTGACCGCCGACCGGCTGGATCAACTGGCCCAGGCCCGGTTGTGGATCGAGCCCGAACTGGCCGCCCGCGCCGCGCCCCACGCCGACGCCGCCCTGCTCAAGCGCCTGCGCGAGCTGGACGCCGCCGTCGACGACGCCCTGCGGCTGGGCGACGTCGACGCCTACATGACCGCCAACCACGACTTCCATTTCGCCCTCTACGCGCGGGCCGAGGCCGAGGTGCTGCTGGCCATGGCCGGTGGGCTGTGGCTGCAGATCGGGCCGTTCATGCGGGTGGTGTTCGGCCGGGTTGGCGCCGACGGCCTGGTCGCCGACCGCCACGCCGAGGCCATGGAGGCCCTGAAGACCCGCGACGCCGAAGCCGCCCGCCGGGCCATCGCGGCCGACCTGTCGGAGGGCATGGACAAGATGCGCATGGCGGTGGAGGCGGGGCGGTGAGCTCCCTTTTGAGCTGTTATCCCCAACGTCCGTCATCCTCGGACTTGTTCCGAGGACCCCTGGCGCCGCCGCGCTGTCCTCCGGAGAGGGGGCGCCGCGAACGCCGCGCGCGTTCTGTTTTCGGCAGCAAGGCTGAACCAGGGGTCCTCGGAACAAGTCCGAGGATGACGAGCGCGGAGGGGGCGGTGAGCGCGAAAGACGCAACCTCGTCAAACGCTCTTGGCGTCAACCCGCCCCACCTTGACAGCCGCCCCGCCACCGCAAACTGTGATCACAATTCACCGAGAGCTCTCCCTTGACCGCCGCCAGCCCGATCGACGTTCTCAAGACCCTGGCCCTGCCCGGCCGGGCGGTGATCGACGGCGCGCTGGTCGAGGCGGCGTCGGGCATGACCTTCCACAACGTCTCGCCGCGCGATGGAACGGTGCTGAACCAGGTCGCCGCCTGCCAAAGCGAGGACGTCGACCGCGCCGTGGCCGGCGCCCGCGCCGCCTTCGAGGACGGCCGCTGGCGCGACCAGGGCCCGCGCGCCAAGAAGGCGGTGCTGTTCAAGCTGGCCGAGCTGATGGAGCGCGACGCCGAGCAACTGGCCCTGCTGGAGAGCGTCGACACCGGCAAGCCGATCCGCGACGCCCGCGCCGTCGACATCCCCTTGGCGATCGGCACCACCCGCTGGTACGCCGAGGCCCTGGACAAGATCTATGGCGAGGTCGGGACCTCGCCGATCGACCGGCTGAGCTGGGCCGTGCACGAGCCGCTGGGCGTGATCGGCGCCATCGTGCCGTGGAACTTCCCGCTGCACATGGCGATGTGGAAGGTGGCCCCGGCCCTGGCCATGGGCAATTCCGTCGTCCTCAAGCCCGCCGAGCAGTCGCCGCTGACCGCCCTGAAGCTGGGCGAGCTGGCCCTGGAGGCCGGGCTGCCGCCGGGCGTGCTGAACGTGGTCCCCGGCCTGGGCGGGGTGGCCGGCGAGGCCCTGGCCCTGTCGATGGACGTCGACATGATCGCCTTCACCGGCTCGGGCCCGGTGGGCCGGCGACTGATGGAATATTCGGCCCGCTCGAACCTCAAGCGCGTGTCGCTGGAACTGGGCGGCAAGTCGCCCCAGATCGTCTTCGCCGACTGTCCGGACCTGGACGCCGCCGCCTCGGCCGCCGCCTGGGGCGTGTTCTATAACCAGGGCGAGGTCTGCACCGCGGCCTCGCGCCTGCTGGTGCAGGACTCGATCAAGGACGCCTTCCTCGAGAAGGTGGTCGCTGTGGCGAAGACGATGGTCCCCGGCGACCCGCTGGATCCGGAGACCAGCTTCGGGGCCATGGTCAGCGAGCGGCAGATGAACACCGCCCTGGACTATATCGCCACCGCCGACAGCCAGGGCGCGCGCCGCCTACTGGGCGGATCGCGGGTGCGCCAGGAGACCGGCGGCTTCTATGTCGAGCCCACCATCTTCGACCGGCTTGCGCCCGACCACACCCTGGCCCGCGAGGAGGTGTTCGGCCCGGTGCTGGGCGTGCAGACCTTCAAGGACCCGGACGAGGCGATCGGCCTGGCCAACGACACCGTCTACGGCCTGGCCGCCGGCCTGTGGACGTCGGACATCAACCGCGCCCTGACCTGCGCCCGGCGGCTGAAGGCGGGTCTGGTCTGGATCAACGGCTGGGACGCCTGCGACATCACCATGCCGTTCGGGGGCTTCAAGCAGTCGGGCTTCGGCCGCGACCGCAGCCTTCACGCGTTGCACAAGTACGCCGACCTGAAGTCGGTGTCCGTGACGCTGAGGTGATGTCCCAATGACCTTCAAGACTCTGGAACTTGTCGAAACCGCCGCCTTCATCGACGGCCTGTGGATCGAGAGCGAGACCACCTTCCAGGTGCTGAACCCGGCCGACGGGTCGGTGATCGCCGAGGTGGCCGACCTGGGGGCGTCGGAGACCAAGGTGGCCATCGAGGCCGCCCACCGCGCCTTCCCGGCCTGGGCCGCCCGCAGCGCCAAGGAGCGCGGGGCGATCCTGCGCAAGTGGTCGGACCTGATGCTGCTGCATGCCGAGGCCCTGGCCCGGCTGATGACCGCCGAGCAGGGCAAGCCGCTGGCCGAGTCGCGGGGCGAGGTGTCGTACGGCGCGGCGTTCATCGACTGGTTCGCCGAGGAGGCCAAGCGGGCCTACGGTCATGCGATCCCCAGCCCATTACCAGGGAAACGCCTGGTGTCGATCAAGCAGCCGGTCGGGGTCTGCGCGGCCATCGCGCCGTGGAACTTCCCGATCGCCATGATCACCCGCAAGGTCGGGCCGGCCCTGGCCAGCGGCTGCACCGTGGTGGTCAAGCCGGCGGCCGAGACCCCGCTGTGCGCCCTGGCCGTCGCGCGGTTGGCGGTCGAGGCGGGCGTGCCGGCCGGCGTGCTGAACGTGGTCACCGGCAAGGACAGCGCCGGCATCGGCAAGGCCCTGTGCGACGACGCCAGGGTGCGCAAGCTGTCGTTCACCGGCTCGACCCCAGTGGGCAAGACGCTCTACGCCCAGTGCGCGGGCACGATGAAGAAGCTCAGCCTGGAGCTGGGCGGCAACGCGCCGTTCATCGTCTTCGACGACGCCGACCTCGAGGCCGCCGTCGACGGGGCGATCGCCAGCAAGTACCGCAACACCGGCCAGACCTGCGTCTGCGCCAACCGGCTGCTGGTGCAGGTCGGCATCCATGACGCCTTCGTGGCGAGGCTGACCGAGAAGGTCGCGGCCTTGAAGGTCGGTCCGGGCACGGGCGAGGGCGTGACCATCGGCCCGCTGATCAACGACAAGGCCATCGCCAAGGTCGAAAAGCTGGTGCGTGAGGCCGTTGAGCAGGGCGCGACGGCCACGGTCGGCGGCGACCGTCACGAACTCGGCGGCCTGTTCTGGCAGCCCACCGTGCTGACCGGCGCCACGCCCGACATGCGCCTGTTCCAGGAGGAGATCTTCGGCCCCGTCGCGCCGATCGTGAAGTTCGACACCGAACAGGACGCCATCGACCTGGCCAACGCCACGCCATTCGGCCTGGCCTCCTACTTCTACAGCCGCGACGTCGCCCGCTGTTGGCGGGTGGCCGAGGCTATCGAGGCGGGGATGGTCGGGATCAACGAAGGCATCATCTCCACCGAGGTGGCCCCGTTCGGCGGCGTCAAGGACTCGGGCCTGGGCCGCGAGGGGTCTTCGGAGGGCTTGGACGAGTACCTGGAGACCAAGTACCTGTGCTTTGGCGGGGTGGGATGAGGTTTTTCACCGCCCATTCCCTTTCAACCTCGTCATCCCGGGCCTTGTGCCCGGGACCCCTCCGTCCGCCGCAGGTGCGGATGGGTGGCGCGCCAGCGCGCCATTTCGCTTCACCGTCAGCTGAACGAGGGGTCCCGGGCGCAAGGCCCGGGATGACGGTTGAAATAGGGTTTGTTGGGGCAGGGGTAGCATGACCTCCAACCCCGCCCACGCCCCCACTCTCTCCGACCTGATCCGGGACGAAACCCGCCGCTTCAGCGCCGAGCATCCACGCTCCCTGGCCCTGTCGCGCCAGTCGGCCGAGGTCTGGCGGGGCGGGGCGCCGATGCACTGGATGACCGACTGGGCCAGCCCGTGTCCGGTCTTCGCCGCCCAGGGCGTCGGGGCCCAGGTCACCGATGTCGACAGCCGGCTCTACGACGACTTCTGCCTGGCCGACACGCCAGCCATGTTCGGCCACGGCCAGGAGGCGGTCGCTCGCGCCATCGCCGACCAGGCCAAGCGCGGGACCGGCTTCATGTTGCCCACCGCCGGCGCGGTGATCGTGGGCCGGCTGCTGGCCGAGCGCTTCGGCCTGCCGCTGTGGCAGATGGCGACCACGGCCAGCGATGCCAACCGCGCCGCCATCCGCTGGGCGCGGGCGGTGACCGGCCGGCCGGTGATCCTGGTGTTCGACGGCGGCTACCACGGCATGGTCGACGACGCGTTCGTGGCGCTGAAGGACGGCGTCCCGGTCATGAAGCCCGGCCTGCTGGGCCAGGTCCACGACCTGACGGCCACCACCCGCGTCGTGCCGTTCAATGACCCCGAGGCCCTGGCCGCGGCCCTGGCGCCGGGCGACGTGGCCGCTGTCCTGGCCGAGCCGGCCATGACCAATTGCGGGATGATCCTGCCGCAGCCGGGGTTCCTGGACACCCTGCGCGACCTGACCCGCCGGGCCGGGACCCTGCTGATCATCGACGAGACCCACACCCTCTCCACCGCTCCTGGCGGCTACGCCCGCGCCCATGGTCTGGAGCCGGACATGCTGGTGGTCGGCAAGGCCATCGCCGGCGGCGTGCCGGCCGCGGTCTGGGGCGTCACCGCTGAACTCTCCGAACACATGGACGCCGCCGCCGCTCGGACCGGGCCCGGCCAGTCGGGGATCGGCACCACCCTGTCCGGCAATGCGCTGGCCATCGCCGCCATGCGCGCCATGCTGTCGGAGGTGATGACCGACGCCGCCTACGCGCGGATGCTGGCCGGGGCCGAGCGGCTGATGACCGGCCTGCGCGGCGTGATCGCCGCCCGCGACCTGCCGTGGTCGGTGGTCCATGTCGGGGCGCGGGTCGAGCTGGTGTTCGCCCCCTCCCCGCCGAAAGACGCCGCCGCCATGCGCGAGGCGCTGGACGCCCGGCTGTTGCATGCGCTTCATCTGTGGCTGATCAACCGAGGGGTGCTGATCGCGCCCTTCCACACCATGATGCTGGTTTCGCCGGTGACGGAAGACGCGGCGATCGACCGACTGATCGCCGCCGTGGACGGGTTCGCCGGGGCGCTGGAGGGGTTAGCGGCATGAGCGTTTCGCATCTTGAGACCCTCTCCCMRWGGGAGAGGGTTCAAGAAAGGGAGGAGTGCGCCCATGACGCTCCCTTCGGTCGCCGATCCCCAGGAGTGCCGCGACTTCCTCGCCGCCCATCCGCAGGTGAAGTATGTCGACGTGTTCTTCACCAGCATGACCGGCGTGCCGCGCGGCAAGCGGTTGCGGGTCCACGAGCTGCAGGCGATCTACGACTACGGCCGCTTCCTGCCCGGCTCGATCCTGGTGGTCGACACGCAAGGCGCCGACTGCGAGGACACGGGCCTGGTCTGGGAGGACGGCGACGCCGACCGCCGCGCCCGGCCCGTGCCGGGGACCCTGACCCTGGCGCCGTGGCTGGGGCCGGACATGGCCCAGGTGATGCTGTCGCTGTACGAGCTGGACGGGACGGCCAACGACCTGGACCCCCGCCATGTGCTTAAGCGCGTGCTGGACCGCTTCGCCGCCGACGGCTTGACGCCGGTCGCGGCCTGCGAGCTGGAATACTACCTGGTCGACCAGCATCGCGGCCCCGGCGGCGAGCTGCTGCCCGCCCGGTCGCTGCAGACCGGCGAGCGGCCACAGGGGATCCAGGTCTATGGCCTGCCGGAGCTGGAGGCGATCTCGCCGTTCCTGCGCGAGCTGTGGGACGTCTGCGACGTGCTGGGCGTGCCGTTGGAGGGGGCGATCTCGGAGTTCGCCCCGGGCCAGGTGGAGCTGACTCTCAAGCACAAGCCCGACGCCCTGGAGGCCGCCGACGACGCCCTGCGCTACAAGCGGGCCGCCAAGGGGGTAGCCCTGCGCCATGGCTGCGAGGCCACCTTCATGGCCAAGCCCTGGGCCGACCAGGCCGGCAACGGCTTCCACGTCCATGTCAGCTTCAACGACGCGGCCGGGAACAACCTCTGCGCCGCCGACGACCCGGAAGGTTCAGACCTGCTCAAGCATGCGATCGGCGGCATGAAGGCGCTGATGGCCGACTGCATGGCGATCCTGGCGCCCAACGCCAATTCCTATCGCCGCTTCAAGGCCAACAGCTACGCGCCGGTGGCCCCGACCTGGGGCGTCAACAACCGCACGGTGTCGTTGCGGGTGCCCGCCGGCCCGCCGCCGACCCGCCATGTCGAGCATCGGGTGGCCGGGGCCGACGCCAATCCGTACCTGGTGCTGGCCGCGCTGCTGGCCTGCGCCCACCACGGGATCAGCCACCAGATCGACCCCGGCCCGGCGGTGGTCGGCGACGGCTATGCGGCGGCGGCCAAGGAGAAGGTCCGCCTGCCCACCGACTGGTATACGGCGGTCAATCTGTTCGAGGCCTCTGACGTGCTGCGCGACTATCTGGGCGATCGGTTCGTGGAGATGTTCGTCTCGGTCAAGCGCACCGAGCAGGCGCGCTTCGCCGAGGTGGTCACGGCGCTGGATTATGACTGGTATCTGCGCAACGCCTGATGGCGGGGCGCTCGAACCAGGACTTGGGTCGGCATCTGGCCGGCTGTGTGGAGTAAAGTTTTCGAGGATTGAAGATCAGGTCTAGGATTTGGAACATGGGAACGTCGCCGACCCTACGCGCTCGTCTTGTTGTCGCGGTTCCGATTGTCGCGCTTGTCGCCGTCGTCGCCTGGGTTGGACTGACCATCGCCGCCAACATCGGCGTCGACGTTTCGCTACCGAACTGGATTTCTCGCTAGGCAAGATCACACAAATTCGAGGGGAGACACCATGAGCACCAACCGTATTCTCGGGACCCGCCGCTCGCTGCTGACGGCCATGGGCGCCGCGGCCATCGGCATCAGCTTCACCGCCTGCGGCCAGAAGCCCGAGGGCTCGGCCGCCAAGTCGGCCAACGGCGAAGAGCCAAAGCTGAACTTCTACAACTGGGACACCTATATCGGCGAGACGACCCTGGGCGACTTCAAGAAGGCCACGGGCGTCGACGTCAATATGAGCCTGTTCGCCACCAACGACGAACTGTTCGCCAAGCTGAAGGCCGGCAACGCCGGCTACGACGTGATCGTGCCGTCCAACGAGTTCGTCACCCGCATGAGCCAGGCGGGCATGCTGGAGACCCTGGACCACGGCAAGATCCCCAACTTCAAGAACGTCGACCCGGCCTTCGTGAACCCCGACTACGACCCAGGCCGCCGGTTCTCGATGCCCTATACCTGGCTGGTGCTGGGCATCGGCTATCGCAAGTCCAAGGTGCAGGGCGTGCCCGACAGCTGGAAGTACCTGTTCGACAGCGCCCAGTACAACGGCCGCATCGCCCTGCTGTCGGAAAGCGCCGACCTGGTGCGCCTGGCCGCCAAGTACCTGGGCCACAGCGTCAACAACATCCCGCCGGACCTGGTCACCAAGATCGAGCAGATGCTGATCCGCCAGAAGCCCTATGTGAAGGCGTTCCACGACGACAACGGCCAGGACATGCTGGTGGCCGGCGATGTCGACCTGGTGCTGGAGTACAACGGCGACATCGCCCAGGTGATGAAGGACGATCCCGACATCGACTTCGTGATTCCCAAGGAGGGGTCGCTGATCAATTCCGACACCCTGTGCATCCCCCAAGGCGCGCCGCGGCCGGACAACGCCCACAAGTTCATCAACTACCTGCTGGACGCCCAGGCCGGGGCCGCGATCTCCAAGACGATCCTCTACCCGACCCCCAACGCCGCGGCCAAGGCGCTGATGCCGCCGGCCTATCGCGACAACAAGGTGATCTTCCCGCCGGCGGACATCATGTCCAAGTGCGAGTACGGGGCGTTCGAGGGGGCCGAGAAGGCCAGTCTCTACGAGGAAGTCATCACCCGCGTGCGGGCGGCTTAGGGGCGGCTGGCACAGGCGATGCTCCCCCTCTGGGGGAGCTGTCGCGGAGCGACTGAGGGGGTTTGCGGCCGACGCCGCTCCCCCTCCGGCCCTCTGGGCCACCTCCCCCAGAGGGGGAGGATCTTTGGGGAAACGGAGCCACGCCATGGAGCAGAGCTGGAAACAGGCGAAAGCCGTCTTCGCCACGGCGCTCAGTGCGCCGCTGGTGTGGCTGGTGCTGTTCTTCCTGATCCCGCTGGCCATCGTCTGGGCCTACAGCTTCGGCCACAACGAGGGCCTGACCCAGATCGCCATCACCGGCACGTTCAAGAACTACGCCCGGGCGATCGAGCCGCTGTACCTGAAGATCTTCCTGAAGTCGGCCGGGGTGGCGGCCCTGACCACCGGCCTGTGCCTGGTGGTCGGCTTCCCCGTCGCCCTGGCCATCACCTTCGCCTCGCAGAGGGCCAAGACCTGGCTGCTGCTGCTGATCATGCTGCCGTTCTGGACGAACCTCCTGATCCGCACCTACGCCCTGATCGCCGTGCTGCGCAACGAGGGCTACATCAACAAGGGCCTGGAGGCGGGATGGAACCTGGCCGCCAAGGTCATGCCGCTGCAGCCGTTCCAGCCGCTGGAGATGATGCACACCAATTTCGCGGTGATCGTCGGCCTGGTCTATGTCCACCTGCCGTTCATGGTGCTGCCGCTGTATTCGGCGCTGGACCGGCTGGACAAGTCGCTGCTGGAGGCCAGCCTCGACCTGGGCGCGGGCCACATGCGCACCCTGTTCAAGGTGGTCGTGCCGCTGGCCCTGCCGGGCATCGCCTCCGGCGTGCTGATCACCTTCATCCCCGCCTTGGGCGCCTATCTGACCCCCGACCTGCTGGGCGGCCCCGACAGCCAGATGATCGCCAACGTCATCGAGCGCCAGTTCAAGCGCGCCAACGACTGGCCCTTCGGCGCGGCCCTGTCGTTCCTGCTGATGTACCTGACGTTTGTCGCCATCGCCGTGCAGGCGCTGGTGAGCAAGGGCCGGAAAGGGGCGACGGCATGAGCTTCGTTGACGCCGTGCAACGGACGGGGACAGGCACATGTGCCTGTCCCCAACCCTATCAATCCATCCGCGGGGCCGGTCGATGACCCGCAAATCGCCCCCCGGTCCCCTCGAATACCTCCGCCGCTGGCAGATGCAGGCCTGGCTGGCGGCCGTCGGCGTCTTTCTCTACGCGCCGCTGATCGCCCTGATGGCCTTCAGCTTCAACGACAGCCGGCGCAACATCGTCTGGAAGGGCTTCACGCTCAAATATTACGACAAGGCCTTCAACGACTCGTCGCTGATCGAGGCCTTCGTCAACAGCCTGACGATCGCCGCCCTGTGCACGGTGCTGAGCGTCGCCCTGGGGGCCATGGTCGCCCTGGTGCTGTGGCGGTTCCGCTTCCCCGGCAAGACGGTGCTGGACGGAGCCCTGGCCCTGCCGATCGTGGTGCCCGAGATCTGCATGGGCGTGGCCATGCTGGTGTTCTTCGCCAAGGTCCTGCCCTGGCCCGTGGGCCTGCCCTGGCCGCTGAATCTCGGGGCCATCACCATCGCCCACGTGTCGTTCTCGTTCCCGTTCGTGGCGGTGGTGGTCCGCGCCCGGATGGCCAGCTTCAACCGCGAGATGGAGGAGGCGGCCCGCGACCTGGGGGCCGGCGAGTGGCGGACGATCTGGGACGTGATCCTGCCGCACATGGCTCCGTCCTTGGTGGCCGGCGCCCTGCTGGCCTTCACCCTCAGCCTGGACGATTTCGTCATCACCTTCTTCACCGCCGGCCCGGACACAGTGACCTTCCCGGTCAAGGTCTATTCGATGGTCCGCTTCTCGGTGACGCCGGAGGTCAACGCCGCCTCGACGATCCTGATCGTGCTGACCGTGATCCTGACGGCGGTGGCACTGAAGCTGCAGGGAGACCCCGCGGGCGTGGCCGGGCATGGGGACAAGGCGTAATGGGCGTGTGGAATAGGTCCTCCCCCTGTGGGGGAGGTGGCCCGAAGGGCCGGAGGGGGGAGTTGGCGGCGCCTTTCGCTCCCCCCTCAGTCGCTCCGCGACAGCTCCCCCACAGGGGGAGCAGCTCTATGGCGAGATGCTCGGGGGAATTCAGGTGACCAACCAACCCATCATCACCTTCGAGAACGTCACCAAGCGCTTCGGCAAGATGGTGGCGGTCGACAACGTCTCCCTGTCGATCCAGGAGGGCGAGTTCTTCTCGCTGCTGGGGCCATCGGGCTGCGGCAAGACCACCCTGCTGCGAATGCTGGCCGGGTTCGAGACGCCAACCGAAGGCCGGATCCTGATCGACGGCCAGGACGTCTCGACCGTGCCGCCCAACAAGCGGCCGGTGAACATGGTGTTCCAGTCCTACGCCGTGTTCCCGCACATGAGCGTGGCCGACAACGTCGCCTACGGCCTGAAGGTCGACCGGGTGAGCAAGGCCGAGCGCGACCGGCGGGTGGAGGAGGCGCTGGACCTGGTCCAGTTGCACGGCCTGGCCCAGCGCAAGCCCGACCAGCTGTCGGGCGGCCAGCGGCAGCGGGTCGCCCTGGCGCGAGCACTGGTGAAACGCCCCCGCGTGCTGTTGCTGGACGAGCCGCTGTCGGCCCTGGACGCCAAGCTGCGCGACCAGATGCGCACCGAGCTGTCGACGCTTCAGGAGAAGGTCGGGATCACCTTCATCATGGTCACCCACGACCAGGACGAGGCCCTGGCCCTGGCCAGCCGCTGCGCGGTGATGAACCGGGGCCTGCTGCAGCAGGTGGCCGCGCCCAACGACCTCTACGAGTTCCCCAACAGCCGCTTCGTGGCCGATTTCATCGGCAGCGTGAACCTGTTCGAGGGCGTGCTGGCCGTCGACGAGCCCAGCCACGCGGTAGTCAGGTCGCCGGACCTGGACTGCGACATCTTCCTGGACCATGGCGTCACCGGCGCGCGTGGCGGCACGGTCTGGGCGGCGCTGCGGCCCGAGAAGATCGAGTTGCACAAGCGTCCCGACGGCGCCGCCCCGCCCAACATGGGCGACTGCCCGGTCGGCCAGAACGCCGTGGCCGGGGTGATCCGCCACGAGGCCTATCTGGGCGGTCAGAGCGTCTACGAGGTGGAGATCCAGAGCGGCCGCCGGATCAAGGTCGTCCGCCAGAACCTGACCCGCTGGGACCAGGAGGACTTCAAGCTGGGCGAGGCGGTGTGGCTGGGCTGGCATGCCTGTTCGCCGGCGGTGCTGCTGTCGTGATTTTCGTGGCTCACGCCCTTGCCCCCACCTGGCGGCTGCGCAGGCCAAGTCCCTCCCCCTGTGGGGGAGGTGTCGCCCGCAGGGCGACGGAGGGGGGCGTGATCGGCAGCCGGCCGGGTCTACGATCTTCGATCCGACAACTCCCCCCACCGATCGCTACGCGATCGCCTCCCCCACAGGGGGAGGGACTGCGGTCCACAGGAGGCACGGGATGAGACCCGTCGCCGGCATCATCTGTTGCACCCGCACCGTCGGGGTCGAGCCGGCCCAGGCGGTGATGAACCGCTATGTGGCCAGCGCCATGCAATATGCCGACGCCGCGGCCCTGCTGGTGCCGTCGATGCCCGAGCTGATGAAGGCCTCGGAGGTCGCCGCGCGGTTGGACGGCCTGATGCTGACCGGCAGCCCGTCCAACCTCGACCCCGCCCGCTACGGCGAGGCCGTTCCCGACGCTGCCGGTCCGTTCGACGCGGCGCGCGACGCCATGACCGCCGACCTGATCCGGGCCATGCTCGACCTGGGCCGGCCGGTGTTCGGCGTCTGCCGCGGCTTCCAGGAGATCAATGTCGCGTTCGGCGGCACGCTGCGGCGGGACATGGCGGCGGCTGATGAACTGATCCCCCACCACGCCCCCGACGAGGTCGACTTCGACGGCCTGTTCGACCACGAGCACCGCGTCGACCTGGCCCCCGGCGGGGTGCTGGCCACCGCGTTCAGCGCCCAGGCCGCGACCGTCAATTCCGTGCACTACCAGGGCGTCGACCGGCTGGGCGAAGGCCTCGCCGTCGAGGCCCGCGCGCCCGACGGCGTGGTCGAGGCGGTGTCGGCGACGGTCAACGGCGCACCGGTCCTGGCGGTCCAGTGGCATCCCGAATGGAAGACCGAGCGCAACCCGCAGAGCCAGGCGTTCTTCCAGCTGTTCGGCCGGGCGCTGCGGAGCCAACCCCTCGTTCCGCTCATCCCGGCGAACGTCGGGATGAGCGGACTTTGAAAACAAGAAAAGACCAGGAGCCCCAGATGACCGTCCCGATCCGCAACCACGACATCGCCGAGCTCAAGCGCCTGGACCTGGCCCACCACCTGCCGGCCCAGGCCGACCACAAGGTCATCCACGAGCTGGGCGGCAGCCGGATCATCACCCGAGCCGACGGCGTCTACATCCATGACGGCGAGGGGCGCCAGATCCTGGACGGCATGGCCGGCCTGTGGTGCGTCAATGTCGGCTACGGCCGCGAGGAGCTGGCCCAGGCCGCCTACGACCAGATGCTGGAGCTGCCCTACTACAACACCTTCTTCAAGACCGCGACGCCGCCGCCCGTGAAGCTGGCCGCCAAGATCGCCGAAAAGATGGGCGGCCATCTGACCCACGTCTTCTACAATTCGTCGGGCTCGGAGGCCAACGACACGGTCTTCCGCCTGGCCCGCCACTATTGGAAGCTCAAAGGGGAGCCAAGCCGCACGGCCTTCATCAGCCGCTGGAACGCCTATCACGGCTCGACCGTGGCCGGGGTCTCGCTGGGCGGCATGAAGCACATGCATGCGCAGGGCGACCTGCCGATCCCCGGCGTGCACCACGTCATGCAGCCCTATCCGTTCGGCGAAGGCTTCGGCGAGGATCCCGCCGCCTTCCGCGACCGGGCCGTGAAGGAGATCGAGGACAAGATCCTGGAGGTCGGCCCCCAGAATGTCGCCGCCTTCATCGGCGAGCCGGTGCAGGGGGCGGGCGGGGTGATCATCCCGCCGGACGGCTACTGGCCGGCGGTCGAGGCCCTGTGCCGCAAGTACGGGATCCTGCTGGTCTGCGACGAGGTGATCTGCGGCTTCGGGCGGCTGGGCCAGTGGTTCGGCCACCAGCATTACGGGATCAAGCCGGACATGATCGCCATGGCCAAGGGCCTGTCGTCCGGCTACCTGCCGATCAGCGCCGTCGGCGTGGCCGACCACATCGTCGCCGAGCTGCGCGAGAAGGGCGGCGACTTCATCCACGGCTTCACCTATTCGGGCCACCCGACGGCCGCGGCGGTGGCCCTGAAGAACCTGGAAATCATCGAGCGCGAGAGTCTGGTCGAGCGCACCCGCGACGACACCGGCCCCTACCTGGCCAAGGCCCTGGCCTCGCTGAACGACCACCCCCTGGTCGGCGAGACCCGGTCGCTGGGCCTGATCGGCGCGGTCGAGATCGTGCGCGAGAAGGGGACCAACCACCGCTTCCTCGACAAGGAGGGCGAGGCGGGGCCGATCGTGCGGGATCTGTGCATCAGCAACGGCCTGATGGTCCGCGCCATCCGCGACAGCATCGTCTGCTGCCCGCCGCTGATCATCACCCACGCTCAGATTGATGAACTGGTGGGGATCATCCGCAAGTCGCTGGACGAGGCGGAGCCGGTGCTTAGGGCGCTGAAGCCGGAGGCGGCGGCGTGACGCCTGATGGCTTAAAGGTTTGGTCGCCGCATGCCATGGCGAACTTCAAGGATGATGACCCTGTCGCCCTTAAGCCTGTAGCGGATCAAATAGGGTGCGATCACCGTCAGTTCACGACGGCCGCGTGCAATTGGGCGACCTCTGTCGGGCGAAGTTTCCAGCGTGTCGCCCGCCGTCAACAGGCGTTGGCCGAGGCGTTGCGCCGCCAAAGGACTGTGCTGGTTCACGATGTAGGTGACGATGGCCTCAACGTGGGCCAGCGCGCGATCGGTCCAAACTACTTCCGCCACGAATACGGAACGGGCTGCTGGTCCGGTGTGCCGAGCGTCTTGAGCCATTCTCGAACCCGGGCGTGGGGAACCACTCGACCAGCTTCAGCGTCGGCGTCGGCGGCGGCCTCGGCAAGGCGGTCGGCCTCGTCGTCTATGGCGTCGAAAATCGTAGGTTCGGGCTCGGCCATGCCAAAGAGTAGCAGAAACACCTCCTGACGCCCACCCGTCCGCCGCCCCTCGGGTGAGATTGTCGCCGAAGCTCAAGAGACTACACTTCGAAAAGCGCGAGGAGCGCCCCATGAAGTACAAAGAAAAGAAATCCAAGCCCGCCCCCAAGACGACCCGCGGGGTCGCGTCGCTCGAGGACGCCAAGGACTGGTTCGCGCGGCAGAACATCGAGGAGATCGAGTGCGTCGTGCCCGACCTGGCCGGGGTGGCGCGGGGCAAGATCATGCCGGTGCGCAAGTTCCTGGGCGCGCCGTCGATGAACCTGCCGCTGGCGGTGTTCTACCAGACCATCACGGGCGACTTCCCCGAGTTCGAGGGGGCAGTCAATGCGGTGCAGTCCGACACCGACATCTTCCTGACCCCGGACCTGGCCACCCTGGCCGTGGTGCCCTGGGCCCAGGACCCGACCGCCCAGGTGATCCACGACGCCTTCCACCCCGACGGCCGGCCGGTCGAGGAGAGCCCGCGCCAGGTGCTGCGCCGGGTGATGGCCCTCTATCGCGAGAAGGGCTGGGACCCGGTGGTGGCCCCGGAGATCGAGTTCTACCTGGTCGACAAGAACACCGACCCCGACTACCCGCTGAAGCCGCCGATCGGGCGGTCGGGCCGGCCGGAAACCGGCCGCCAGGGCTATTCGATCGCGGCGGTCAACGAGTTCGACGCCCTGTTCGAGGACATGTACGAGTACTCCGAGCGCCAGGGCCTGGAGATCGACACCCTGATCCACGAGAGCGGCGTGGCCCAGATGGAGATCAACCTGCGGCACGGCAATCCGCTGGAGCTGGCCGACCAGGTGTTCATGTTCAAGCGCACCATCCGCGAGGTGGCGCTGGAGCACGAGATCTACGCCACCTTCATGGCCAAGCCGATGGCCGCCGAGCCCGGCAGCGCCATGCACATCCATCAGTCGATCCTGGGAATCGACGGCGAGAACCTGTTCTCCGACCCCAAGACCGGCGACGCCACGCCGCTGTTCTACGCCTTCATCGCCGGCCAGCAGCGCTACCTGCCGGCGATCATGGCGATCCTGGCCCCCTATGTGAACAGCTACCGACGGATCGCCCGCGACTCCGGCGCGCCGGTCAACACCCAGTGGGGCTACGACAACCGCACCTGCGGCCTGCGCGTGCCGCCGTCCGACCCGGCCAACCGGCGGCTGGAGAACCGCATCCCGTCGTCAGACGCCAATCCCTACCTGGCCATCGCCGCGACCTTGGCCGCCGGCTATCTGGGCATGACCCAGAACCTGTCGCCCACCGCCCCGGTCGACACCGACGCCAGTGTGCGCGGCATCGAACTGCCCCGCAGCCTGCTGGAGTCGGTGTCGCTGTTCGAGGCGGCCAAGCCCCTGGTCGAGATCCTGGGCTCCACCTTCTGCAGCGCCTACGCCACGGTGAAACAGGCCGAGTACGAGACCTTCATGCGCACGATCAGCCCGTGGGAGCGGGAGTTCCTGCTGCTGAATGTCTAGGGACGTTTGCTTCACCTTCTCCCAGAGGGAGAAGGAGGGGCCCGCGCCGCAGGCGTGGGAGGATGAGGGGTTACGCCGCCGGCCGGCGCGCCGGCACGCCGTCGACCTCACCACCCCCTCACCCTCCCACCGCTGCGCGGCGGGCCCCTCCCTCTCCCCATGGGAGAGGGTGAGATGAACACCGGCCACCCCGCGACCTCCTGGTACGCCCAGACCGCCACGCCCTTCCCGACGCTCCCCGCCCTGAGCGACCACACCCGCGCCGACGTCTGCATCGTCGGCGCGGGCTACACCGGCCTGGGCGCGGCGCTGGAGCTGGCCAGGCGCGGCGTCCGCGTCGTCGTCCTCGAGGCCGCCCAGGTCGGGTCCGGCGGGTCGGGACGCAACGGCGGCCAGGTCCATGTCGGCCAGCGCAACGATCAGGCCTGGCTGGAGAAGGCGGTCGGCCGCGACGACGCCCTGCGCCTGTGGACAATGAGCCAGGACGCCCGCGCCCACCTGCTGGCCCTGATCGCCCAGCACCAGATCGCCTGCGACTTCCGCCCTGGCATGATCCACGCCCGCCACCGCAAGGGCGGCGAGGCGCAGGACGCAGCCCATGTCGACTTCATGCAGAGCCGCTACGGCTACGACCAGTTGGCCCTGGTCGGCGAGGCCGAGCTGGCGGACGAGCTGGGAACCGACGTCTATCACGGCGGCCTGGTCGATCGCGGCGGCGGCCACCTTCATCCTCTGAACCTGGCCCTGGGCATGGCGCGGGCGGCGATGGCGGCGGGGGCCATGATCTTCGAGCACAGCCGCGCCACGGCCTGGCGGCGTGACGGCGGCTCGATCGTGGTGGACACCGGCGAGGGCCGCGTGACCTGCGACCAGTTGATCCTGACCGGCGACGGCTATCTGGACGAGCTCGTGGGTGGGACGGCGCGGGCCCGGGTGATGCCGATCAACAACTTCATCCTGGCCACCGAGCCGCTGGGGACCCGGGCGGACAGCATCATCCGCTCGGGCGCCGCCGTGGCCGACAGCCGGTTCGTGATCAACTACTTCCGCAAGAGCCCCGACGGCCGGCTGATCTTCGGCGGCGGCGAGAACTACCGGCCGGGTTTCCCGCCGGACCTGAAGGCCTTCGTGCGGCGGCACATGCTGAAGGTCTATCCGGACCTGGCCGGCGTCGAGGTGACCCACGCCTGGGGCGGGACCCTGGGCATCACCGTTCACCGCGCCCCGTTCGTCCGCGAACTGGCCCCCGGCGTGCGGATCGCCGCCGGCTATTCGGGCCAGGGGGTGGTGCTGGCCCCCTGGTTCGGCAAGCTGCTGGCCGACGCCGCCCTGGGCGACCGCCAAGGCCTCGACCTGCTGGCCCGCCTGCCCGTCCCGCCGTTCCCGGGCGGCCGGCTGCTGCGCTGGCCGCTGACCGTGGCCGGGCTGAGCTGGTACGCCCTGCGCGACCGGCTGTGATCCTCCCCGCGCACGGACGAGGAGAGAAGGCTTGGGCGGCGCCGGGCTCTCCGCGTACAAGGTCGCATGGCCATCACCGACATCCGTCCGTCCAAGCCCGCCCCGATCAGCGCCAACGCCCTGATCCTGACGGGGATCTTCGCCGCCCTGACCTTCGCCCTGGCGCGGATGGACCAGCCGCCCGGCGTGCTGACCTTCGCCTTCGTGGTGGTGGGCTGGATCCTCAGCGTGGTGGTGCACGAGTTCGCCCACGCCTATGTGGCCTACAAGGCCGGCGACCACACCATCGCCCAGAAGGGCTACCTGACCCTGGACCCGCTGAAATACACCGACCTGGGGACCAGCCTGATCCTGCCGCTGGTGGTGCTGGCGATGGGCGGGATCGGCTTTCCCGGCGGGGCGGTCTATCTGCGCGACGACCTGATGCGCAGCCGGCGCGGCCGGGCCCTGGCCTCGCTGGCCGGGCCGCTGGGCACCCTGGCGGTGCTGGTCGGCCTGGCCGTCTGCCTGGCCGCCGACCGGGCGTTCGGCGTCGAGACCAGCCCACTGTCGCGCGCCGCCGCCTTCCTGGCCTTCCTGCAGGGCTTCGCCCTGGTGCTGAACCTGCTGCCCCTGCCGGGCCTGGACGGCTTCGGCGTGATCCGCCCCTACCTGCCGCCAGCGGTCCAGCAGCAGGCGATGAAGGTCGGCGGCCTGGTGTTCATCGGCCTGTTCCTGGCGATCTTCTTCATCCCCGGCGTCAACCACGCCCTGTTTCGCGTGGTGCTGACGATCACCGACCTGTTCGGCGTGTCGCGGCCGGACATCGGCGCGGGTTACCAGGCGTTCCGGTTCTGGGAGGCTTAGTCGCCCTCTCCCAGAGGGAGAGGGAATATAGGTCAAGCCGCCTTCACCCCCGCGCGAAAGGTGGCGGAGACCTTCTCCGCCTCCGCCGTCTGGACCAGGCAGCCGTACCAGCCCAGGCCCCGATAGGTCTCGTAACCCGGCGTCAGGGCGTAGCCGATGGTGCGGGCTCCGTCGGCGTAGCTGGCCATGTCGCCGCCCGAGGTGTCGAGTTGGAAGGTCTCCTCCAGCACGCCCTTACCGTCCGAACTGGCCAGCACCCTGTGGTTCTGGTCCAGCAGCAGCACCCGCGAGCGGGTCTTTTCCTCGTCGGTCAGGCGCACGCCGTCGACCACCGCCTGGGCCTGGGGCTTCCAGTCGAAATGCACGCCCAGCACACCCAGCACTCGCCCGTTGGCCTGGCCGCCCTCGCGGATGGCCGTGGCGTAGGTGGCGACCGGGGCGTCGTTCAGGGCCTTGACCCGCTGGATGTCGCAGACCGTGAAGTCGTCGCCCGACTTGGTGCGCAGGGCGTCGCGGAACCAGGGCGCGTCGGCCACCGAGGTGTTGCGGGCGGCCGGATAGCGGTCGGGGCGGCCGTTGGCGATCACCCGGCCCGAGGGGTCGGCGATCCACAGGTCCAGATAGACGGTGTAGGCGTCGAGAATCACCTTCAGCCGCTGGCTGGCGTAGGTGGCGGCCTCGCGCGAAGGGGCGGCCACGCAGTCGACCACGGCGCTGTCGGTGGCCCACCAGCGCACGTCGCAGGTGCGCTCATAGAGGTTACGGTCGATGATCTCGATGGCGTTCAGGGCCAGGTCGACCAGGCGCTGGCCGCGCAGATGGCCCAGGATCGCGCCGCCGATCGCGGTCAGCTCGTCGAGGTCGGCCCGCACCTGGCTCTCCAGGGCGGCGGCCACCACATCGATCTGGGTGGAGATGGTCTTGAACTCCTCGGCGACGATCGCGAAGCCGCGCCCCGCCTCGCCGGCCCGGGCGGCGACGATCAGGGCGTTGATCGCCAGCATCTTGGCCGAGCGGTTGACATAGGCGATCTCGCCGATCTTCTCGCCGGCCACGGCGCTGAGGCGCTCGCTGAGCTCCAGGATGCGTTCTGGGCGGAGGCTGGCGTCGTCGCTCGCCAAAGGTCCTGCCATGGTGGTTTCCCCCGAAACCGGCGGCGGGACCCGGAACAGCCGAATCATTCGCCAGACGGGCGAGCATGACACCGCCGCCAGCTTTCAGAACGGGGGCCGGACAATCTGCCGCGCCCTGTGGACGGTTTGGCGGCCCGCCGGGGCGGGAAATGCGCGGTTTGGCGGCAATCCTTGCCTGATTAATCATCAAGGCTTGAGCGGGTTGTCGCTCGACGATGCGCGCGAAGCCTTGCCGTACGGCGATGACACCGGTGGACAGAGATTTTTGGACGGGGGATGATGCCCTCCAACATCCGCTCATCCCAGCGAATGCCGGGACCCAGATGGAATGGCGACGGCGCTGACGCCAAAGGCGTTGAGCGCGTCCAGGTCATCCACACCGCCATGGGATCTAGGTCCGGCATTCGCCGGGGATGAGCGGCGAAAAAGGGGGAAACACGATGATCCGCACCACCGCCGTCCTGGCCGCCGCCTTGGCCGCCGCCGCGCCCCTGGCCCAGGCCGCCCCGCGCGAGGTCCTGGCCTTTCCCGGGGCCGAGGGCGCGGGACGGCTGTCGGCGGGCGGGCGCGGCGGGACGGTGATCAAGGTGACCAACCTCCAGGACTCCGGTCCCGGCTCGCTACGCGCCGCTGTCGAGGCCAACGGACCGCGCACGGTGGTCTTCGAGGTCGCGGGCACGATCCCGTTGAAGCGAGAGCTGAAGATCGCCAACGGCCGGATCACCCTCGCCGGCCAGACCGCCCCAGGCGGTGGGATCACCCTGCGCGACCACACCCTGGTGGTGGCCGCCGACGACGTGGTCATCCGCTTCATCCGCTCGCGCCTGGGCGACGAGAGCAGGACCGAAGGCGACGCGATCTGGATCAATTCCGGCCGACGGATCATCCTCGACCACGTCTCGGCCAGTTGGTCGGTGGACGAGACCCTGTCGGCCAGCGCCCGCTACGACGCGCCAGGCCAGGGGTTCTACGATCTGACCGTTCAGTGGTCGATCATCGCCGAGAGCCTGCGCCATTCGATCCACGCCAAGGGCGACCACGGCTATGGCAGCCTGATCCGCGGCGGGAACGGTTCGAAGATCAGCTTCCACCACAACCTGTGGGCCAACCACCTGGCCCGCATGCCCCGCCCGGGCAACTATGAGGGGCCGGACAAGGACCCGGTCGGGGCCTTCTTCGAGTTCCGCTCCAACGTCTTCTACAACTGGGGCAAGGGCCACGCCGGCTACGACGCCGACAAGGCGGCCCTGGCGGCCTACAGCTTCGTCGACAACGCCTATGTCATGGGCCCCGACAGCGAAAAGCCCATCGCCTTCAACGAAAGCAACAGCCTGGCCAAGGCCTTCTTCGCCGGCAACAGCATGAACGGCGTCGCGCCCGCCGATCCGTGGAGCCTGGTCAGCGGGCTGCAGGCGCCGGGCTATCGTCAGGCCGCGCCGATCGCGGTGGCGCCGGTCAAGACCGATCCAGCGGCTTCGGCCTATGAGCAGGTGCTGGCCCACGCCGGGGCCAGCGTGTTCCGCGACAGCGTCGACGCCCGGATCGTGGCCGGGGTGCGCGACCGGACCGGCCGGCTGATCGACAGCCAGGCCCAGGTCGGCGGCTGGCCGGCCCTGCCGCCGGGCGTCGCGGCGGTCGACACCGATGGCGACGGCATGCCCGACGCCTGGGAAAAGGCCCACGGCCTGAACCCGCGCAAGGCCGACGGCGCGCTGGACCGCGACAGCGACGGCTGGACCAATCTGGAGGACTATCTGGCCGAGGCGGCCCGGCGGCGGGGGTAGGTTTTCCCCAAAGTATCGCTGTTCCGGAAAACACCGGTCTTCCTTCGCGCGCCGCCCTGCCTTATCTCTGCCTCGCCGATCACGCCGGGGAAGGCCGCGAATGCTGTACATGCTGCTGTGCTATAACAACGAGACCGAGGTCCTGGGCTGGACCCCGGAACAGGACGCCGCGGTCATGGGTCGGCTGTCGGTCGTCCATGATCGCCTGGTCGCCGAGGGCAAGATGGGACCGTCGGGCCGGCTGCAGGGCACCACGGCCGCCAAGACCCTGGTCAAGACCGAGGCTCCCTTCGTGGTCGACGGCCCCTATGCCGAGACCAAGGAGCAGTTCCTGGGCTTCTACACGCTGGACGTCGCCGACATGGATGAGGCCCTCGACATCGCCCGCGAGCTGGGCGTGGCCAATCCCGGAGGGGCCTACGAGGTGCGGCCGATGCGGCTGTACCTGCCGGGCGCGATCGCGGCGGCGTAAGCTTGGCCTCGCCTGGCGTCGCGACCGGGATAAGCTGAGGACACGAATGCCCTACCCTACCTTCGTTCCCGCCCTTCTCGGCCTCGCCCTGGCCGCCGCGCCCGCCATCGCCGGCGCCGAGACCTGGCGGTGCTCGGCGACCAAGGGCCCGGTGACCCACGACCTGTCGGCGACGGTCGAGGGCGAGCGGGTGACGGGCTTCGACTACCTGGCCTCGACCAAGGGCGCCTCGGAGATCACCAGTTGCAGCCTAGCGCCCGAGGGCAAGCCTACGGCCGGCCCGGCGGGCGTCACGACCTTCCCGCTGACCGACGACGACGTGGCCGTGGCCCGCCGAAGCGGCGACACGATCGTCTTCGACTTCACGCGAACCCGCCTGAGCAACTATTGCGGCCAGTCCTCGACCATCGCCGCCACCCTGACGCTCAAAGCCGGCGCCAAGCACTGCCTGGCGGTCAGGAACCAGTAGGGCGCGCCTCTAGCCGTCGCGTTGCGCCTTCTTCCATTCCTTGAATTCGCGCTCTTCGCGGTCCTTCTTGCTTTCGCCGGGGATGACCGCCTTGCCGGCCCCGACCACGACCTTGCCGGTCGTGCCGACCACGGCCGCGCCTGCGCCGACCACGGCGCCGCCGGCGGCGACGGCCAGGCAGCCCTGGCTGGTGACGGCGACGGCCAGCAGGGCCAGGGCGAGGGGCAGGCGACGCGGGAAAACTGGGCGCAACATTGGGGGCAAGCTCACTGGCGTTGGGGCGAGCGTTCTAGCCCGGGACGCGCCCAGGGTCGCCGCGTCCGATGGCCGCTGTGTGGCGGCGGCGGCTCACCCCCGCCAAAACGAAGTTTGGTGCGCGCCGGACTTCTCGGATCTGCTGTGTTCAGGGCAATTCATGTCGTCGCTTTTCAGACTATCCTTAACGTCGGGCCGCGCTTGGTTACCTTTTATCAACGAAAAACTTAGGAACGAGACTCGTCGCCGGAGAGTTGATGCGCCGAAAGGATATGATTTCGAAATGGCCTCCCGCGACGAACTCATCAAGCGCGAAGCTCTCGAGCTCTGGAATCAGATGCACGACGAGCCGCCGCCGGAAGTCAGCGGCGGGGAATTGCTCGAGATCATTTGCCGCAACCTGCACGTCCAGGACTATGACCGGGTCCGCTCGCCGTTCCTGCGGCCGACGATGATCCTGCGGCCCGAGGAATGGCCCGAGGCGCGCAAGGGCTAGGGGGCGTTTCGGCCCACATGCGCCGTCATTCCGGACCGGACGCCGACGACGACGAAGCCGCCTGAATGCGGTCGACCAGCCCCCGCTCCAGCGCTTCTTCCGCGGTCATGAAGCGATCGCGATCCATCGCCCGCTCGAAGTCCTCGGAGCCTTGTGGTCAGCCCTTCCGGCCCTGACCGCCCGGCACGAACGCCCCGCCGCCGGTCTGGGCGCGGTGGCGCAGGAAGGCGTCGGCCAGGACGCAGGCGGTCATGGCCTCGACCACCGGCACGCCGCGGATGCCCACGCAAGGGTCGTGGCGGCCTTTGGTGCGCAGGTCGACCTCTTCGCCGGCCTCGTTGACGCTCTCGCGCGGGGTCAGGATCGAGGAGGTCGGCTTGAAGGCCACGCGGGCCACCACCGGCTGGCCGGTCGACAGGCCGCCCAGCACGCCGCCGGCGTGGTTGCTGAGGAACACCGGGCCGTCATCGCCCATCCGCATCTGGTCGGCGTTGTCCTCGCCCGACAGGGCCGCGCTGGCGAAGCCCTCGCCGATCTCAACGCCCTTGGCGGCGTTGATCGACATCAGGGCCGCCGCCAGCTCGGCGTCCAGCTTGCCATACAGCGGCGCGCCCCAGCCGGCCGGCACACCCACGGCCTCGACCTCGACGACGGCGCCGGTCGAGGACCCCGCCTTGCGGACCTTTTCCAGGTGCTCTTCCCACACCGGAATGATCGCGGCGTCCGGCGACCAGTAGGGGTTCTGCTCGACCTGGTCCCAGTCCCAGTTGCCGCGGTCGATGACGTGCGGGCCGATCTGGACCAAGGCCGCGCGCACCGTGACCCCGGGGATCACCAGCCGGGCGACCGCGCCGGCCGCCACCCGCGCGGCGGTCTCGCGCGCCGAGCTGCGCCCGCCACCGCGATAGTCGCGCACGCCGTACTTGGCGAAATAGGGATAGTCGGCATGGCCCGGCCGGAAGGCCTGGGCGATCTCGCCATAGTCCTTGGAGCGCTGGTCGGTGTTGTCGATCATCAGGCTGATCGGCGTGCCGGTGGTGCGCTGGCCGTCGCTGCGTTCGTCCTCGAACACCCCCGACAGGATGCGCACGGCGTCCGGCTCCTGGCGCTGGGTGACGAACTTGCCCCGCCCCGGCCGGCGCTTGTCGAGGAAGGCCTGGATGACCTCGGCGGTGAGGGCGATGCCGGGCGGAACGCCATCGACCACGCAGCCCAGGGCCGGGCCGTGGCTTTCGCCCCAGGTGGTGACGCGGAACAGGTGGCCGAAGGTGTTGTGCGACATGGGCGCGGTGTAGCGGAAAGCGCGGGAGGGGGCAAAGCCTGGGCGGCCTTGCTGCGGGAGGCGCCCCGCCGGGGCATGTTCGACCCGCTATTCCGAATTGATGCACCTAATAGTGGCAATAATGCTTAAGCTCTCAATAGTTGCATATTGTGCAACTCAAGAGTACCGTTTCATCTCGTTGGTACTTGAGGTAGCGCCCCGGCGCAGCCGGGCCCAAACAGGGAGCATGAGGACATGACCACCGGCACAGCGAACTTCAACGGCGACTGCGGCGAGTGCAAGAACGGCTACTACACCGCCACCTCGTCCGGCGGGATGCAGCCCAACCAGTCGGCCACGGTCAACGGCAATTCCCCGCAGAACTGCGTGGTGGCCAACGACGGCGGGACGGTCTTTGCGATCGAGCTGCAGTCCATCGCCGGCATCTACAGCTACCAGGTCCGGGTCGACGCCCAGGGTCCCAAGGGCGCCTTCAGCGGCTCGATGTACCTGGCGTTCGAGGACCAGACGGGCGACGTCTACTATCTGAGCATCTTCTCCTCGACCCGCGAATGGCACGAGGTGTCGTACAACAGCAGCGCGCCGGCGATCGTGAAGATCTACTGGAGCGACAAGTCGTTCACCGTCGCCAGCGGCGACGCCGCCAAGGCCAAGCCGGCGTACAAGGTGCTGAGCCCGGTCGGGTAGTCGGGCTATCGACTCCGGATCGCCCTGAAAAAACCTGTCATCCCGGACAAGCTCGCCGAGGGCCCATGCGGGACCGCCGGAAGCTCTGAGCTGTCGCCCCCGGTCCCGGATCTTCGCGCTGCGCGCTCGTCCGGGATGACAGTCGTTCCAAGCCGCAGACCGCCGCCCTACAGCGCCAGGGCGCAGCTTTCGCCGATGGTCGGGCGCGAGATCACCACGCGCGACAGGCCGGGGAACTGCGGCGTCAGGCGCTCGGCGAAATAGAGGCAGATCCGCTCCAGGGTCGGACTCTCCAGGCCGGGGCGGTCGTTGAGCAGGCCATGATCCAGCTCGGCGGCGACGGCCTTCAGGGCGGCGTCCAGGCCGTCGAGGTCGGCGACCCAGCCGGCGTCCTGCATGGCGCCCTTGACGCTGGCCTCGACCTTGAACGAGTGGCCGTGCAGCTTGCGGTAGCGATGGTCGGCGGGACCTTGCTCGATATAGTGGGCCGCGTCGAAATGCGCGGCCTTCGTGATCTCGAAGACGGGCTTCATCAGGGTACTTCTTTTGACAAGGCCTGGGAGGCTCTAGCGGCTCGACCCTGTCACCAGGTCGAGCGCCTTATCCGTCAGGGCAGGCCGAGATATTTGTGCGTCTGGACGCTTAAACGCCATTGTGGGTGCGAAAGGCAATAGGCGACGGCCAATTGGGTGTTCCGCTCGCGGTCGGGACCGTCCATCGGCTGCAGGTAGAAGCGCTCGAAATCCAGGGCCGCGAAGCGCTCGGGCATGGCCTTGTCCTGCGGATAGACCAGCTTCAGCTCCTGGCCCGAGGTCTGGACCATCGGGGCGTCGGCCTTGGGGCTGACGCACACCCAGTCGACGCCCTCGGGCGCTTTGAGCGTGCCGTTGCTCTCCACGGCGATCATGAAGCCCCTGGCATGCAGGGCGGCGATGGCCGCCGCGTCCAGCTGCAGCAGCGGCTCGCCGCCGGTGCAGACCACCAGCCGGTCGTCCGGCCCGCCGATCCAGGCGGCCTCGACCGCGTCAGCCAGGGCGTCGGCCGTGGCGAACTTGCCGCCGCCCTCGCCGTCCGTGCCCACGAAGTCGGTGTCGCAGAAAGTGCAGACGGCCTTGTGGCGGTCCTGCTCGCGGCCGTTCCACAGGTTGCAGCCGGAGAACCGGCAGAACACCGCCGCCTTGCCCGCCTGCCCGCCCTCGCCTTGCAGGGTGAGGAAGATCTCCTTGACGGTGTAGGTCATTGCAGGCGCTCGCGGGCCCGCCCTCGTCCTTCGACAAGCTCAGGATGAGGGCTACTGAACGGTTGGAGATCACGGGCGCTCAAAATGAAAGCCTCATCCTGAGCTTGTCGAAGGACGAGATTTTCACCCACCAAGCACCTCCCGCCCCGCCGCGTCCCACTCTTCATACCCCCGCTGCCTCAGCTCGCAGGCCGGGCACTCGCCGCAGCCGTGGCCCCAGGCGTGCAGTTCGCCGCGGTCGCCCTGGTAGCAGGTGTGGCTCTCGACCACGATAAGGTCGACCAGGTCCTCGCCGCCCAGGGTCTTGGCCAGGGCCCAGGTCTCCGCCTTGGTCAGCTTCATCAGCGGGGTTTCGATGACGAAGTCGCGGTCCATGCCCAGGTTCAGGGCGGCCTGCATGGCGTCCAGCGTGTCGCGGCGGCAGTCGGGATAGCCCGAGAAGTCGGTCTCGCACATGCCGCCGACCAGCGCCCCCAGGCCCCGGCGGTCGGCCAAGGCGGCGGCGTAGATCAGGAACACCAGGTTGCGGCCGGGCACGAAGGTCGAGGGCAGGCCGCGCTCGGTCATCTCGATGGCGACGTCGGTGGTCAGGGCGCTCTGGGCCACCGCGCCGAAGCCGGTCAGGTCCAGCACGTGGTCCTCGCCCAGGCGCTCGGCCCAATGCGGAAAACGCTGGGCCATCTGGCGGCGCACGGCCTGGCGGGCCTGCATCTCGATCACGTGGCGCTGGCCGTAGTCGAAGCCGACGGTCTCGACCCGGGCGTAGCGCTCCAGGGCCCAGGCCAGGCAGACGCTGCTGTCCTGGCCGCCGGAGAACAGCACCAGGGCGGCGTCGGCGCGCGAAACGCCGGACGCGGTGGAAACTTCAGGAGTGGACATGGCGCCTCTCTACACCAGGCGCGCGGACTTGACGACCGACGGGACGCGCGCGGGCCTGAAAGGCTCATCGAGCTCCTTCCACGCCGCGCCGGCGCCGATCGCCCAGCTCCCGCTAAGTTGCACGGATCCATCACGCCCAAACATTTGTTTCGAACGGCGATATTTAGGCTGTACCTTCAGCGCGAATGGGCGACTATGGGCCGCGCGCCTTTGGGGGTCGCACCAAGGTTTTCCAGCCTGAAGCCACGCTTGACGCAACGTCACGCGCCGGACCGGCTTTTCTAATTTTGCTGAAAACCTGCCTTATCCAGGTGAATACACCCTGGCGTAAAGTGAAAACGCGTAACCTATCAATGATTACTTAGACCTTGGCCGGTTGACAGCCCCAGACGCCAAGTATGCAATCGACGGATGCTGCGAAGGGTCGGCCGTACGCCCGCGTAGTGTTCAAAAGTACGGCGCCGAGGAAACAAACGACGTCCGCAGGGGCCGCCATAAGGCCCCGCGACGTCCAGGGAGGGAATAGAATGTCGCAATCTCTGCGTATGCGGAGCCTGCTGGCCATGGGCGCGTCCGTGACCGTGCTGGCCGCCGTCGCCGCTCCGGCCTTCGCCCAGCAATCCGACGCCAAGCCGGCCGCCCAGCAGGGCGGCGGCAACGTGCTGGAGGAACTGGTCGTCACCGCCCAGAAGAAGGAAGAAGCCCTGCAGGACGTGCCGATCGCGGTGTCGGCCTTCAGCCAGGACGCCCTTGAGGCGCAGAAGATCGACGGCGGCCCCAACCTGCAGCAGGCGATCCCCAACGTCACCTTCGCCAAGGGCAACTTCACCAACAGCTTCAACTTCGCGATCCGCGGCATCGGCAACAAGGCGGTCGGGGTGTCGACCGACGGCGGCGTCGGCGTCCACGAGAACAACGCCCCGCTTCAGACGGGCAACCTGTTCGACGCCGAGTTCTTCGACGTCGAACGCGTGGAAGTGCTGCGCGGCCCGCAGGGCACGCTGTACGGCCGCAACGCCACCGGCGGCGTGGTCAACATCATCACCGCCAAGCCGGTCGACACCTTCGAGGCCAACATCCGGGCCGAGGCCGGCAACTACAGCACCCAGAAGCTGCGCGGCATGATCAACGTGCCGATCCTGGGCGACAAGCTGGCCGTCCGCGTGGCCGGCAACTGGCTCAAGCGCGACGGCTTCGTCACCAACACCTACAACAATCACAAGGTCGATGACCGCGACCTGTACTCGACCCGCGTCTCGGTGATGTTCAATCCCATCGAGTCGCTGCGCACCAACTTCATGTGGGAGCATTTCAACGAGGACGACAGCCGCTCCCGCGTCGGCAAGCAGCTGTGCACCAAGGACAACGGCCCGGCCACCGTGGGCGGCGTGCCCACCGGGGCGGCCCGCGCCTTCCTGACCCAGGGCTGCCTGCCCGCCTCCCTGTACGGCGACAGCGCCTACGGCACGGTCAACACCTCCGGCACCCTGACCGGCGAACTGGGCAATCTGGTGGGCTTCACCAGCGGCGACGCCAACGCCGGCGACACCGCCAGCCGCAACCTGCGGGAAATCGAGTCGCTGTTCGATCCGATCTACCGCTCCAAGTCCGACATCTACCAGTTCAACCTGGCCTACGATCTGACCGAGAACCTGACCTTCACGGCCATGACCTCGTACAGCAAGGGCAAGGTCTATACGAAGCTGGACTACAACCGGAACGTCTCGACGATCCCGTTCAACAACACGCCCTTCACGCCCGGCGGCTTCTTCACCGACCCGCAGATCGGCCGGACCAACCTGTTCACCACCCTGGACATCTCGGCCGGGAACTCCAAGCAGTGGAGTCAGGAAGTCCGGCTGCAGTCGAACTTCGACGGTCCGCTGAACTTCAACTTCGGCGGCATCTATTTCGACTACAAGACCGTCACCGACTATTACGTGATCGGCAATTCGCTGACCTTGTCGGCCCTGGCGCTGAACTTCCAGAACACCGGCAACCCCAACTGCAACCCGGTCACCCAGCCGACCACCTGCATCGGCATCGACACCAACGCCACGCCGGACGGCAGCGGCCACAACTACTATGACAACCGCTCGCCCTATCACCTGAAGTCCAACGCCCTGTTCGGCGAGCTCTACTGGCAGGCCAACGAAAAGCTGAAGTTCACCCTGGGTCTGCGCCGCACCCACGACGACAAGCGGCTGGACGTCTATGACACCGTGCTGCTGTCGCCGGGCATCGGCCTGAAGCAGAGCACCACCACGCCGCAGGAGAAGTCGGTCTTCAACGAACTGACCGGCCGCTTCGGCTTCGACTACAAGCTCAGCGACGACAACCTGCTCTACGCCTTCTATTCGAAGGGCTACAAGGGCGGCGGCTCGAACCCGCCGGCGGCCGCCGGCTCGGCCAGCGTCAAGCCGCAGTTCGATCCGGAGTTCGTCAACGCCTTCGAACTGGGCTCGAAGAACACCCTGGCCGGCGGCAGCCTGATGCTGAACGCCACCGGCTTCTACTACGACTACCAGGGCTATCAGATCTCCAAGATCGTCAACCGCACCTCGGTCAACGAGAACGTCAACGCCACGGTCTGGGGGATGGAGCTGGAATCGGTCTGGTCGCCGGTGCGCAACCTGCGGCTCAACGCCAATCTCGGCTACCTGGACACCAAGATCGGCAAGGGCGTGTCGTCGATCGACACCATGAACCGCACCCTGAGCAACGCGGCCTATTCCGTGGTCAAGGCGGGCCCGAGCCTGCCCAATGTCGCGGTGGGCTCCAACTGCGTGCTGACCACCAGCGGCGTGGCGACGGTCATCGCCCTGGGCCAGGGTGGGACCCTGCCGTTCGCCTGCGGCGGCCCCGCCGTCTATCAGGCCTTCCTGCAAAGCCGCGGCGCTTCGCAGGCCCAGGCCCAGGGCCTGGCCTTCGGCACCGGCCTCTACAACTACGGCGCCGGCTATACGATCGAAGGCGCGGCGACCGACCTGTCGGGCAACCAGCTGCCCAACTCGCCGCACTGGACCGCCTCGGCCGGCGCCCAGTACACCTGGGACTTCGCGGACGGCTGGTCGGCCACCCTGCGCGGCGACTACTACCACCAGAGCAAGCAGTTCACCCGCGTCTACAACACCGCCTACGACCAGCTGAAGTCGTGGAACAACGCCAACATCACGCTGAAGATCGAAAAGCCGGACTGGGGCCTGCAGATCGACGCCTACGTCAAGAACCTCAGCAACAAGACGCCGATCACCGACGCCTACACCACCGACGACAGCTCGGGCCTGTTCACCAACCTGATCACCCTGGAACCGCGCCTCTACGGCGTGGGCGTGACCAAGTCGTTCTAGACGCCGTCGCACGAACGGCGAACCGGAAGGGCGGCGGAGCGATCCGCCGCCCTTTTCCTTGGCCGACGATCGATCGCGAAACACCGACTTTCCAGTGTCGGCCGCCTTCCGAATTGGCGCCTCCACCTTTCGGCGATCGCCGGTTGACGAGATCGATGACAACTGTCAACGTCACATGGGTGACAGTTGTCATCGAAGGGCGCGGCCATGAAGATCAGTTCGGCGGAGAGCGTGGTGATGGAGGCGCTGTGGCGGCGCAGCCCCCTGACCTCGGAGGCGATCATGGCCGAGGTCTGTGCGCCCCAGGGCTGGACCGAGGGCACCGTGAAGGTGCTGATCAGCCGCCTGCTGAAGAAGAAGGCGGTCGGCGCGACTCCGGAGGGGCGGCGCTATCTCTATTCGCCGCTCGTCTCGCGCAAGGCCTATGTCGGCAGCGAGAGCCAGGGCCTGCTGGACCGCCTGTTCGACGGTCGACTGGCCCCGCTGGTGGCCCACTTCTCCGATAGCGACAAGCTGAGCGAGCAGGACGTCGCCGAGCTGAAGGCCCTGATCGAGAAGATCGGCAAATGAGCGGCGCGGTCCTGTCCCTGCTGGGGCGCGGCCAACTGGCCCTGACGATCGGGCTCCTGCTGGTCCTGGCCCTGCGGCGCCCGGTGCGCCGGGCGTTTGGCCCGGCGGCGGCCTATTCTTTGTGGCTGGCCGTTCCGCTGTGCCTGCTGGCCGGCCTGCTGCCCGCCCTGCCCCCTACCGGAGCCATGGCCCCGGTGGTCTCCCTGCTCGCCGACGCCGCCAGGCAGGCCAGGCCGATCGCGCGCCAGGCGCGGCAGGTGTCGGACCTTCTGCTGGCCTTGTGGGCGGCCGGCGCCATCGGGGCGGCGGCGCTGTTCGCCATGCGCCAGGCCCGTTTCGTCCGCGGCCTGGGTCGCCTGGTCCCGTCGCCCTCCGATCCCGCCCTGCTGTTGGGCCAGCACACCGGCGCCGGTCCGCTGCTGCTGGGCGCGTTGCGGCCCCGCATCGTCGCGCCCGCCGACTTCGACGCCCGCTTCGAGGGCGCGGCGCGCGAGCTCGTCCTGGCCCACGAGCGCGTGCACCTGGCGCGGGGCGACGCGCTCGTGAACGCCCTGGTCGTCGTCGCGCGGTGCCTGGCCTGGTTCAATCCCCTGGCGCACCTGGCCGCTCGGCGCCTGCGCATGGACCAGGAGATCGCTTGCGACGCGGTCGTGGTCGAACGTCATCCCGATGCTCGCCGTCTCTACGCCGAGGCCCTGCTGAGCAGCGCCCTGACCCCCGTTTCGCCGCCGTTCGGCTGCTACTGGCCCGCTGCGGGCCCCCATCCCCTGAAGGAGAGACTGATGATGCTGCAGATCACTTCGACGACTCCGTATCGCAAGGCGTTCGGCGCCGTGCTGGTGGGCGCGGTGGGCCTGACCGCCGCCGGCGCGGTCTGGGCCGCCAATCCGCCCAAGCCCACCGTCGCCGCGCCCGTCTGGATCCAGCGCCCCGGCGGCGAGGACATGGCGCGCTACTATCCGAAAGCGGCGATCACGGCCGGGGTCGGCGCCGCCAAGGTGGTGATCGACTGCGGGATCACCGGCGAGGGCCGCCTGGACAACTGTCGGGTCCGGCAAGAGGAGCCGGCGCAGTACGGCTTCGGCGAGGCCACGATCCAGCTCGCCAGCCATTTCCGGATGGCCGCCAACGATCTCGACGGCAAGCCGACGGCCGGCGGCACGGTCCGCATCCCGGTCGTGTTCGTCCGCGCCCCCGACCTGGCGCCGGTGAGTTCGGACTCGCCCGAGCTCGCCAAGCCGGCTCCAGATTCGGCGAGCTAGAGCCTTTTCTGACGAGGCCTACAGCCTGTCCGGACACGAAAACGCCCGCCCCTAATGGAGCGGGCGTCCCCGTCTAGCTCAAGAGGCTAGATCAGCAGCAAGGACCGCCGTTGCAGCAGGCCGCGCCGAGGGCGCAGCAAGCCTGGACAGCCTTGGTCACGGCGTCCGGCGCGGCGGCGTAGGCGGCCGTGGCGGAAACCAGCAGCATGAAGGCTGCGGTCGAGAAGATGCGTTTCATGATGATTTTCCGATTTCAGAGGGATGGGTTCTCGTCTGAACGGGGCGTCATCGGGGCGGCGGAAGCTCCGGGGCCGGGTCGCGGCCCGCAGGCGGCAGGGCGTTCATGGACGCGACGGGCGAGGCCCCGATCTCGGCCGGCCCCGTGATCGCGGTCTCGGGCGCCGCGAGGACGTGACAGGCCAGCACGCAGGCGTCCGGGCAGGGCGCCTTTCCGTCCCGATCGTGGTCGCCCTGGTCGTGGCACGGCGCCTCGGCGCAGCAATCGCCTTTGGACATCGCGGCGACGGCGGGCGTCAGCGGCGCGGCGAACAGCAGGAGCGCGCACAGGGCCATCAGCCCCCGCACCCATCCGCCGGTCTTCGCGCGTCCACCCGTCATCCTTCCATCCTGTCCCAATTCTCGGGGTCAGGAAAGCCGCGGGCCCATCTTACGTGTTCAAGTCCCGAAGGCGCCCCAGGGACAACCGGTCGCAGGTGAAGCTCGCCAAACACGCCGGCCATTTACGACTCCGCAACGCCAAGCGGCGAAGGTGAAATCCCAACGACGCCTCGCCGAATGGCTGCATGGACACGCTCGCCCGCCTTATCGACCGCCGAGCCCCGATCGACCCCGCGACCCTGTGCGCCGAGGTCCGGGCGCTGTTCGACGTCCATGCCACCCTCGCCGCCCTGGCCGTGGCGGTGGACGGCAAGCCGGTCGGCCTGGTCTATCGCGACGTGTTCCTGGGTCAGATGGCCGTTGCGCCCGACCTGGCGCAGCGTCCTGTCGCCGAGGTCATGGACGCCAATCCGCGCACCGTCGCCGCCGACCTGTGCGTGACCGAGTTCGTCGAACGCATCGCCCGCAGCGCCACCCCCGTTTTCCGCAGCGCCTATGTCGGCGTCGACGAGACCGGTGGTTATGTCGGCGTCGGCGGGCTCAACTCGCTGCTCACCTCGCATCGCCGCCGCCAGCGCGAGGCCGACGAGGCCATGGCCCTGGTCGAGCGCATGGCCCACGACATCGGCCGCCACCTGGACGGCGTGCTGGCCTTCACCGAGCGGCTGGAGCAGTCGCGACTGACGCCCGACGCCAGCGCCTATGTCCGGGCCATCGGCGACACCAGCCGCGACATGAGCCTGGTCCTGGGCCGGGCCATGGACCTGCGCCGCGCGGCGACCGGCGGCCTGACGCTGTCGCCGGCTCCCGCCCTGCTGCGCGACCTCAGCGACGCCGTCGAGGCCCGCTGGGCGCCGCGCGCCGCCGAGGGCGGCAGCACCCTGCTGTTCTCCTATGATGGCGACCCGGAAGCCGCCGCCCTGATCGACGCCGACCGCGTGCTGCAGGTGTTCGACGCCCTGATCGAGAGCGCCCTGGCCCATGGCCGCGGGGTGATCGAGGCCAGCCTCAAGGCCCGCCCGGTTGAGGGCGGCCTGAAGCTGGAGGCCCGCGTGCGCGACAACGCCGCGGGCTCGGCCGAGGTCCGCCTGGCCCGGGTGTTCGACCCGCTGGGCATGGCCAGCATGGAAGACCGCAACGAACTGGCCCTGGGCGTCGGTATGGCCCTGGCCCACGGCCTGACCCGGGCCATGGGCGGTCCGCTGCGCGCCGAGGCCAATCTGGGCGCCGGCCTGACCCTGCAGTTCACCCTCACCGTGCCCGCCGCGACGCTGGCGACCGAGGCCGATGACGAGCCGATGATGGACGCCCGCTCGGCCCACATCCTGATCGTCGACGACAACGCCACCAACCGCATGGTCGCCGAGGCGCTGTGCGAGATGTTCGACTGCACCTCCGAGCAGGTGGTCGACGGCGTCGAGGCCGTCGAGGCCGCCAAGTCCGGCCGCTTCGACCTGATCCTGATGGACATCAAGATGCCGCGCATGGACGGCGTCACCGCCACCCGCGCCATCCGCGAGCTGCCCGGACGAGCCGGGTCGGCGCCGATCGTCGCCCTGACCGCCAACGCCGACCCCAACGACGTGGCCACCTACATCGCCGCGGGCATGCAGGACGTGGTCGAAAAGCCGATCAAGCCCGAGCGCCTGGCCGTGGTCCTGTCGGCCCTGCTGGGCGCCGACGAGGACGAGGACGCCGAGGCCGCCGCCTAGGGCTTGGCGTCTGCGACGCCGCGCTTGGTCCTCGTCCTTCGACAAGCTCAGGATGAGGACCACTGTTTAGGCCTCGGCAGTCGAAAACCTCATCCTGAGCCTGGCGAAGGACGAGGTTTTCGCTTCCGAATTGCGACTATTGACCTGCCTTGCCCGTCGCCTTGGCCGCCTCGGCCTCCATGCGCGCCAGCAGGTCCCGCAAGGTCGCGCCGCCGCCGTGCGGATCGTTGGCCAGCGGCCGCAGCAGCACGACCGCGCGCGCATAGTCGCCCCGCATCGCCAGGGCCTGCACCGCCTGCAGCGTCACGTCCGCCACCTGCGGCGCCAGTTCCGCGGCCAGCAGAAGCCCCTCCATCACATTGTCGCTGGGATAGCCCGGCGACAGCGAGCGACTGCGGGCGTAGGCCAGCAGGATCTGGTAGCGGGCGCCGTCGATCTTGAACGCCTGTCCCAGCACCAGCGAGGCCTGCTTGTAGAGCGCCGGCTGCTGGACGGGATCGGCGTCGCCCATCGCCATCAGGGTCAGGGCCTTCAGTTCCAGCGCCTCGACGTCGTCCGGCGCGGCGGCCAGGCGCCGGTCGATCACCGCCTGGGCGAGGACGAAATCCTCGGCTTGCAACCGGGCCCGAGCGAGGGCCCGTTCGGCCAGGGGATCGCCCGGATAGCGGGCGGCGCGCTTGCCGATGTCCTCGGCGAAGGCCTTGCGCGCCGCCGTGTCACCGACCGGCGAAATCATGCGGACCGTCTCCAGCAGCAGGTCGTCGGCCGAGGCCGGCATCGCGGTCACGGTCACCTCGACCGGTCGGCTGCGCTTGCGGGTGAAGGCGCTGACCGGCAGTTGGGTGCGGGTGTAGTCACGCAGGTCCTTCTGCAGGACGGCCAAGGTCTTGCCGGTCGCCGCCTCCATCGCCGGGACGGACGGCGCGCCGCCGCCGACCGCCTTCATATAGGCCTGGAGTTGGGCGTAGCGGGCCGGATCGCTCATCATGTAGTGGGTCAGCAGCCAGGCCTGCGGATAGTAGTTGACCCATTTCGGGTCGCCGACCCGGGGCCGCTCGCTGAGCAGCTTGTCCAGCGGCAGCCAGTCGCTCTGCATCAACCACGCGGCCCGGTTCGAATTGAACTTGCCGACGACGATGCTGTCGCCGCGGATGTCCGTTGTCATGAAGTACTCGGCGTAGCCCTCGACCAGCCAGGGCGCATAGGCGAAGTTGAAGTACTGCTTCATGAAGTGGTGCACGTACTCGTGTAGCATCACGTCGTCGTTCTCGGCCTCCTTGGCCCGGCCGACGGTGGCGACGCAGGCGATGCCGGCCGCGTCGGCGACATAGTAGCCGCGCAGGGTCTCGTCGGCGTCCGGCCTCGCGCGGCGCATCATGGCCGCGCCGCGCACCAGGTAGATGTCCAGCTTGCGCGGCGGCGCGGCGTTGATCGGCAAGCCGTGCATGGACCGCAGAACCATGTCGAAGTCCTCGAGCCGGGTGGCGTAATCGCGCAGCACGTCCTCGCCGACAGGTCCCTGAATCACGAACCGCGAGGTCTCCGCCCGGCGCCAGGAGCCGGTCGGCGCTGTCTCGGCTCGCGCCGTCTCGCCCGCGGCTGACAAGGCCAGCAGTCCCAGCACCACGCTCCGCCGATCGGCTCCCTCGGCCGCCGCGCTCCACTTGATCATGCCCACCCCCAAAGCCACTCGACCTGAGGTTAGTCCGGAGCCGCGACGAAACTCAAGCGACGAAGCGGACCGAACGCCTGCCCCGCGGCTCAGGCTGCAGGGCGGGAAACTCGGTCATCAACGCGGCTCCAAGATCGTCCTTGATCCGCCTCATATTTCGATCATATTGGAAATATGGAATCGAAAGCCGCCGTCGCCAGTCTGTCCGCCCTGGGCCACGAGGGGCGCCTGGCCATCTTCCGCCTGTTGGTCCAGGCGGGCCCGGCCGGGGTGGCGGCGGGCGAGATCGCGCGGCGGCTGGACAGCCTGCCCAACACCCTGTCGGCCAATCTCAACGTCCTGTCGCACGCCGGCCTGATCGTCTCGCGCCGCGAGGGGCGGTCGATCGTCTATTCGGCCGACTTCGCGGCCATGAGCGGCCTGCTGGGCTTCCTGATGGCGGATTGCTGCGCCAGCGCGCCGGAGATCTGCGCCCCGCTGGGCGACATCCTGGCCAGGGCCGCCGACTGCGGCGTGGCCTGCTCGCCGCCGCGGCCGTCGTGACCACGGTCTCCCTGCCGCGCCGCCTGGCCGCCGAGGCGCTGGGATCGGGACTGCTGCTGGCCGTGGTGGTCGGCTCCGGAATCATGGGCGAGCGCCTGGCCGGCGGCAATGTCGCCATCGCCCTGCTGGGCAACACCCTGGCCACCGGCGCGGCCCTGGTCGTGCTGATCACCGTGTTCGGACCGCTCTCGGGCGCCCATTTCAACCCCGCCGTCACCCTGGTGGCCGCCCTCCGGCGCGACCTGCCCTGGCGCACGGCCCTGGCCTATCCGCCGGCCCAGCTGACCGGCGCGGTGCTCGGCGTCTGGTGCGCCCACGCCATGTTCGGCGAGGCGATCTGGCAGGTCTCGACCAAGACCCGTCTCGGCCCGGCCCAGGCCTTCGCCGAGTTCGTCGCCACCTTCGGCCTGGTCGCCACCATCCTGGGCACGGTGCGGTTCCGCCCGGACTTCACAGCCGTGGCCGTCGGCCTCTACATCACCGCCGCCTACTGGTTCACGGCCTCGACATCATTCGCCAACCCAGCGGTGACGATCGCCCGCAGCCTCAGCAACACCTTCGCCGGCATCGCCCCCTCGGGCGTTGCGGTCTTCATCCTGGCCCAGGCGGCCGGCGCGCTGGTCGCGGCGGCAGTCTTCGGCTGGCTTCTGAAAGACGAGCAGACCCCATGACCGACGCCCCCGACTTCCCCGTGACGATCTTCCACAACCCCGCCTGCGGCACCTCGCGCAACGTGGTGGCCATGGTCCAGGCGGCCGGCTATGCGCCGACGGTGGTGGAATACCTGAAGGCCGGCTGGACGGCCGACCAGCTGCGCGACCTGGCCGGGCGAGCGGGCCTTTCCGTGCGCGACCTGATGCGCGAGAAGGGCACGCCCGCCGCCGAGCTGGGCCTGCTGGACGAAGGCGTCGGCGAGGACCGCCTGGTGGAGGCCATGGTCGCCCACCCGATCCTGGTCAACCGCCCGCTGGTGGTCACCCCCAAGGGCGTCGGACTGTGCCGGCCGTCCGAGACGGTGCTGAACCTGCTGGATCGCAAGCCCGCCAGCTTCACCAAGGAGGACGGCGAGGTGGTGGCGTTGGGCTGAGAGCTTATCCGACCCAATAGCGTCGCCACCCCGGACGAGCGCTTCTGTATTTTCGATTCAGCCCTAGGGTGGGGCATGCGCTCGACCCCGCTCCGCCGCATGCGCCGCGCCCTGACCACCCTGCCCGACGCGCGCGGCTGGGCGCTGTGCGGGCTGGTCGCCGCAGTCACGGGCGGGGCGATGGCCGCCCTGGGCTTCTCGACCGGCCTCTATGCCGTGACCCCGGCCGAGCCCGGCCTGCCGCTGCGGCTCTTGACCGTGCTGTTCGTGCCGGCCCTGGGCGAGGAGATCCCTTTTCGCGGCCTGCTGGTCCCGGCCCGCGACGAGGCCGGCCGGCCCTGGACGGCCATCGCGCTCTCGACCGCCCTCTATGTCGCCTGGCACCCGTTGGAGGCCCTGACCTTCATGCCGAAGGCGACGATGTTCCTGCGCCCGGACTTCCTGGCCTGCACGGCGATCCTGGGCCTGGGCTGCGCGCTGATGCGGTGGCGGACCGGCTCGCTGTGGCCGGCGGTGATCCTGCACGGCGGCTTCGTGGTGGTCTGGCAGACCTGGCTGGGCGGGGTGCGGCTGTGAGGCCTAGAAGCTGAACGCCAGCTTGGCGCCGACGAACTTGCCGTCGGGGTCGTAGCCGCGGGCGCGGCCCGCCCCGCTGTCGTCGGCATTGGGCTTGAGGCCGCACAGCAGGCCCGCGCCCAGCAGGGCGTCGCCGGCGACCTTGCCCTCGATCGAGGTCCGCGCCACGCCGGGCGGTAGCGGGGCCGGCGCACGCGAATACAGCACCGGCAGGCCGGGCGCGGCCAGGTCCAGCGGTTTGGCCGGGGCCAGCGACAGCTTGGGCGCAACGGCCGGCCGGACCTCGGCCTGGGCGGCGCCAACCAGGGCGAAGGCCGCGACCAGGGCGAGCGTGGCGGGACGAAGAACGGGCGTCATGGGTCCAAGATGGGAAGCCGGCGGCGCACGCCAAGAGGCCCCGGCTCTCCGCGGTCGACGAGGACGTGGCGGAGGCCCGCCCTGCGACGCTGCACCGCAGCATTGAACCTTGAAAATGACAACGTTGTCATCTATATGAGCGTTGTTGGAGGCGTCAAGCGACGTCTCGGTTCGAACCGGAAAAACCCATGCTCAGCCTGATCGTCCTGACCCTTTCGGCCATCAAGGCGCAACGCGCCGCCGCCTGAAGCCGACCCAAACGGCCGCTTTCCGCCGCCGCATCGAAAAGGCCCGCGAACCCCGTTCGCGGGCCTTTTTCTTGTGTGCGGCGCAACAAGCGAGCCGAAATCTCGATCGCCATCTAGCGTCGCTGTTCAGCGGGCCCATATCCCCGGTTCAACTTGGAGATGCTCGCTCTTGCCCATCCACGTCTTGCGCAATCTGGGTCTGGCGGGGCTTCTCGCCGTGACGACAGCCGCCCATGCCGACCCGATTCAGGCGCAGCCTGCCAGCCCGGCCACGCCGCCCGCCGCATCGGCCATACCCGCGCACGGCGTCACCCGTTTCAAGATCGGGTCGCTCGAGGCCGCGGCCCTGTTCGACGGAACCATCACCATCGCGAACGACGGGAAGACCTTCGGCCTGGGCCATTCGCCAGCCGAAGTGGCGGCGGTGCTTAAGGCGAACGGGCTGCGGCAGGACCAGCTGGAGCTCGGAATCCAGCCGCTCCTGGTGCGCAGCGGCGCCCGGGTCCTGCTGTTCGACACCGGGGCCGGCGACGCCAGCTTCGCCCGCGGCGGCCATATCCAGGCCTCCCTGCGCGCCGCCGGCGTGGGCCCCGCCCAGGTCACCGACATCTTCATCTCGCACGCCCATCCCGATCACGTGGGCGGGCTCCTGGGTTCGGGCGGCGGGCTCGCCTTCCCCAACGCCGCCATTCACCTCTCCGCGCCGGAATGGGCGGCCATGAGGGCCAACAAGGACCAGGCCGCGCTTGCGGCCGCCATCGCGCCCAAGGTCATCGCCTTCGCCCCCGGCGCCGCCGTCCTGCCAGGCCTGGTCACCGCCGTGCCGGTGAACGGGCACACCCCAGGTCACAGCGCCTACGAAGTCGCGTCGGGGCCAGATCGCCTGCTCTACATCGGCGACAGCGCGCACCACTTCGTCATCTCGGTGCAAAAGCCGGAATGGACCGTGGAGTTCGACGGCGATGCGCCGACCGCCCAGGCCAGCCGCCGCGCCCTGCTGCGGCGCGCGGCCGACCAGAACCTGCGGCTCTACGCCGTCCACTTCCCTTATCCAGGCGTTGGCCGCGTGAAGGCGCAGGGCGACGGGTTCGTCTGGATCCCGGAGACGCCCTAGGCGGAGACCTTGGCTGACTGTGTTACGGCGACCGATTGAGCCCACCCAGCGCTTCGGCGCGACCGGCTCCTAGTTCCCCTCCTCCAGCAGCCGCCGGGCGATGACCTGGGCCTGGATCTCGCCGGCGCCCTCGAAGATGTTGAGGATCCGGGCGTCGGCCAGCAGGCGGCTGGCGGCGTATTCCAGGGCGAAGCCGTTGCCGCCGTGGATCTGCAGGGCGTTGTCGGCGGCGGCCCAGGCGACGCGGGCGGCGATCAGCTTGGCCATGCCCGCCTCCAGGTCGCAGCGCTTGCCCTCGTCCTTCTGGCGGGCGGCGTAGTAGGTCAGCTGGCGCACGCCCATGATCTCGGCCGCCATCATGACCAGCTTGTTGTGGACGCGGGGGAACTCGAAAATCGCCTGGCCGAACTGCTGGCGGTCCAGGGCGTAGGCCAGACCGGTCTCAAGCCCCGCCTGGGCCACGCCGACGGCGCGGGCGGCGGTCTGGATGCGGGCGCTCTCGAAGGTGGCCATCAGCTGCTTGAAGCCCTGGCCCGGGACGCCGCCCAGCAGGTTCGCGGCCGGCACGGCGAAGCCGTCGAAGCCCAGCTCGTACTCCTTCATGCCGCGATAGCCGATCACCCCGATCTCGCCGCCGCTCATCCCTTCGGCCGGGAAGTCGTCGCCGTCTACGCCGCGCGGCTTCGGCGCCAGCAGCATCGACAGGCCGCGATAGTCGCTGGTGGCCGGGTCGGTGCGGACCAGCAGGGTCATGACGTCGGCGCGGGCTGCGTGGGTGATCCAGGTCTTGTTCCCGGTCACCGCGTACTGGTCGCCCTTCAGCTCGGCGCGGGTGCGCAAAGCCCCCAGGTCCGAGCCGGTGTTGGGCTCGGTGAACACCGCCGTCGGCAGGATCGAGGCGTCGGCGATCCTGGGCAGCCAGTATTGCTTCTGCGCCTCGGTCCCGCCGGTCAGGATCAGCTCGCCGGCGATCTCCGAGCGGGTGGCCAGCGAGCCGACGCCGATCCAGGCCCGCGACAGTTCCTCGGACACCACGCACATGGCGGTCTTGCCCATGCCGCTGCCGCCGTACTCTTCAGGGATGGTCAGGCCGAACACGCCCAGGGCGCCCAGTTCCTCGACCAGTTCGATCGGGATCAGCTGGTCCTTCAGGTGCCAGTCCTGGGCGAAGGGGGTGACCTTTTCCTCGGCGAAGGCGTGGAACTGGTCGCGGACCATCTCGAAGGTCTCGTCCAGCCCCGTCCGCTCCAGGGTCGGGCGACCGCGCGCCTCGGCCAGACGACGGGCGATGCGGGTCTTCACCGGCTGCGTGCCGCCCTCGACCATCAGCTTCATCAGGCCGTTGGAATAGAGCCGGTTCAGCACCGAACGATCGGTGACCAGGTGGGCGGGGCGGACGATCTCGCCCTGGTTCATCGGCACGCCGCCGACCAGCTGGGCGCAGTATTCGGAAAACAGCAGCTGGGCCAGCAGGGCCTCGACCTCGCCGAACCGGCCCTCAGCCTCCAGCCGCTCGGCCCAGCCGGCGACCTGGTTCATCAGCTCGGCATAGGCGGCGTACCAGCCATAGCCGTGCACCTGGTGCTGGCGCTCGTCGGCTAGGGCGCGGTCGATCTTGCCGTCCGGCCCGCTGATCGCCGCCTTCACGGCCGGTCGGGCCTCGGCCACGAACTGCTGGGCCGCGCCGGCCGCCTCGCGCAGCAGCATGGTCAGGCCCGGCAGGATCAGGGACTTCGGAGTTTCCTGGGCGACCGTCCCGGTCATGGCTTGCTCCCGTGCGCCAAACAGTTGTTTTCTTCCACTGTGGAGTCTTTCGCAGCTGCGAGCAATGCCGCAGCGCAGCATAACGACTCATCGAGGGAAGAAACATGCTGGTCGTCCATCACCTCAACGAGTCGCGCTCGCAGCGGATCCTCTGGCTGCTGGAGGAGCTGGCCCTGCCCTACGAGATCCGCTTCTACGAGCGCGACCCCCAGACCCGCCTGGCGCCGCCGGCCCTGCTGCACGTCCACCCGCTGGGCAAGTCGCCGGTGCTGACCGACGGGGCGGCGACGATCATCGAGAGCGGGGCGATCACCGACTATGTCATCCGCCGCCACGCCGGCGGCCGGCTGGCGCCCGACCCGGCCAGCCCCGACTACGACGCCTACCAGCAGTGGCTGCACTATGCCGAGGGCTCGGCCATGCTGCCGCTGCTGCTGCGGCTGTATGTCGGCCGGCTGGGCGCGGCCGGCGCGCCGCTGCATCCGCGCATCGAGAGCGAGATCGCCAACCACCTGGCCTATGTCGACGCCGCCCTGGCCGGCCGCGACTTCTTCGTCGGCGACGCCCTGACCGGGGCCGACATCCAGATGAGCTTCGTGGCCGAGGTCGCCAAGGCGCACGGCAAGCTGGCCGACTATCCGAACCTCGAGGCCTGGATCGGCCGCATGCACGCGCGGCCGGCCTGGCAGGCGGCGCTGGCCAAGAGCGGACCGTACGGGTTGGGGGACTAGGCGCGCCAGGAAGCCCCCCTCGCGCCAGAGTTACACACAGACCAGCGCTCACCCGCGCTTCACAAGCTTGACGATATCGGCTTAGGTGGGCGCGCGGGATGGGGCCCGCGGGGGAAATATCTTTGAAACTGTTCCATAAAGCCGCCGTCGCGGCGCTGTTCGCCATGGCCGCGACCACCGCCCACGCCCAGACCGTCAAGGTGCCGGAAGGCACCGAGGTGGTGATCAGCGTCGACGACAAGCTGTCGTCGGACACCAGCCACGAGGGCGACCGCTTCTCGATCAGCCTGGTCGACGACATCGTCCTGGCCGACGGCACGAAGCTGCCGGCCGGCCTGAAGGGCGCGGGGGAAGTCACCCACGCCAAGAAGAAGGGCATGATGGGCAAGCCGGGAGAACTGAACGTCCGCTTCGACTACATCAAGGCCGGCGACACCAAGATCAAGCTGCGCGGCCAGAAGGGCGCGGAGGGCGACGCGCGCTACGGCACGACGATCACCCTGACCGTGCTGTTCGGCCCGTTGGGCCTGATCAAGCACGGCAAGGACGTCGAGATCAAACCCGGCCAGCGGATGACCATCTTCACCGACGCCGACGCCTCGGTGGAGCTGCCGGGCGCTCCGGTGATCCCGGCCGCCGCGCCAGCCACGGCGGCTCCGGCCGCGGCCGCCGCGCCGGTCGGCACGGCCAACTAGGCTTTCGGATTCTCGAAACGACGAAGCCCCCTCTTCACGGAGGGGGCTTTTTCTTTGCGCCCTGGCCGGCGGAGTGGAGCGCTCTCCCCCAGAAAGACGGCCATACCTCACGGCGCATCGGCCACGCCCAGGAGAAGTCGGTGTAGGCGGTTGGGGTGCGGACGGCGTCGGCCCGCCGGCGTCCCGATCGTCAAAAAATCGTACATGAACGAAATCTGTCATTCGACCTGACGGCGCCGTTCAGCTTCGCCTTGGCATAGTGCGTCTCACGGGGCCGACGGCTCCGCACCATCAAGGGACGAAGGACTAAGAAGACCATGACCATCATGACCGCCACCAAGACGATTTCGCTGAGCCTGGCCATGGCCGCCACCGCCCTGACCATGGTCGCGGCGCCCACCGCCGCCAGCGCCATGTCGCAGAAGCTGGGCGGGGTCGTCGGCTGCGACGCCTCGGGCGGCAAGCAGGAAGTCGGCGCCGTGCTCGGCGGCGTCCTCGGCGCCGTCGCCGGCAACAAGCTGGCCAAGCACGACCGCGGCACGGGCACCGCCATCGGCGCCGTGGTCGGCGCGGGCGCGGGCTCCTACGCCGGCTGCCAGATGCAGAAGAGCCGGGCGGCCAACAACGCCGGCGGCGTCTACACCAGCAACGGCATCCGCGTCGCCAGCTCGGTCGAAGCCGCCCCGATGACCAAGATCAAGGGCAAGTACGTCGCCCGCTCGACCCTGAACCTGCGTAGCGGCGCCTCGACCCGCGCCCAGGCCCTGGGCTCGGTCCAGGCCGGCGAGACCTTCCAGGCCCTGGGCCGCACCGGCGACGGCAAGTGGATCCTGGTCGGCCAGGACGGCGTCGGCGTCGGCTACGTCTCCAGCGCCTACGTCTACCGGGCGTAACACCACTGGGGACAGGCGCCTGCGCCTGTCCCCGACAGGGGCCGCTTAGCGTCAGGCCCAGTACGGCAAGCCCGTCTGCCCTCCCGGCAGGCGGGCTTGTTCGCGCCTGGCGTCCGGGTCGCGCGGTGATAGGCTGCCCGACAGGGGTGTCGGAACGGGTGCAAGATGGGTGAGCGCGGCGGAAGTTTCTGGGGGCGGTTCAGGATGACGGCCCTGTGGCTGTCGATGGCCGCCTTGGTGAGCCTCGTCGGATCTCCCTTGCGAACCACCACGAACACCCTGCCGGTCCCAGGCGCGATCGGCGACGACTTTTCCTATGTGAGACAAGGGTTTCACTATTCGCTCGGCCTGGCGGGCATGCTCTCGATCTTCGCGATCCTCTACGGTGTTCTGGCGCTGGCGGGTGCCCGTTATCGGGGCTGGATGGGCTACACTCACCTTGCCTTCTCGGCCGGCGGCGCGTTGCTGATCTTGTCGCCGGCGTTGTTCGTCGCCTTGCTGGCTGATTGGTCGTCCGATCCTCTGGCCGCCTTCCGCGTCTGGAATGGCGCCTCGGCCATCGGCTACGCCATGACCCTAGCCGGCGTGGCGATGTTCGCGGTGGTGCTGACCGACACCTGGCGACGCAGCAAGCCGAGGACGAAGGCGCCTGCCGCCTTGCCGCCGACCCACGGCTAGGCTTCAGTGCGCCCCTGACTTCATCCAGGACGCCTCCATGATCGCCCCGACCCGCCGCGCCGCCCTGCTGTCGGCCTTCGCCACCGTCGGGGCCGCGGCGCTGGCCAGGCCGGCTTTGGCAAGGCAGACGGGCAAGGCCGGGGCGGCCGTCGACCAGTTCGCCCAGGAGGTCATGGCGGCCTTCCCCGACGAGCCGGGCCTGGGGATCACCGTGGTCGAGGACGGCGAGATCACCCTGGCCAAGGGCTATGGCGTGCGCCGTCTGGGCGGGCCCGACAAGGTCACCGACTCCACCCTGTTCGGCGTGGCCTCCAACACCAAGGCCTTCACCGCCGCCGCCCTGGCCATGCTGGTCGAGGAGGGCAAGCTGGCCTGGGACGACCCGGTCACCAAATACCTGCCCGCTTTCGAGATGAGCGACCCGATCGTCACCCGGCTGATGACCGTGCGTGACCTGCTGTGTCACCGCTCGGGCCTGACCCTGGGGGCCGGCGACCTGATGATCTGGCCCAATCCCACCCACACGCGGGCCGACATCGTCGCGGGGCTGAAATACCTGCCGATCGGCGGCCAGTTCCGGGGCGGCTACGCCTACGACAACGTGCTGTACGTGGCGGCCGGCGAGGTGATCGCCGCCCTGACCGGCGCGCCGTGGGAGGTGTTCATCCAGAAGCGGATCCTGGACCCGCTGAAGATGACCGACAGCGTGCCCCTGCCCTCGCTGATCGGAAACCGGCCGCGGGCCGAGCCGCACGCGCGGATGGGGTCGCCGGTGCGCGGCCTGGGTCCGCAGACCGTGCTGCCGTTCGACGGCAGCTTCGACTCGGCCGGCGCCGCCGGCGGCCTCAACGCCAGCCCGCGCGACATCGGCAAGTGGATGCAGGTCCAGCTGGGCCTGGGCACGACGCCCGGCGGGGTGAAGCTGTGGACCGAGGCCTCGGGCCGCGAGATGTGGAAGCCCCAGACCATCACCGCCTGGTCCGACGGCCCGATCGCCGACAATCCCGTGCGCGCCAGCCTGCAGGCCTACGCCCTGGGCTGGTTCGTCAACGACCACCGCGGCGAGAAGATCGTCTGGCACACCGGCGGCCTGGCCGGCTTCATCTCCTATACCGGCCTGCTGCCGGGCCGGAAGTCGGGGATCATGGTGATGACCAACGCCGAGGAGACGCCGGTCTTCCGCAGCTTGCGCTACGGCGGCCCCGACCGGCTGCAGGGGCGCAGCGACTTCGACTGGATCGCCTCCAGCAAGAAGGTCCAGGCCGAGTCCGAGGCCAAGCTGGTCAAGGACGCGGCCGAGGCCATGACCCCCAAGGGCGGCGGCGCGCCTCCCACCCTGCCGCTGGCGGCCTATGCCGGGACCTATCGCGATCCCTGGTACGGCGCGGTGACGGTTTCCGTCGCTGGGAAGGGCAAGAAGACGTCGCTGAAGATCGCCTTCGACAAGACCCCAGCGCTGAAGGGCGCCCTGGAAACCTTCGACGGCGACACCTTCAAGACCCGCTTCGACGACCGCTCGCAGGAGGACGCCTTCGTGGTGTTTTCGGTCAAGGACGGCGCGGTGACCGGGGCCACGATGCGCGCGGTCTCGCCCCTGGCGGACTTTTCGTATGACTATCAGGATCTGAAGCTGGTGAAGATCTGATCCCCCGTCATTCTTGGACTTGTTCCGAGGACCCCTGGGTCCGCCTAGTTGCCGTCACAGGTCTGGCCGCGACCTCTACGCTCCACGGATCATCCTTCTTCTCAGCTGGACCAGGGGCCCTCGGAACAAGTCCGAGGATGACGGCGGTGGGGGTGCGGGCCGCGACAACCAGAACACTTGCAGAACACGAACATTGATCGCAAACTCTCCTCATGGAGGAGCGTTATCCCTGGATCGCCGTCTACATCCTCAGCGACCACTATCGTGGCACGCTCTATATCGGCGTGACCAGCGACCTGATCAGCCGCGTCATCAAGCATCGCGAGGGCGTCTTCGACGGCTTCACCAAGCAATACGGCCTTCATCGTCTAGTCTGGTACGAAACGTTCGGTTCGATGACCGAGGCCATCCAGCGCGAGAAGACGCTTAAGCACTGGGTGCGGGACTGGAAGATCAACCTGATCGAGCGGGATAATCCCTGCTGGAACGACCTGTTCGACCCGATCGTCAACTGGACGCCGGTTCCGCGCCAGGTGTGATCCCCTCCTCGTCATCCTCGGACTTGTTCCGAGGACCCCTGCTTCAACCGAGGTGAAGGTCGATCCGTGGGGCGGTGAGATCGCGGCAGAACCTGCGACGGCGACTAGGCGGACCTAGGGGTCCTCGGAACAAGTTCGAGGATGACGGGCGTTCCGACCCAACCCCAGCCCGACAATTGCAGGTTGCACGGCGTTCGTCCCGAAAGAGCACACGCCATGCCGCCCAGCCGTCGTCGTCCCCCTCGCGCCTTCGCCGAAACCGAAACCGGCGGGGCGGCGGTCGAGAACGCGCTGGTGCTGAGCCTGACGGCGGTGATGATCTACGCCTTCAAGACGACCAGCGGCGTCGCGGCCCTGCTCAAGACGTTCCAGCAGGCGATGGCGGCGATCCTGCGCGCCCTGGGCTAAACCGGCCGCCACCCCTCGGCGATCAGTTGGATCTGCTTGTCCATCGTCGCCGACAGTTCGGTCGCCGAGGCCTGGCGGCTGGCGGCCAGACGGTAGTTCCAGGCATAGGCGGCCTTGAGCAGGTCGATGACCAGTTGCGGGTCCAGGTCGGGGCGGACGTCGCCACGGGCGACTCCCTCCTCCAGCACCTCGCGCAGCATCTGGGTCAGGCGCTCGTTGCGGCCGTAGGGCGTGACGCCCGGATCCGGACTGGGGCTGTAGGAGGCGGCGATGTGGGCCAGGAACAGCTTCACCCGCCGGGTTTCGAACTCGTAGTGGATGGCGAAGATCGAGCAAAGCCGATCCGCCGTCGAGCCGCGCAGGTACGGCACGACCCGGTCGAACTCGGCATAGAGCTCGCCCAGGCGCCGATCCATGACATGGCTGAGCACCTCCGCCTTGGACGCGAAGGTGGTGAACACGCTGCCGACCGAAACCCCCGCCCGTTCGGCGATGGCCCGGATGGTGGTCTCTTCGTACCCCGTCTCGTTGAACAGGTCGCGCGCCGCCTCAAGCACTTTTTCGCGCGTCGCCTGTTTCTGATCGTCTCTCACGCCCACGCACTTTCCCCCCGGATAGTCTGCGTCGCTTTTATTGTTCCGGGGGCGGCGCTCCGGCAAAGAGCGTCCGCCCCCGGCCGTAATCTTATGCGCGCGCGCCCGCCAGAATGACTTTCAGTTGATCTGAAAGTCGCGACAGCAGCGCCTCGACCGACCAGGCGTCAAAAATCGCCCGGCGGTAATTGGCGACATACACGTCCCAGATGATCTCGGCGAGCAGCTTAACGTCCGCGTCCGTTTTCAGTTCACCGCGCTCGACGCCGCGGGTCAGAACACCGTTCAACAGGGCGAAGATGTGCTTGAGGTGACCGCGATTGCGGCGCTCGGCGGTTTCCGAACGGGTCCACGACACGGCGATGCTGGCCTGCAGCAGCGGCAACTGCTCGACGTGGAAGCCGTAGGCGACGGCGAACATGCCGATCACGCCTTCTTCCACCGTGGCGGCGTTGACGCCGGCCCGCTTCATCTGGGCGTAGATGACTTCGTAGTCGGCGGTCAGGATCTCGTCGAACAGCTCGCTCTTGTCGGAGAAGCTGGCGAACACCGCGCCGGTCGACATGCCGGCGGCCTGGGCGATGTCGCGGATGGTCGCGCCTTCATAGCCGCGCTCGGTGAACAGGCGACGGGCGGCCGACAGGACCCGCTCGCGGGTGCGCTGCTTGGCCAGGGCCCGGCGCGTCAGCTTGACGGGGGCGTCGGTCGGCGACTCGATGTTCAGGGATACAAAGCTCATTCCACAGTCTCCAGGCGAGCAAGCGCGGCTTCGGCGCGCTTCTCGAATTCGAGGCAATATTCATCGACGACGCTGGTCAGGACGTCGGCGTAGCGGCGCGCCAGAGCGCGCCCGTCCTGCGCGGCGTCGCGCAGGTCGGTGATCAGTTGGCGGACTTCAGCCATGGCGTCTTCGCGTTCGGACGCGGAGAAGTCGGCGGCGGCGATATGGGCGCCCCGGGCCATTCTGTTTCTCCTGCCTCCCCGCTGAAAAAGGCGCTGACATGACCTGCGGTGAGGAGGTGATCATGTTCAACGAACGCACACTTGAATTGGAAGGTGGCGCGTTTATCCCGTGCCGCAAGGGTGCGCAACCGAAAAACCTAATCAGAATCCCCTAACAGCAACGTTTATAGGATGTATGGTATCGTTAGCAGTCGGTCACTGCGACAAATGCGCTCAACGAACAGGGTCGCCGAATGACGATATGGAACTTCGCGGCCGATCTAGGTCCGACTGGCGACGGGATTAGGGCGCGCTCTGGCCAAGCCTGAAGCAAGCGCCTAGCTTGCGGCCATGAGCCACCTGTTCGATTTCCTGGTCCCGATCGTGCTCGCCGCGGTGCTGATCACGCTGTGCGTCGGCATCTACGCCCTGTTCCGCGGCGGCGATTTCGGGCGTTCCTATTCCAACAAGCTGATGCGCCTGCGCGTGGCGCTGCAGTTCCTGGCCGTGCTGGTGCTGGTCGCCGCCTTCTGGTGGCGCACCCACTGAACACTTGGGAACCCCCACTGAAACGCGACGGCCATCCTGCTTGCGGGATAGGAACGGCCGTCGCGCCTAAGCTGTTGAACGCATAAGCTACTGAACGCCTAAGCTCGGAGCGGCTAGGGGGAAGGCGCTCCGGTAAGGCGAGTAGAGCGCAGCGGCGCACCGATAGCGATAGGACAACTTGTCCTGGGGCAAGTTGTCATTCGACAGCCTGGAGAGACCGCCGATGGTGACGCTGAACCGCATCTATACCCGCACCGGCGACAAGGGCCTGACGCGGCTCTCCACCGGCCAGCCCGTCAGCAAGGCCTCGCTGCGAGTCGAGGCCTATGGCGGGGTCGACGAAACCAACGCCTTCATCGGCGTGGCCCGTCAGCACACCAGGGCCGACCCCGAGCTCGACGCCCTGCTCGAGCGCATCCAGAACGACCTGTTCGACCTGGGCGCCGACCTGGCCACTCCCGAGCAGAACGAGAAGCCCGACTGGGAGCCGCTGCGCGTGGTCGACAGCCAGGTCGCGCGGCTGGAGCGCGAGATCGATGCGATGAACGAACGGCTCTCCCCCCTGACCTCGTTCATCCTGCCGGCCGGCAGCCCGGCCGCGGCGGCCCTGCACGTGGCCCGCACGGTCTGCCGCCGGGCCGAGCGCGGCCTGGTGGAGTTGATGGCCGTCGAGGGCGAGATCGTCGGCGAACCGGCCCTGCGCTACCTGAACCGCCTGTCGGACCTGCTGTTCGTCGCCGCCCGCCGCGCCAATGACGACGGCGCCGCCGACGTGCTGTGGAAACCGGGGGCGACGCGCTAGGGGAAGCGCTCTACTTCGCCGGCCGGCTGGCCGACGGACCTTCCATCTTCTTGGGATCGGTGTTGATCGGCGGCACGTTGAGCGGCCGCTGGGTCAGGGTCTCGATCGAGTAGATCTTGGCGCACTTCATCCAGCGCCCGGCCCAGGCGTAGTCCGACCCGCGCGCGACGCAGCGGTCCCGCGGCCAGACGTAGAAGTAGTGGAAGCAGAAGACGCTGAGAGTCGCGCCGAGGAACACGGCGAAGAAGATCTTCTGCAGGCGAGGGATGGTGCTCTTCATGGCCGCCTCATACTGGCCCGTCGCGTGGCTGGCCAGAGGCTAAAGCGCCGATCCACGGCGGCCGTTCGCCTATGCGCTCAGTGTGCGCCGCAGCAGACGTGGGGCGCGAACTATCCTACGACTGTTTGAACGTAGCGATCGCGAATGCATTACGCTTACGTCAGGGGAAACTTGCAAACCTGCGTGGACGCGCTAATTCCGTCGGCGCAGGCAGGAAAAACTAGCCAGGAGGCGGCGTAGACCGATGAAGGTTCTGGTCCCGGTCAAACGGGTTATCGATTACAATGTGAAGGTCCGGGTGAAGCCCGATCAGACCGGCGTCGACCTGGCGAACGTCAAGATGTCGATGAACCCCTTCTGCGAGATCGCGGTCGAGGAAGCCGTCCGCCTCAAGGAAAAGGGCGTCGCGACCGAAGTCGTGATCGTCTCAATCGGCCCGCAGCAGGCGCAGGAAACCATCCGCACGGCCCTGGCCATGGGCGGCGACCGCGGGATCCTGATCACCACCGACGCCGATCCCGAGCCGCTGGCCGTGGCCAAGCTGCTGGCGGCCATGGTCGCCGAGGAAGCGCCCCAACTGGTGCTGATGGGCAAGCAGGCCATCGACGGCGACAACAACGCCGTGGGCCAGATGCTGTCGGCCCTGCTGGGCTGGCCGCAGGCCACCTACGCCTCGGCGATCGAGGTGTCGGGCGCGACCGCCAAGGTCACCCGCGAAGTCGACGGGGGCCTGCAGACCCTGGACGTCGACCTGCCCGCCGTCGTCACCGCCGACCTGCGCCTGAACGAGCCGCGCTACGCCTCCTTGCCCAACATCATGAAGGCCAAGAAGAAGGAAATCGCGCAGAAGGCCGTCGCCGACTACGGCGTCGACGTCGCCCCGCGCCTCAAGGTCGTCAAGGTGGCCGAACCGGCCAAGCGCTCGGCCGGCGTCAAGCTCGAATCCGCCGCCGACCTCGTCTCCAAGCTCAAAACCGCGGGGGTGCTGTAATGGCCGTTCTCGTCGTCGCCGATAACGACAACGCGCACCTGCGCGATGGCACCCACAAGACCGTCACCGCCGCCCTGAAGCTGTCGGGCGACGTCGACATCCTGGTCCTCGGCCAGGGCGTGGCCGGCGTCGCCGCCGAGGCCGCTAAGATCGCCGGCGTCCGCAAGGTGCTGGTCTCCGAGAGCGAGGCCCTGGGCCACGGGATCGCCGAGGCGGAAGCCGACGCGGTGCTGGCCCTGGCCGGCGCCTATGACGCCATCCTGGTTCCGGCCACCTCGGGCGGCAAGAACTTCGCCCCGCGTGTCGCCGCCAAGCTGGACGTCGCCCCGATCAGCGACATCGTCGACGTCGTCTCGGCCGACACCTTCACGCGCCCGATCTATGCCGGCAACGCGCTGGAGACCGTCCAGACCTCGGACGCCAAGAAGGTGATCACCGTGCGTCCCACCGCCTTCGCGGCGGCGGGCGAAGGCGGCTCGGCCCCGGTCGAGACCGTGGGCGGCGCTGAAGCCGGCAAGACCCGCTTCGTCAGCGAGGAGATGGTCAAGTCGGACCGCCCGGAACTGGCCGCGGCCAAGATCGTCGTCTCGGGCGGCCGCGCCATGGGCTCGGCCGAGGAGTTCCAGAAGGTGATCGAGCCCCTGGCCGACAAGCTGGGCGCCGCCGTCGGGGCCTCGCGCGCCGCGGTCGACGCGGGCTACGCGCCCAACGACTACCAGGTCGGCCAGACCGGCAAGGTGGTCGCGCCGGCGCTGTACGTCGCCATCGGCATTTCGGGCGCCATCCAGCACCTGGCCGGCATGAAGGACAGCAAGATCATCGTCGCGATCAACAAGGACGCCGACGCCCCGATCTTCCAGATCGCCGACTACGGCCTGGTGGCCGACTACAAGTCCGCCGTGCCGGAACTGATGGACGCCCTGACGGCGGCCGGGAAGTAAGGCTTTCGCGTTCGAGCGAAGACAGGAAAGGCCCGGGAGCGATCCCGGGCCTTTTTCTTTCGTGGACGAGGCCGGGGACAGGCGCAAGCGCCGGTCCCCATCAGCGGCTCGGTTGAGCCTTCCGCCAGATCCAGCGCCCCGCCCAGACCACGGCCAGCAGGATCGTCAGCGAGCCGAACAGGTTGTTGCTGACTGTCTGGACCATCGGCCAGTGGGCGAAATAGCCGACGGCCGCGCCGATCCACCAGATCGCCCAGCACAGATAGAACGCAGGTTTCATGGGCTCTCCGCAGACGCTCGTCCGGCAAAGCGCGGCAAGGTCGCCCGGCGTTCCCCCAGGACCGCTCATCCCGGCGAACGCCGGGACCCAGATGGAGTGGCGGCGAGGCTGACGCCGATAGCGCAGAGCCTCTCCAACCCTCCACACCGCCTTGGGATCTGGGTCCCGGCATTCGCCGGGATGAGCGGCGTTTTGGGTCCTCACCGCGGGCTGTGGATCGGCTGGCTGGCCGCCCAGGGGGTCGCGGCGTCGGGCAGCGGGGCCGAAAGCTTGTCGACCGAGGCGAACAGGAAGGACAGCACGGCGACGCCGGAGATCAGAAGCAGTTTCATCGGAGCACCTGTGAGCATGGGTTTCGGCCGCATCGGCCTTACCCCTGCAAGATGCCCTTTCCGTGCGGGCTTTACGAACGATGGTATCTGCGCGAACTTGTCAGCCAGACTAACAAGCTGAAGCCAGCCATGCGCCTGCCGCCGTTCCTGACCCTGACCGCCCTTGAGGCCGCCGCCCGCCATCGCAGCTACAGCCGCGCGGCCCGCGAGCTGTTCGTCACCCACGGCGCCGTCAGCCAGCAGATCCGCAAGCTGGAGGACGAGCTGGGGACCAAGCTGTTCGTGCGCCAGGGCAACGCCATGGTCCCCACCGCCACCGGCCAACGCCTGGCCGGCCAGGTCGCCGAGGCCCTGACCACCCTGCGAGCCGGGGTCGACGAGGCCCGGCTGGCGGCCAGCGGCCCGCTGGTGATCAGCTCCAGCGCCGCCTTCGCTCGGGGCTGGCTGGTCACGCGCCTGGCGCGCCTGGCCGAGGAACTGGACGAGCCGGACCTGATCGTCCGGGCCGAGGACCGGGTGGCCGACCTGACCACCGACGGCGTCGACATCGCCCTGCGCTTCGGCTGTGGCGTCTGGCCCGGCGTGGAGTCGGCCACCCTGATGATCGAGCGGATCTTTCCGGTCTGCAGCCCCGACTTCCTGGCCCGCCATCCGATCGCCGAGCCGCGCGACCTGCTGGACGTTCCCCTGCTGCGGCACGTGGGCCTGCCCTGGTCGATCTGGCTGACCGCCGTGGGCGTCGACGAGGCCCCGCGCCAGCAGGGGCTGGGCTTCGAGGACACCGCCCTGATGCTCGACACCGCCGCCCACGGGGTGGGCGTGGCCCTGGCCCGCAGCGGCCTGGCCGAGCGCGACCTGCGCGAAGGCCGCCTGGTCCGTCCGTTCTCCGGCGAGGTGACGGTCGAGACCGGCAACCACTTCGTCTGGCGGGCCGACAGCCCGAAACTGGCGCGGATCCTGAAGCTGCGCGACTGGTTCCTGGCCGAGACCGCGGGATTGCGGGGCTAGGGATAGCTCCGAGCTATCCCCTTTTATACACTCGTCATTCCCGCCCTTGTGGCGGGAACCCCTGGGTCCGCTGACGGTGAAACAAAATGGCGCGCCAGCGCGCCACACCCCCGCACCTGCGGCGGATAAAGGGGTTCCCGCCACAAGGGCGGGAATGACGGACAGAGGGGATAGCGACGAACGTCAGTCAGCCGGGCGCCTCCCCACCCCGTCGATCACCTCGCCCATCCCGTCGGCGAACTTGCGCATCAGCCGCACCAACTCGTCGAACTCGCCCGGGCTCCAGTCGCGGAACAGCGCCAGGGCCATGCGCCCGCGCGCGGCGTCGACGGCGTCGGTGGCCGCCTTGCCCTGGGGGGTGATCACCGCCTCGCGGACCCGGCGGTCGGCCTGGCCGGCCCGGCGCAGGACCAACCCCAGCTCCTCCAGCCGCGCCACCTGGCGGCTGACCGTGGTGTGGTCTCGCCCCACCCGCCCAGCCAGGTCGACCACCCCGATCGGCCCCAGCCGCTCGACCAGCACCAGCAGCGGGAACAGGGCGCGCTCCAGCGACAGCCCCGCCTTGTCCAACATGGCCGCGTCGTTCTCGGGCCGGTTCAGCGCGCTGGCGATGTCGATCAGCGACCGGTGAAGCTGCGGCATGGCCTGCAGGATATGTGTATTTTGCACGTTATTTGTTGACACGCGTCCGGCGACCTCGATATGTGTGCACAATACACACATATCGAGGCGACCATGAACAAGCAAGCGGCCATCGAGGTCCTGATCTGCGGCGCCGGCGCGGCCGGCCTGACCCTGGCCATCGACCTGGCCCGGCGCGGCGTGTCGCTGCGGCTGGTCGACAAGCTGCCGGCCCCGTTCGCCGGCTCGCGCGGCAAGGGGATCCAGCCCCGCACCCAGGAGGTGTTCGAGGACCTCGGCGTCCTCGACCGTATGGTCGCGGCCGGCGGCCTCTACCCGCCGCAGCGGCTGCACCGCGCCGACGGGACCTCCATCGACAGCCAGGAGATCGTTCTGGCCGCGCCGACGGTCGAGGAGCCCTATCGCATGCCGCTGATGGTCCCCCAGTTCCGCACCGAGGCGGTGCTGCGCGAGCGCCTGGCCGAGCTGGGCGGCGCGGTCGCGTACGGCTGCGAACTGACCGGCTTTACCCAGGACGCCGAGGGCGTCACGGCTACGGTCGCCGGACCGGACGGGATCGAGACCGTCCGCTGCCGCTACCTCGTGGGCGGCGACGGCGGCCGCTCGTTCGTGCGCCGGACGCTTGGCATCGGCTTCCCCGGCCAGACCCTGGGCGTGCGGGCCATCGTCGCCGACATCCAGCTGGACGGCCTGTCGCGCGACGCCTGGCACCGGTCCGCAGAGGGCGACATGAGCCGGCAGATCAGCTTCTGCCCCCTGCCCCGCACCGACCTGTTCCAGCTGCAGGCGCCGATCCCGCCGGAAGGCGAAAGGGGTGAGATCGACCTGTCGACAGCCGGCCTGCAGGCCCTCGTCGACGCGCGCTGGCCGACTGGCGGCCTGACGGTGGGGAACGTCGCCTGGGCCTCGGCCTATAGCATGAACGCCCGCCTGGCCGACCGCTACCGCGTGGGCCGCGTGCTGCTGATGGGCGACGCCGCCCACATCCACCCGCCGACCGGCGGCCAGGGGCTGAACACCAGCCTGCAGGACGCCTATAACCTGGGCTGGAAGCTGGCGGCCGTGCTGGCCGGCGCCACCGACGCCCTGCTCGACACCTACGAGGAAGAACGCCGCCCAATCGCCGCCAGCATGCTGGGCCTGGCCACGGACCTGCTGGACAAGGCCCGGCAAGGCGACATGAAGCGCGGCCGCGAGGTGCACCAGCTGGACCTGGGTTACCGGCTCTCGTCCCTGGCCATGACCTCGCCGGCTAACCGCCCTGAGACCGCCCTGCAGCCGGGCGACCGCGCCCCCGATGGCGTGCTGCGCGGCGCGGCCGGGCGTCCCACCCGGCTGTTCGACCTGCTGGCCGGCCCGCACTGGACCTTGGTGGCCCGGACGACGGGCTCGGCCCGCCTGCCCGCCCCGCGTCCGGGCCTGCGCGTCCACACGGTCGGCGAGGACGGCGCGTTCCAGGACCCCGACGACGCCCTGGGCGCGACCTACGGCCTGGCCGAGGGCGACCTGGTGCTGATCCGGCCGGACGGCTATGTCGGCGCGATCCTGCCCGCCGCCGGCGGCGCGCGGCTGGAGGCCTATCTGGCGGACGTGGGCCTGGCGTCGGCGCGGGCCCCGCACGCGCGGGCGGCGTGAACTTCGCGATGGCTCGACGGGGATTCCTGCGCTAGCGGTCGGGCTCAAGCCCGCTGCGGAGTTCCCGATGCCCTTCGTCACCCATCGCGGCCAGCGCATTCACTACACCGTCGAGGGCGAGGGCCCGCTGGTCGTCCTGCAGCACGGCCTGTTCATGGACGCCGCCAGTTGGAAGGCCAATGGCGTGGTTGACGCCCTGGTCGGCCGCCAGCGCGTCGCCTGCGTCGACTCCCTGGGTCACGGCCAGAGCGACAAGCCCGTCGACCCGGCCCTCTACGCCCAGGACCAGCGGGCCGGCGACCTGGCCGCGGTGATCGACGCCCTGGGCGAAGAGAAGGCCGCCGTGCTCGGCTATTCGATGGGCGCGTGGATGGCGGTGGGGCTGGCCAAGCATCACCCCGAAAAGCTCTCGCGCCTGGTGGTTGGCGGCTGGGACCTGCTGAACGGGGTTCCCAAGACCCCGAACGGGCCGCTGACCTTCGACCTGTTCTGGGCCTTCGCCCGCGCCACGGCCCCGGCGCTGGTCGCCTGGGTGACGCCGGAGATCGAGCCGGCCATGCGCGCCTGTTTCGAGGCCCTGGCCCAGCTGGACGGCGCGCGCCAGGCCGTCCTGGACGGCGGCTTTCCGGTGCTGCTGTGGGACGGCGACCAGGACCCCTACGCCCCGCCGATGCAGGCCTTCGCCGCCGCCGAGAACCTGCCGTTCCTCTCCAGCCCCGGCGGCCACGTGCCGGCGATCGAGGCGCCGGGCCCGGAGACGGTGGCGGCCCTGGCGGCGTTCCTGGCGGGGTAGCTCAGGCGAAGGCCAACCGCAGCGCATAGCGAAGGGGCGTGCGCCCGGTGACGTAGAGCCGCTGGCCGGGGAGTTGCAGGCGTCCGCCGGCCCAACTGTAGGTCTCGCCGGAACTGACCTTCACCACGCCTTCGCCGTTGCCGGGCCCGATCAGCAGGCGCTCGTCGCCCAGGCGATAGCTGGCCTGCCCCTCCACCAGGTGGAAGCCGCCGTCGGCCAGGGGGCGGGCGCCCTCCAGGATCCCGCCGTCGCGCAGGGTCAGCTCCAGGGTCATGTCGACCATCTCCTCCCCCGTGCTTTCGAACAGCAGGCCGTAACCGTCCGGCTCGGGCCTGACCAGGATCCGGACGCCCAGCCGGTGGAAGGTCGCGGGCCGATGGCTGAAATCGAGCGCGCTGGTGAAGCGCCCGTCGATCGAAGGACTCAGGGCGTAGGCGCCGTCCGGCCGGCGCCGGTCGGCCGGCATCGGCTGGTAGTAGGGCACGGCCAGTTCGCCGCCCATGCGAACGGCGCCGTCGGGCTCCATCGCGATCTCGGACGGGCGGAAATGGCCCATGTTGAAGAAGTCCGGGATCAGCCGCACCGCGTCCACCACCAGGCCGCCCTTCCACAGCCGCATCAGCGTGGGGTTGGTGGCCAGCCCCGAACCGATCGTGTTGTAGAACGCCGAGGGCGCGCCGTCGGCGTACCAGTCGCTGCCGGCGTACAGGCTGGCGGTGATCGGGCCGCGCCGTTGGCGCACGAGCCCCACGGTCTTGAACTGACGACCCAGGTCGAGGAACGGCGGGGCTTCCGCCGGCAGGGGTCGCGCGAGTTCGGGCGTGTCGATGAAGTCGGCCAGGACGTCGGCCAGCCGGCCGTTGTCGTTGCGCTCGATCCAGCGCGCCACGCCGGCGAAACGGCGATCGCCGTCCAGCAGGGCCAGTTCGCGGAACTGCAGATAGTAGGCGTGCAGGGTCTGCCGACGCTGATCCTGGTCCTGGCGACGCGCCTGCACCGTCTCCACCTCGCCCCCGAACGGCTCGGCCAGGGCGATCGTGGTCTCGAGATTGCGCCGCACAAGGTCCCGCAGCCCGGCCAGGCCCGGCAGGCGAGCCAGCGCCAGCAGCGACGGGTTGCTGACCTCGGAGGCGTAGATCGCGCTTCGCTCGGAATGCAAACCGTCCGCGTCGATGTCGACGCCCTCGGCCAGCCACTGGTCGATGCGGGCCCGATAGGCGGGATCGGGGGCGACCTGGTCGATCCTGGCGAGCGCCGCGCACAGCTCCCAGCGATGGTTGGGCGTGTGGATACCGCCGGTCGCCAGGGCCGGGCCGGCCTTGCGCATCATCGCCATCAGCCGCGCGGCGAAGGCCTGGCTCTCGGGCCGCCGGTCCGCGCGCAGGCCGGCGGCCGCCACCGCCATGTCGCCGATCAGGAAGGCGGTGTCGGGCGGCGAGTGGCGGTTGCCGGCGCTGAACGTGCCGTCGTCGTGCTGGGCGGCCTCCACCTTGGCCAGCAGCGCCTCGATCGGCGCGAGCAGAGCGTCGTCGTGGAAAGCGTTCGAGCTCGGCCAGACGAACGGCGTCGTCAGGCGGCGCATCTGGCGAAGCACGCCGCGCGCGCCCCATCCGCCGCCGCCGGCGTCGGGCTTGGACAGGATCGCGGCCGCCTGCCGGTCCGCCGCGGCGGTGACCAGAGCCAGGGTCGCGACGTCCCGGTCGCCCGCGGCCGACGCGGGAAAGGCGGCGGCGCCGGCCGTCGCGGCCGTTCCGGCGAGGAATGTTCGTCGGCGCATGGTCGGCTTCCCTGTCGGATGGATGCGGCGTCCCTACCCCCGCCGAAACCCGCGCAGCACGTTGGCCTCGGTGCTCAGCTGCAGCGTCCGGTAATCGATGCGCGGCGTGTCGGAGAACAGCAGGTAGTAGTATTTCATCTGCTCGGACCACCAGTAGCCGGGGCAGTTGTCGCCCTGGGTCATCGGCCGGGTGGTGATGTCCTTCAGGGCCGTGTAGCCGAAGGCGGCGCGGCTGGTGGCCTTCATCTGGCGATAGTGGATGGCCGCCAACCTGCGGCAACGCTCGTCGCGGTCGAGCAGCCAGAGGTTCAGGCAGGCGTCGGGATATTCCGGGCGCAGGCCCGTGGCCTTGCGGCGCGGCTGCGCCGTGGTCACGTCGATCGACTCGGGGATCACCCCGAACCTGGCCTGCAAGTCGGTGAAGGACGCCAAGTAGTCGTCGCCCTGGGCCTTGCGACCGACCTGGCCCAGCAGGCCGGCATAATAGGCGGCGAGCTCGCTCTGGGCCGTGGAGGTCACGGCCCCGGTTTCGAAATCGACCATCGGGAACCACAGCCGGCCATCGTAGCGCTTGGCCTGATGGGCCAGTTGGGCGTCGACACACTCGACCGCCCAGCGCTTGCAGTCGGCGTCGCCGAACAGCTCCCAGGCGTCCCACAGGTATTCGTAGAAGCTGTCGGCATAGACGTCGATGCTGGCGTTGCGGCTGGTGAACTGGCCGGTTGTCGCGTGGAGATTGGCGGCCATCAGCCCGATCTTCGAGCGGCGGTCCAGGGCGTGGCGCATGGCGCGCTTGGCCATGTCGAAATACTTGCGGTCTCCGGTCAGCTGGCTCAGCACCCCGAATTCGGACAGGTAGGTGCCGATCTCGGCCAGGTTGGTCTCCGGGTCGCGGACCGCGCCGGTACGCAGGTTCACATAGCGCCAGGGCAGGCCGTGGGGTGAGGCCGCGAACGCCTTGGCCAGGCGGTCGGCCAGGTCGCGGGCCTTCTCCAGCAGCATGGGGTCGCCGCAAGCCAGGTGAGCCGACAGCAGGCCGCCGACCAGGCGGATATTGGTCTCGAACACCTGGGCGTCGCCGTCAACGTCGAAGTCGAGGCTCTGCCTGACCCAGTCGACCCCGGCCTGGAACTCGGCGTCCAGTCCCATGATCCACAGGGTGTCCAGCGCCTCGACCAGCGACAGGCCCAGGTCGTGGCCCTCGACGAAGAACGACGACGACGTGCCGCTGACCGGGTTGATCTCGTCCTTGCCCCAGGCCTTGGCGACATAGCTCTGCCAGGCCCACTGGAACTCGGCGCGGACGTCGGCGGCCAGAGCCTTCCAGTCTTCCGCGGCGGCGGTTTCGGCGGCGAGAGCCGGGGCGGCGGCGGCCGAGGCGGCCAGGGCTAGCGCGTGGCGGCGGGAGAGGCGCAAAGGGGTCATTGACGCAACCTAGACGGAGTCTGACGCCGGTCGCCAGAGCCGCTCCACCGCCCGTTTGCGCTGCGTCGCAGCAAAGCCTTGGCGACTGTGGGGTTGCTCGTGCTAGAAAAGCGGGCATGAACGCCGGGGCGAGCGCGCGACGCCTGTCCTCGCCGCGAGCAAGGCCCAATAGCAAGGCTTGTCTGAATGACGGATATCAAGACGGTCGGCGTGATCGGCGCTGGCCAGATGGGGTCGGGCATCGCTCATGTCGTCGCCCTCGGTGGCTATGACGTGCGCCTGCATGACGTCTCCCGCGAGCGCATCGAGGCGGGCCTGGCCCTGATCGAGAAGAACCTGGCCCGCCAGGTGCATCGCGGCATCATCGACGAGTCGGCCATGAGCGCGGCCCTGGCGCGGATCACCGCCGCCGAGGACCTGGCCCTGGTCGGCGCGACCGACCTGGCCATCGAGGCGGCGACCGAGAACGAGGAGATCAAGAAGTCGATCTTCCGCAATCTCCAGCCGCACCTGGGCGAGAACACCCTGCTGGCCTCCAACACCTCGTCGATCTCGATCACCCGGCTGGCCAGCGCCACCGACCGCCCGGAGCGGTTCATCGGCCTGCACTTCATGAACCCGGTCCCGCTGATGAAGCTGGTCGAGATCATCCGCGGCATCGCCACCGACGTGCCGACCTACGAGCGGGCCGTGGCCTTCGCCAAGTCGCTGGGCAAGATCACCTCGAACGCCGAGGACTTCCCGGCCTTCATCGTCAACCGCGTGCTGGTGCCGATGATCAACGAGGCGATCTACACTCTGTACGAGGGCGTGGGCACCGTCGACGCGATCGACACCGCCATGAAGCTGGGCGCCAACCATCCGATGGGCCCGCTGGAGCTGGGCGACTTCATCGGCCTGGACACCGTGCTCAGCATCATGAACGTGCTGCACGAGGGCCTGGCCGACAGCAAGTACCGTCCCTGCCCGTTGCTGGTGAAGTATGTCGAGGCCGGCTGGCTGGGCAAGAAGGCCGGCCGCGGCTTCTACGACTACCGCGGCGAGCACCCGGTCCCGACGCGGTAGGGGCTACCAGAGGGTCGGGACGCCGTAGCCGACAAGTTGCGGTCCCGGGTGATCACCGTGGCGTTCTCAACGAGTCCCTGGGCGGCGATCAGTCGATCGAAAGGGTCGCCGTGCTGGCGCGGCAACCGCCCCGCCACCACCGCGTGGCGTGCGTCGACAGGCAACCAGGCGAAATCGAGCCGGCGCACCGCGTCCTCGATATCGGCCGGCAGGAGGCCGAGTTCGGCGCTGCGCGATCGCTTGAACTCGATCTCATAAGCGCACGCGACGCTGACCAGCACGTCGTTGTCGGTGTCCATCAGCAATGCGGCGAGTCTCGGCGGCAGACGGCGCGACTGGGCCAAGGCCCAGATCAGGGCGTGCGTATCAGGCAGCAGCTTCATCGTCGGATGGAAAGATGGGCCCGTCGACCGCCGCCAGGGTTTCGGGATCGGGTCCGATAAAAAGGCCTTCGGGCAGGTCGAGATTCAGGTGATCCCAGACGCCGAGCTGGCGCTGGCGTTTCTCCGAAGGTCCGGCCGGCGTCGCGACCGCCAGGACCTTGCCGTCGCGGACCAACGTGACCTCCTCGCCCGCGTCGATATGGGCGAGCAGTTGATCGCGCGCGCCCGACGCATCGATGTCGACTTGGATCGTCATATCCGCAACTTAGCATGGAACATATCGAGAACCAAGCCCTGCCGCCGGCTGCTGGACCGTCGAAGCGGTGCTGGTTGGGCTGATCCTCTAGGACGGCCTCAAGGGCCGCTGGCTGACGCCCTGGTGGCTGACCCTGGGCGTGGCCATCCACCTGACCATGTTCCAGGCCCCGACCTGGCCGGGCGTCGTCGCGGCGCACAGCTGGCGGGGCCTTCCCTCCGGCTAGGCGGATCGACACAGGTCCAGGGGCCGGAAGCCCGTCGTTCGACAAGCTCAGGATCAGGTTTTCGACTGCCGAGCCTGCCAATGGCCCTCATCCTGAGCCTGTCGAAGGATGAGGACCAGGCACGGCCTTGAGGGCCTAAATCCATCGAGGGGCGTCGAGACTCCCCGCCCCCTTCGCGCTAAGGTGGAGCCGAGAGCCAGACCGGGGAGAGGGCGACATGGCCGGGTTCATGATTTCGCTTCGCGCCAAGGCCGACGACAGCAAGATCGGTCCGGCCCGCTACCTGAGGATCGGCGACGACGGCGCCCAGACCGCGCTCAGCCCCACCGCCTGGCGCAAGGCGGTGCTGGACAGCTTCACCGAGAAGACCCCGCAGGGCCTGCCCCGCGGCGACCTGCTGTTCTATGTCCACGGCTTCAACACCAGCTTCAAGGACGCCCTGAAGGGCGACGCCGACAACCGCGCCAAGCTGGCGGCGCATGGCTGGACCGGGGTCTATGTCAGCTACGACTGGCCGTCCCTGGGCGAAACCCTGGGCTACTACGCCGACCGCAGCAACGCCCGGGCCAGCGCCAACGCCCTGATCGACTCGGCCCTGGCGATGTTCGTCGGCGCCATCGTGCCCGACTGCCAGGTGCGGGTCAGCCTCATGGCCCATTCGATGGGGGCCTTCGTAGTGCGCCAGGCGTTCAGCTGGGCCTACCAGGACGTCAAGACCAACGCCAAGGCCTGGTCGATCTCGCAGCTGCTGCTGGTGGCCGGCGACGTCTCGCAGGGCAGCCTGTCGGCCGACCAGGACGGCGGCCGCTGGTTCAACAAGTATGTCGGCCGGACCACCCTCTATTCGAACCGCTTCGACAGCGTGCTGAAGATCTCGGACCTTAAGAACGGCGAACCGACGCCGCGGGCCGGGCGGGTGGGCCTGCCGGCCGACGCGCCCGCCTCGTTCTGCGACATCGACTGCAGCGCGCTGTTCAACGGCCTGGACCTCAGCCTCGCCCAGCGGGTCAACCCGGCCACGGCCCACTGCTTCTACTTCAAGCAGGACGCCTTCTGGCGCGACGCGGTGCTGACCCTGGAGGGCGGCATCGACCGCCACGTGATCCCGACCCGCGCCCTGCTGGGGACGACCGACAACCGCTTCACCCTGAAGACCAAGCCGATCACCGCGGCCGAGTACCAGGCGGCGCTGCAGCTGGCCCAGGCGGGGAACTGAGTCGAAGCCTGTCCCGGCTGACGACGGCGGTTGCTACCCCGCCCCCATCGCCACGGCCACGTGGTAGACGATGAACGAGGCCAGGTAGGCCAGGCTGGTCATGTAGAGGAACATCACGGTCGGCCACAGCCAGCCGTTGGTCTCGCGCTTGACCACGCCCAGGGTCGCGGCGCATTGCGGGGCGAAGACGTACCAGGCCAGGAACGACAGGGCCGTGGCCAGCGACCACTGGTGCGACAGCAGGACGCCCAGGTTGGTGCCGGCCTCGTCGTCGCCGCCCACGGCGTAGACGGTGCCCAGGGCGGCCACCGCCACCTCGCGGGCCGCGAAACCGGGGATCAGCGCGACGGTCATTTGCCAGTTGAAGCCGATGGGCTGCATGACGGGCGCGATGAAGTGCCCGATCCGCCCGGCGAAGCTGTAGTCGATGGCCGGTCCCGTCGCGCCCGCCGGCGGATAGGGGAAGGTCGACAGCACCCAGACCAGCACCATCAGCGGAAGGATGATGCGGCCGGCCCGCTCGATGAAGATCCGGGCCCGGGTCCACAGGTTCAGCAGCACGTTGCGCGGCTCGGGCCAGCGGTAGGTCGGCAGCTCCATCATGAACGGCTCGACCGTGCCGCGCCAAAAGATCTTGCGGATCACGAACGACACGACGAGAGCGCTGACGATGCCGCTGGCGTAGAGGCCGAACATCACCAGGCCCGGCAGGCTGAGCACGCCCCAGACCTTGGTGTGCGGAATGAAGGCGGCGATGATCAGGGTGTAGACCGGGATCCGCGCCGAACAGGTCATCAGCGGAGCGACCAGGATGGTGGTCAGCCGGTCGTGCTTGTTGTCGATCACCCGCGTCGACATGATGCCGGGAATGGCGCAGGCGAAGCTTGAGAGCAGCGGAATGAACGCCCGGCCGTGCAGGCCCGCCCCGCCCATGATCTTGTCCATCAGGAAGGCCGCGCGGGTCATGTAGCCGCTGTCTTCCAGCACCAGGATGAAGAAGAACAGGATCACGATCTGCGGCAGGAAGACCAGCACGCTGCCGACCCCGGCGATCAGGCCGTCGGTGATCAGGCTCTGGAACAGGCCGTGCGGCAGGACGGCGGCGACGCCGGCGCTCAGGGCCGCGAAGCCCGCCTCGATCAGGCCCATCAGCGGCTCGGCCCAGGTGAACACCGCCTGGAACATCACGAACAGCAGCAGGCCCAGGATCAGCAGGCCGGCGGCCGGGTGCAGCAGCACCGCGTCGACCTTGCCCGTGACGGTGTCCGGTCGCTCGGGCGGGCGGACGCAGGCCTTGACGATGCGCTGGGCTTCGCGGTGGGCGGCGCGGATCTCGGCGGCGGTCGGCTCGCGCCAGACGTTCTCGTGCTCGCCCGCATGGCTCACGGAGAGCGCGTCGGCCTTGGCGACCAGCTCCTCCAGGCCGCGCTTGCGAGTGGCCACGGTGGTGACGATCGGCGCGCCGATCTCGGCCGACAGCCGCTCCAGGTCGATCCGCAGGCCCTGGCGCTGGGCGATGTCGAACATGTTGAGCGCCAGGACGAACGGCCGGCCCACCTGCTTGAGCTCCAGCACCAGCCGCAGCACCAGCCGCAGGTTGGTGGCGTCGGCCACGCAGATCAGCACGTCGGGCGCGGCCTCGCCCGCCAGCTTGCCCAGCACCGCGTCGCGGGTGACCACCTCGTCGGGGCTGCGGGCCCGCAGGCTGTAGGTCCCCGGCAGGTCCAGCACGTGGGCCCCGCGGCCGCTGGCCATGGTCAGCACGCCCTCCTTGCGCTCGACGGTGACGCCGGCGTAGTTGGCCACCTTCTGGCGGCTGCCGGTCAGGGCGTTGAACAGGGCTGTCTTGCCGGAATTGGGATTGCCGACCAGCGCCAGGCGCGCGGGCCGCGAGACGGCGGTGTCGGTCAAGACGTCAGGCCTCTTCGAACTGGACGGTGACGGCGGCGGCCTCGCGGCGGCGCAGGGCCACGCGCATGTCGTCGATGCGCACGGCGATCGGGTCGCGGCCGAACAGGCCCTCGTGCAGCACCTCGAACGCGGCGCCCTCGACGAAGCCCATCTCCAGCAGCCGGCGCTCCAGTTCCTCGGGATCGATCGACTCCGACCGCCCGGTCTCGCCGCCGACCCGCACGATCACCCCCCGCTGGCCCTTGCGGGCCTGGCTGAGCGGGCTCTCGGCCCCGCGCGAGGCGGGGATGTCGGTGAAGTCTGGGGCTAGGCTGAGAGCGTCGGACATGGTCGCACCGGAAAAACTTGCGAACGATTATCAGTCCAAGGTCACGCTGTCATGCGGCGATTGGATGGCGCGATGTCGCGGCGCGGCGGACACGAACGAAGAGAGCTCGACCCCGGCGCGGATCAGCTGGCGCGATCGCCCTCCACCTGGGGGCTTTCGCGACGCTAGGGACCCGGGGCGGCCGCAAGGCCTTCGCCCAGTCCCTGGGGTCCGGACAGCCTGTGCGACGCTTCCGGGATGGCGAGAATTTTGGGAGTCCCTACCGCCGCGCCAAGCCGTCCAGCATCCATAGCGCCGCCAGCGTGCCGAACAGGACGGCCAGGGCCGAGAACAGGAACATGCGCACGCCCTGGGCCAGGGCGACGCTGAGGGTGGTCAGGGCGGCCAGGGCCCAGGCCGAGGCCAGGATCTTGCCCTCCAGCGAGGTCAGGGCCGGCCGGGGCGGCAGCAGCAGGCGGCTGGCGCGGCGCGCCGATCGCCACAGATCTTTTGCTCGAACCTCGGCCCGCACCGGAAATCCTCCCCCTCCAACACTGACGCTAAAAGTGTAGGGACGGTCGCGGCTTGCGTCCATGGGGAAAGATCGGCGTTATCCGTATTTCCCCAAGCCAGGACGATGTTATGCCTGATTAAGTCGCATACCCGACAATATTGACCCCCATTGGCGGACGGACAGGTAGGCTCCACCATTGTTGAGGCGCCGAGACCGGGGAAATTGGGGCTCTGGAGCGAAGGTTTGGAGGGGGAGGACGATTTCCTGGCGGTCGACCCGCCCTAGAACGCCGGCGCGACGATCGCCCGGGCCGCGACCTCGTCGCGCAGCACCTGCTCGACCAGCAGCTCGATGCTGTCGAACTTCAGCTCGGGACGCAGGAAGGCGATCAGGTCGGTCTCGATGACCTGGCCGTAGAGATCCTCGTCGAAGTCGAACAGCCAGGTCTCCAGCCGGGTCTCGACCTCGCCGGTGGTGGGGTTGTTGCCGAGGTTGGCCACGCCCGGCACCTCGCGGCCGTCGGGCAGACGGGTGCGGGTGGCGTAGACGCCCAGCTTGGGCACCACATAGTCCTCGACCTCGACATTGGCCGTGGGGAAACCCAGCTGACGGCCCAGCTGCTGGCCGCGGCGGACCACGCCCTCGATCGCGAACGGCCGGCCCAGGATCCGCGCCGCGCCCTCGGGATGGCCGTCGCGCAGGGCGTCACGCACGCCGGTCGAGGAGAACTTCTCGCCCTCGCGGTTGGCGACCGGCTCGGCCACCGAGACCGAGAAGCCGTACTCCGCGCCATAGGCCTTCATCAGGTCGGCGCTGCCGGTGCGGCCCCGGCCGAACGAGATGTCGAAGCCGACGGCGACATGCTTCACGCCTAGACCACCGACCAAGACCTTTTCCACGAACTCGCGGTCGCCGAAGCTGGCCATCTCGAAGTCGAACGGCAGCAGGTACAGCCGGTCCACGCCCAGGGCCTCCAGCGCGCGGGCCTGCTGGTTGTGGGTCATCAGCTTGAAGGCCGGCTCGGTCGGCCGGAACAGCCGGCGCGGGTGCGGGTCGAAGGTGACCACGCCTAGCGACGTCCTGCCGGCCAGCGCCGCTTTCGCGGCCTGGGCGATCACCTGCTGGTGGCCGCGGTGCACGCCGTCGAAATTGCCCAGGGCCACGGCCGCGCCGCGATCCTCTTCGGGCAGGTCCTTCCAGCCGTGGATGGTCTTCAGGGGCATGCGGACGTCCTTACGCCGGGTTGGCCATTAAACCCCGATCCGCTCATCCCGGCGAATGCCGGGACCCAGATGGAATGGCTTTGAGCCGGGCTCCAGGAACGCCGAGTTTTTCCAGCCCACTCGGACGCTTTGGGATCTGGGTCCCGGCATTCGCCGGGATGAGCGGAGAAAGAGTGACTCGGCATTGAGCATTTCGTCCTTAGGCGGTCGTCCGGCGCGGAACCAGGACCACGGCCTCGCCATCGACCACGGCCTTGCCGCGCACCAGGCAGGTGGTGGCCAGGGTCACCCGGGCCTTGGCCGCGTCGATGGCCGTCACCGTGGCGCGGGCCGTGACCTCGTCGCCGATCCGCACCGGCCGCTTGAAGGCCAGGGACTGCGACAGGTAGACCGCGCCCGGCCCGGGCAGGGTCGTGCCCAGCACCGCCGAGATGTAGCCGGCCGACAGCATGCCGTGGGCGATGCGCTCGCCGAAGCTGGTGGTCGCGGCGTAGTCGGCGTCCAGGTGCACCGGGTTGGTGTCGCCGGTCACCTCGGCGAAGGCGACCAGGTCGGCCTCGGCCACGGCGCGGACCAGCTCGGCCGACTGGCCGACGCTGAGATCCTCGAGAAACAGTCCCGGCATGACGCCCTCTTCTCTTTCTTCCTGTGGCTGACGATCGGTCCTACCAGACCAGGTCGGCCATGGCGTGGGTCGCGCCCACCCGCTCGGCGGCCAGCAGGCCCTCGACCCGGGCCGGATCCAGGCGACCGTCGGGACCGACCGCGTGCTCGCCGTGGATGCCCTTGGCGATGAACAGGCAGGCCAGGCCCTGGTCGTGGGCGCCCTTGACGTCGGTGATCACCCCGTCGCCGATGCACAGGACCCGCGTGCGGTCGACCGGGCCGCCCTTCAGCGCCTCGGCCTCAGCCAGGGCCAGGTCGTAGATCGCCTTGTAGGGCTTGCCGGCCATCAGCACCTCGCCGCCCAGGACCTCGTAGAGGTCGGCCAGCGAGCCGCCGCAATAGATCAGCCGCGAGCCGCGCTGCACCACCCGGTCGGGATTGGCGCAGATCAGGGTCAGGCCGCGCTCGGCGGCGATCGCCAGGCGGTCGCGATAGTCGTCGGGGACCTCGTTCTCGTCGTCGACCATGCCGGTGACGGCGACGAAGGCCGCGTCCTCGGGGCCGGCGGTCTCCAGGCCCAGGCCGTCATAGAGCGGCATGTCGCGGTCGGGGCCGACGATCCAGGCCGGGCCGGGGGCGCGGGCGGCCAGCAGGGTGCGGGTGGCGTCGCCCGAGGTCACGAAGGCGCTCCACGCCTCGCGCGGCACGCCCAGGCGGTCCAGCTGCTCGACCACGTGCTCGGACGGGCGAGGCGAGTTGGAGATCAGGATCACCGGCCCGTGGCGGGTCCGCCACTCGACCAGGGCCTGGCAGGCCTCCGGGAAGCTCTCGACCCCGTTGTGGATCACCCCCCAGACGTCGCACAGCAGCACGTCATAGCGGTCGGCAAGGGCGGAGAGGCCAGGGGGCAGGTCGGTCATGGACAGGGGCGGTACCGGGCGGAGACGGGCGCGTCAACGCTAGCGCATGTAGGGACGCGGCGGCGCGAGGGCCAGCGGAGAGCTTTCGGGTCGTCGACCTCGTGATTGGCAGGATCGTGCATCAAGCGAGCAGGATCGGCCTACCGCCCGACGGGCTCCGCATGGCACACCCCCGCCCGTTCATCTCCCCCTGAACCTTCGAGGACTATCCGATGGCCATCGCAAAAGGCTACGCGGCCGCGACCGCGTCCGCCCCGCTGACCCCCTTCACCTTCGACCGCCGCGAGCCCAATGACGACGACGTCGTCATCGCCATCAAGCATTGCGGCGTCTGCCACTCCGACATCCACATGGTCGACAACGGCTGGGGCCAGAGCGTCTATCCGATCGTGCCCGGCCACGAGATCACCGGCGTCGTCACCGCCGTCGGGTCCAAGGTCAGCCGCTTCAAGGAAGGCGACCGCGTCGGGGTCGGCTGCTTCGTCGACAGCTGCACCACCTGCGCCGCCCGCGACCTGGACCGCGAGCAGTACATGCCCGGCCTGGTCCTGACCTACAGCGGCTTCGAGCCGGGCAGCGATCTGCCGACCTACGGCGGCTATTCCGACCACATGGTGGTCAAGGAAGGCTACGTGCTGTCGATCCCCGACAACCTGGCCCTGGACGCCGCCGCGCCGCTGCTGTGCGCCGGCATCACCCTCTATTCGCCGCTGCGCCACTGGAACGCCGGCCCCGGCAAGTCGGTGGCCATCGTCGGCCTGGGCGGCCTGGGCCACATGGGCGTCAAGCTGGCCCATGCCCTGGGCGCGGAGGTGACGGTGCTGAGCCAGACCCTGTCCAAGCAGGAAGACGGCCTCAAGATGGGCGCCGACCACTACCACGCCACCAGCGACCCGAAGACCTTCGAGACCCTGGCCGGAACCTTCGACCTGATCATCTGCACGGTGTCGGCCGGGATCGACTGGGGCGCTTATCTGAGCCTGCTGAAGGTCGACGGGACCATGGTGCTGGTCGGTGCGCCCGAAGAGCCCGTGCCGCTGAACGCCTTCGCCCTGATCCCCGGCCGCCGCACCCTGGCCGGTTCGATGATCGGCTCGATCAAGGAGACCCAGGAGATGCTCGACTTCTGTGGTGAACACGGCATCGTCGCCGACATCGAGACGATCGCCATCGACCAGATCAACGACGCCTACAAGCGCATGCAGAAGAGCGACGTGCGCTACCGGTTCGTGATCGACATGAGCACGCTGTAGGGCGTTCGGGGACCAGGGACACGTATGCGTGCCCCTGGTCCCCGTCATCCTCGGACTTGTTCCGAGGACCCCTCGTTCCGCCGAGCTGTCGTTTGGAGCTAGGCCGCAGCCTCACCGCTTCTCGGACCAACCTTCTTCGCGGTTGAAGCAGGGGTCCTCGGAACAGGTCCGAGGATGACGGCGGTGGAGCTCACGTCGCGTCGTGGAAGATCACCCCCAGCACGCGCCGCCGGCCCGCGCGCACGGTGCTGACGCCGTGGCGCAGCACCCGCCGGTGGACGCCGCGCGCGCCGGTGGCGGGCCGGTCACGGACCGCGAAGATCACCCCCTCCCCCTGCTTCAGCGGCACGACCTGCGGCCGCGACTGCTGGCGGGGGCGCTGCTCCACCAGCACGAACTCGCCGCCCTCGAAGTCGCGGCCAGGCTCGTCCAGCAGGAAGGCGGCCTGCAGCGGGAAGACGTGCTCGCCGTAGAGGTCCTGGTGCAGGCAGTTGTAGTCGCCCGGGCCATAGGTCAGCAGCAGGGGCGTGGGCCGCGCCTGGCCCGCCGCGTGGCAGCGGGCCAGCATGTCGTCCAGCTCTTCCGGAAACCGCCGCTCCTCGCCCAGCGCCTGCATCCAGCGGTTGGCGACGGCGGCCAATGGCCCGTACAGCCCCTGGCGCAGCCTCTGCACCGGGTCGGGCAAGGGATAGCTGAAGTACTTGTATTCGCCCTGGCCGAAGCCGTGGCGGGCCATCACCACCCGGCTGCGAAAGCCGGCCTCCTGGTCGTAGAGGCCGGCGATCCGCTGGCAGGTTTCGGGCTTCAGCAGCGGCCCGGTCAGGGCCCAGCCCTGGGCGTCGAGCTCGGCGACGATGCGGGTCCAGTCCAGGCTCATGCCGCCTGGCTCAGGCGGGCTTCCCGGGCCAGCAGGGCCGCCTTGCGCGCGACGCCCCAGCGATAGCCGGACAGCCCGCCGTCGGCCCGCACCACTCGGTGGCAAGGGGTGAGCACCGCCAGCGGATTGGCCCCGCAGGCCTGGGCCACGGCCCGGGCGGCGGTCGGACGGCCGATGGCCCGCGCCACCTCGGCATAGGAGGCGGTGGTCCCGGCCGGGATCGCCCGCAGCGCCGCCCAGACCGCCTGCTGCAGGGGCGTGCCCCGAGCGTCCAGCGGCAGGTCCAGCGCCGCGCCCCGGCCGTCGATCTCCGCCGCCACGGCGCGGAGCTCGGCCTCCAGCCCGGCCGGGTCGGGCGTCAGCCGAGCCGAGCGGAAACGGCGTTCCAGGTCGCGGACCAGTACGGCCTGGTCGTCGCCCAGGGTCACCAGCCGCAGGCCAGCCTCCGAGCGGGCGACCAGGGCCAGGCCGAGGGTCGTCGGAACCGTGGCCCAGCGCAGGGTCTCGCGCGGCTGGTCGGGCTTGCAGCGCAGGCAGGGGCGGAAGCCGGCGGCCCGGGCGCTCTCGCGGGTGTCGTGGAATTCGACGTTCTTGCGCAGCGGCCGCCCGGCGCAACTGGCCAGGCAATAGACGCCGGTGGTGCGCACGGCGATGAAGAAGGCGCCGTCGAGGTCGCGGTCGCGGCGGCGCATGGCCTCCCAGCGCGCGTCGTCGGTGGAAGCTTGAGAAGCGGTCATGGTCGGTCTCCTTTCGTGAAAAGGAGCATGCGCGCCATGACCTGGGACGTCATTCCGATGCTTGCTGTTCTGGCTTTGCGCCGCGGATACTGGGCGCCGTGGCGCGAATTCCCCGTCCTTCGACAAGCTCAGGATGAGGAATTCGAATTCAACCGCCGCATCAAAGTAGCCCTCATCCTGAGCCTGTCGAAGGACGAGGGCGGCTCATGGGCGCGGGTCCCGCCTTAACCGTCCGCGGTCCCCGCCGGTCCGCAGACCAGGTCGACCATGACCGGGATCGTGGCCTCCAGCTGTTCGCGCGTCTCGCCGGCCCGGGCGCGGACCGACAGGGCGTTCATCAGCATGCTGGCCACGCGGCCGAGCGCCACGGGGTCGACCGTCGGCGGAAGCTCGCCCCTGGCCTGACGGCGCGTCATCAGGCCTTCGATACCCCGGTCCAGCTCGTGCATGCCGTCGGCGACGATCTGGCGCACCTCTTCGTCGATCAGCGCCTGGCCCAGGCCCGCGCTGGCCAGAAAACAGCCTCGCCCGCCCGCGTCGTCCGACAGGTAGAAGCCCAGGGCCGTGTGGTAGATCCGCGTCAGGACCTCGCGCAGCGAGCCGCCGCCGCGGAACGCCTGGGTCATCGCCGCCCGCGAGCTGTCCATGTAGTGATCCAGCGCGGACTTGAACAGCGCCTGCTTGTCGCCGAACGCCCCGTACAGGCTGGGCCGGTTCATGCCCGTCGCCGCGCTCAGGTCGTCCAGCGAGGCGCCCGCGAAGCCTTGGGCCCAGAAGATGTCCGTGGCCTTGGCCAGGGCCACTTCCGGATCGTAGGCGCGGGGCCTGCCCCGGCGTTTCACGGCGTTATCGGACATCGGACTCTCCTGGCCGAATTCTACTTTTTGTACCGTTTCGCATTTTATTCCTTGACCGTCGTTATTTTTATGCGAAACAGTACGGAAATGCAATGGAGGGTTCGATGGATCTCTACTTTTCACCGATGGCCTGCTCGATGGCGACGCGGATCGCGGCCTATGAGGCGGGCACCGACATCCGTTTCCTGAAGGTCGACACCAAGGCCCGGCCCAAGCGGGTGGAGGACGGGACCGAGTTCCTGACCGTCAACGCCCTGGGCCAGGTGCCCGTGCTGCGCACCGACGACGGCGAGCTGATCGTCGAGAACCCCGTGATCCTGCAGTACATCGCCGACCGCTTCCCGGCCGCCGGCCTGATCCCGCCCGACGGCGTCGAGCGCCGCAAGGTGCAGAGCTGGCTCGGCTTCATCGGTTCGGAGCTGCACGTCGGCGCCTTCACCGCCCTGCTGAATTCCAAGGCTCCGGACGGCGCCAAGGCCTTCGCCCGCGAGCGGCTGGTCGAGCGCCTGGCCCATCTCGACGCCCACCTGAAGGGCCGCGAGTTCCTGCAGGGCCGGTTCAGCGTCGCCGACGCCTATCTGTTCGTGATGCTGACCTGGGCCCGCTACCTGGCCCTGGACTTCACGCCCTATCCGGCCCTGACCGCCTATCGGGACCGCCTGCAGACCCGGCCCTCGGTGGCGCGGGCCTTCGACGAGGAATTCACCCTGTTCAAGGCCGCGGCCTAGCCGAGACCTGAACGGGGACAGGCCCATGGGCCTGTCCCCAGCCGCCCCCCGCTTCTTCCTCCCCAGGAGATAAATCATGCGTAGCTTCATCATCGCCGTCGCGGCCCTCGCCGCGACGGGCGGCCCCGCCATGGCCGAAACCAAGGCCCAGAACGGCTGGCTGACCCTCAGCGCTCCGGCCACCCAGGACCACGTCGTGTTCGACGGCGCGGTCTGGCGCTGCAAGGGCGACACCTGCCGCTCGACCCAGGTCAAGTCGCTGCCGCCCCTGCGCAGCTGCAAGCGCCTGGCGCGCGAGCTGGGGCCGATCACCAGCTTCGGCTATCGCGGCGTGACCCTGTCCGAAGCGCAACTGGCGGACTGCAACCCGGTGCAGGTCGCCAAGACCCCGGCGGCGTCCGAAGTCGCCGCGGCCCACTGAGCTCCGACCTCGGAGGAGGACCTTGGGGACGGGCGCTCGCGCCTGTCCCCAACTTTTCCGGCCGCCATCTCCAACGCTCGTCATCCTCGGACTTGTTCCGAGGACCCCTCGGCCCGCTGAGCCGTCGGTTGGGTTGGGGCCGCGATCTCGCCGCCCCACGGATCAGCCTTCTTCGCGGTTGAAGCAGGGGTCCTCGGAACAAGTCCGAGGATGACGGACGTGGGCTAAATGTCGAAGCTATGAAGGTTGTTCACCCGGGGAGCGGCTGAGAAGCTGGGGTTGCGAAGCTCCAACCTTGGCCGGAGGTCTCCCCGGATGAACGTCCACAAGA